>DATHHO010000249.1:0-23363 GCA_035317125.1 Puia sp.
TCCCCATGAGGCCAACAACGCCTGGCTCCTCCGCAAGTTACCGGCTGACCAGGACCGCCTCTTCGTCGACGCCGCAGCCAAACAACGACAGGACCAGCCCATATCGACCAGCTCCGAAGATTTTACGGCAGCCAACTACGACCTCATCGCCTACACCAAGGCCGCCCTCTGGATGCAGCAACTGGAACAGCACCTCGGCACTCCGCTCTTCGACAGCTGCATGCAGGCCTGGTTCCGTCTCTGGCAATTCCGGCATCCCGCTCCCGGAGACTTCCGGTCGGTGATCGAGTCCACCAGCTGCCAACCACAGGATTCCCTGTTTGCCCTGCTGGATAAAAAAGGCCCCCTGACCCCATTCAATACACACCGCACCATACGTCCCACGCTCTTATTTTCCGCCCGCAACACCGGCCAGATCGATTACATCAATATACTTCCCGCATTGGGGGTGAACAAATATGACGGGCTCATGCTCGGGGCGCTGATCCATAATTACAATCTCCCCCCGGATAAATTTCAGTTCTTCCTGGCACCGCTCTACGCGACAAACAGCCACCAGCTGAACGGCATCGGCGGAGCCAGCTATACCTGGTACCCCGACAACCGATTCCGGAAGATCGTGCTTGGTCTGACCGGATCGCGCTTCTCCTCCGTCTCCGGCGCCGACAGCAACGGGAACAAGCTCTTCGGCGGATTCTATAAGTTCGCCCCCTCTCTGCGCCTGACCCTGAACAACCCCACGGCCCGCAGTACGCTCGAAAGATGGGTCGAATGGAAAACCTATCTCATCGGAGAAAAATCGTTCACCAACTATGTGATCAAGTCCACCGACTCCATCGCCTACCCCCTCGCCGCGAAAAAATATGCTTTCCGCTACCTCAACCAGCTTAGCTTCAACATAGAGGACAAAAGAGCGCTCTATCCATACAGGGCCCTCCTCCAGTTACAGCAGGCCAGCGCATTCTACCGGCTCAATCTCACGGGGAATTATTTCTTTAATTATTCAAAAGGCGGGGGCATGGACCTGCGCATCTTTGCCGCAAAATTCGGTTATATAGGCAATAAGAATTCCCTCAACGATATCCAGCGCTACATGCCAAAGCTCACGGGAGTGACGGGCAATGAAGATTACACCTACAGCAATTATTTCTATGGCAGGAATGAATTTACCGGTCTCGCCAGCCAGCAGATCATGATCAGGGACGGCGGGCTGAAGATCCGGGTACCCAATTTTGATTTTCTCGAAGGAAGATCGGACAACTGGGTTGCTGCTCTCAACTTCAACAGCACCCTCCCCCGCGACCTCGTACCTTCATGGCTGCCCCTGAAGCTGTTCTTCGACCTCGGCACCTATTCCGGAGGATGGCAGAACAATGCTCCCACCAGCAAGTTCCTCTACACGGCAGGCCTCCAGCTTTCCCTCTTCCACAACGTCTTTAATATTTACGCTCCGGTTATCTACAGCAGCGATTTCCGCGATCAGTTAAAGACACTAGCCGATCAGAACGGCTTCTTCAAAAAAATATCCTTCAGCATCGATATCCAGAATATCAGCATCCGGACCCTGTTCCCAAACAATATCCCCCTCTGATATGGGCAACGCCAAAAACAGTTCCGCCAGTCTCAGCGCCGTCCCCGACGGAAACCTTGCTTACTCTATCCGGCATCTGCACAGACATGAGATCGATGATGCAAAATGGAATGCCTGTATCGACAAGGCCCCGAATGGACTGATCTATGGCCGGAGCTGGTGGCTGGACACTATGACCGATGGGCAATGGGACGCCCTGGTGCTGGATGACTATACGGCCATCATGCCTCTCACCTGGAAAAAGAAATGGGGCATCAGATACCTTTATCAGCCCCCGTTTACCCAGCAGCTGGGCATTTTTTCCAGCGACGCAATACCGGCGAGCCTTGTGGAAGCATTCCTGAAAAGGGTCGGCGATCACTTTCGTTTTGCCGAGATCTTTCTGAATCATGGCAATCCTCATTCCTTGTTACAGGCACATGCCAATTTCATCCTGGCCCTCGATGCGCCCTATGAACTGCTTGCAGGGAATTATAAGAAAGGGCTCGTGGGGACTTTGAGAACGGCAGCCCGCCTGCCGCTGAACTATATCACCGATCTTGATCTGTCCTTTTCCCTTCGGCTCAACAGAAGTAAGTACGGGGAGCGTGTCCCCCACGTAAAAAAAGAAGCCTATGAACGTTTTGAAAAACTCTGCCTCCTCCTTCAGGGCAGGGGTCAGGCGATGATCAGGGCTATTACTGGCGGGGAAGGACAACCGCTTGCCACCGCCCTCCTGCTGGAGGAGAGGGGCCGGCTTTCCCTGCTGCAGGCGACCACCTTGCCCGAAGGGCGGCGTGCAGGGGCCAATCATCTGTTGCTGGATAAGATCATACAGGAATTCTCAGGGCAAACTCCCGTCGCTGGGCAATCTGGCATTTCGGGGCGCCCGCATTCATCGGGCAAGTCGAATATCCCGGGGCAGCGTCTGATCCTTGATTTCGAAGGTTCCGATATACCCGGCATCGCGCATTTTTACCGTAGCTTTGGTTCAACGGATCAACCCTATTTTTTTTACCGGCACAATCAACTGCCCTGGCCCATCCGCCTGCTGAAATGATACATAACCCCATCGATTATGCAGAGATCTCTCCATACTGCCGGTCAGCTGATCAAAAAAAAACCTTTTTTCTGGGCCCTCGTTCCGATATTCTTCATTTTAAAGAATGCCAACATTTATTTCAACGTTATTCCCGGCGAGCAAGTAGCCTGGTTATTGCTCGGATACATGGCCAGGGCATTCATTCTTTATTTTATTCTCTTCCGGGTCTTTGCCAAAAAAAATTACAAAGCGGCCCTCTACTGTTTTATCCTGCTGAGCATTTATTTCTTCTTTGAAAATTTCGACCATTTCCTTCAAGCGCAGAAATGGCTCCATCCATTCAACAGGTACAGATGGTCCTATCCGGCCCTTGCCCTGTTCCTGGCCGTGATCTTTTTTTATATCCGCCGCCTGCGGTCCGCTCCGGAAAGAACGATCCTGTTTCTGAACCTTTTGCTGATCTTCTTCTGCCTGTCGGAAGCCTTTCCGTTGTTGTACAGATCCGTGAACCGCCAGCAGCCATTGCTGTCCATAGAAAATGAACCCTCCCCGCTCCCCGGCCCCGCTACCGGGACGCCAAATGCTCCGGCCTCCACCCCCCAGGCTCCCGGTCTCGCCCATTCGCCCGCCCATCCTGATATCTATTTTATCCTGCTGGACGAATACCAGGGAAATGCCGGTCTGCAGAAGGCTTTCAACTACAATGACCCGCTGGGAACCATGCTCGCCGCCAGAGGGTTTTTTGCGCCCCGGGTGGCCAGATCGAATTATAATTACACTTTTTTCTCCATGCCCTCCATTCTCAACATGAATTATTTGCACGGTGAAATTCAGGGCAGGACCGCCGAAGAAGACCACCTGCTCTTTTCATCGGGCATAGTATTGATCCGGAATTCCCGCGTGATCCGGTTCCTGAAAAGCAGGAATTATGAAATGGTCAATCTTTCTCCCTTCAGGCTGGAAGATTCGGGAGAAGTAGGAGTATCCCAGTTCAAAAGCATTATCGTCGAAAAGGATCTTATCGACGATCAGACCTTCTTCTATTCGGCGAAAGAAAAATTCGCCTGGATGATCTCCGATAAAAAGATCCTGCGTTTCCTGAATCCAATGGATTATAACATTCAATATCACAATGAATATGTCGGGGAGCATCTTGACGCGGCATCGGCAGCTCCCGGGAAAAATCCGAAGTTCGTGTACGCGCATTTTTTTATTCCTCATTCCCCCTTCTTTAAGGATTCCGCTGGAAATGAAGTGAATTTCAGGCATTTCATACAAGAAAAAATGGGCACAGACGTCAAGTATATGAACGATCTCTACCTGGGCTATCTGAAATATGGAAATACGATCCTGATCAACTCCATCGATACGATCCTCCGGCATGATCCGGGGGCTATGATCATGGTCATGAGCGATCACGGGTACAGGGGATTCCCGGCTGAGAACAAATATCTCGAATACGATAACCAGTTCTATGCCCGCACGCCTGAACAAAATTATTCCGGCTGGCCCGACACCGTGGATGCCGTGAATGCATTCCGGCTCCTGTTCAATAAGGAGTTCGATCAGCAGCTCGGCTATCTTCCTTACCATGCAAAAGAATTCAAGCTCCCCAGTCACTGATCCCACCCCAAGGTCACCCGCGTTGTCATTCGGGTACCTCGCCGACCGTCCCGACCCATCCCCATTTTCATCCACACCCCCCGCAAAAAAATCATTTCCGTTCCAGCAACCCCTCCGCGATGGTCATATCCTCCAGCGTGGTGATCTTGATATTATTGAGCTCCCCCTCGACCAGGTGTAAAGAATGACCCGCAGCCTCCACCACTGTCGCCTCATCGGTAAATCGTTCGTGGTATTCTACCGCCGCCGAATAAGCAGGCAGGATGATACTGCCAAGAAAGGTCTGCGGCGTCTGCACCAGTTTTATCCGGCTGCGCTCCACCGCTTCGTTCCCCGTCGCCGTGAGCAATCGCACGCTGTCTTTTGTATTGATAACGGGAATAGCCGAGCCGAACGCAACGGCGCCGGCATAGCACCGATGCACAAGTTCCCTCGTCAGCAGGCAACGCACCCCATCGTGTATAAAGATGACGGATTCGCCACGCGTTCTATGCCCGTCCTCAAACGCCGGATACCCACGGCCCTCACTTCCGGTCTGTTCCGTACCCTCTCTCATCCCTCCCTCACCGGTGACACTCTCCCCGATCATCCCCAGTCCCTTCTGCACCGAATGGAACCGGGTAGCTCCACCGCCGGTGATCCGTATACGCCCGGCCTCGCCCGTAGCATCGGCAAGGGCACGACCCTCCCCCAGGTATTCTTCCGGTAATACCAGGATAATCTCCAGGTCATCGTATGCCTGCAGGAAAATGGTAAGGGTATGCCATAGCACCGGCCGCCCTTTCAGCAGCAGGAACTGCTTGGGAGTTGGCGTTCCCATACGCGTACCCGATCCCCCCGCAACGATGACAGCGTATTTGTTCATGATAAATTAATTCAGCCGTCGTATTGTTTACTTCAGCAATAACCTGCACTCCTGCAACAGCTTTTCCTTATTGATGGCAACCGTCCCCACTTCCTCGCAAACAAGCCCACCGGCTATATTGGCTATTTCAGCCATCAGCCGGATATCTTTTGTCGCCGCATACACCAGCGAGCCGACGGCGATCACCGTATCTCCCGCACCCGAAACATCGGCAATGCTGCGCAGATGAGAGGGGATGATGCCGGACTGATCGGAGTCCTGATAAAAGATCCCTTTCTCCGACAAGGTGATAAAGGAAATGGGATGGTTCAGTTTTTCGGTCAGTTGCAGATGAATATCCTGGAGGGCGGGCAGATGGATCTCTTCCAGCAGCAGGTTCAGCCCTTCTTTCACTTCTTTGAGGTTGGGTTTGAAGATGGTCACCCCATCGTAGGCGAAGAAATTTTTCCGTTTGGGATCGACCGCCGTAACGATCTGGCGATGGTTGCACAGCCCGATCACTTCTCGGATCACCCTTGGCGTCAGCACGCCTTTATTATAATCTTCGAAGATGATCACCTGTGGCTTCTCCCGGTCCAGATAGTTCTTCACCTGGGAGATCAGCTGATCCTCTTCCTGCTCCGTGATATCTTTGGTCGTCTCGGAATCCAGCCGCATCATATGCTGGTTGCGGCTGATGATACGGGACTTATTGGTGGTGATGCGGCTATCGCTTTTCAGCAGATAACCCGTATCGATCCTGTTATCTTGCAGCAGGTGATCCAGGATCTTTCCTTCTTCTTCGTTGCCGATAATGGAAAAGGTAGCCACGCTGGCGCCCAGCGAAGCCAGGTTCAGCGCGACATTGCCCGCGCCCCCGATCCGATACTCACGTTTGTCCAGGGTTACTACCGGCACCGGCGCTTCCGGCGATATCCGTTCCACATGCCCCCACCAGTAAGTATCCAGCATGATATCCCCGATGACCCCGGCCCGAATCTTACCGAACTCTCCAAACAACTTATTAAAATCGGTCATACATAACAATATTTCACACCAAAAATTTACACATAACCACATCACAAAAAGAATGCAAACATAGCAACATCTTCACAACCTGCATTGTGTTGATGCATAAGCCGCCTTATTTTCGAGCTGATTCAACTGCTGAAGCCCTCATCAGCCGAAGGAAAGATAATGCCTGGCTTCCGAATAGCCCATGAGAAAAAACCGCGGCGTTGCACAACACAATGCAGGTTGTGCAGTATAACCAAAGTCGCACAACATAACGCAGTCTGTATCACATAAAAGTGTCCTTACTGTGTCTTCCTCTGCGCAATATAATACAACGGTATCCCCGCCAGCACGATCCCCAAACCCCAGCCCGCATAACCAGGTTTCTGTATGATCAGCGCGATACAGAATATCCCGGCCAATAATATATACAGCCCCGGCAGCACAGGATAGGCAAAGGCCTTATAAGGCCTTTCCAGATCGGGCCTTTTCTTGCGCAGGATAAAGATCCCCGCCACTGTCAGCGCGTAGAAAAGGACGGCGACAAAGGCGATCATATCCAGCAGATCTCCGTACTTGCCGCTCAGGCAAAGGATCGACGCCACCACACACTGCGCCCACAGCGCCCAGCCAGGCACCGCATTCTTATTCAGACTGCCCGCCTGGCGAAAGAACAATCCGTCTTTTGCCATCGTATAATATACCCTGGCTCCTGCCAGGATCAGACCATTATTACAGCCGAACGTAGAGATCATGATCATGACCGCGATCACATACGTGCCCAGTGGCCCGAAGATCACCTTCGCAGCGGCGACGGCTACCCGGTCTTGTGGGGCAAAGGCAATTGCGCTCACCGGCATGACGCTCACGTACATGAGATTGGCCAGCACATAGATCGAGGTGACGATCAGCGTGCCCAGGAACAGGCTCATCCCGATATTACGTTTGGGGTTCTTCATTTCTCCCGCTATAAAAGTGACATTGTTCCATGCATCGCTGGAGAAGATGGAGCCGACCATCGCCGCCGCAATCGCACCGATCATAGCTACGCCCAGGATCGGGGTGCCGAGGAAATCATTGCTGCCCGCGCCGGCGGCGGGAGCCAGCTGTTGCATATGCCAGCCATTGGCCCAGTTGTCGTTCCAGATATGATGGTTTGCACCCAGCAGGAAGCCGAACAGGATCAGGCCGAACAGCGACAGCAGCTTTACTACTGTGAAGGTGGTCTGGATGATCTTCCCGGACTTGATCCCCTGGGTGTTCACCCAGGTAAGGAAGATGATCAGCACGATGGATACGAGCTGGGCCGGGTACAGGCTAAACTTTCCGACAGAGAATATTATATTCTCCTGCTTCACGTCCATGAAGGACAGGAAAGAAAAATAACTGGCGAACTTGGAGAAAGCCACCCCTACGGCGGCGATAGTGCCCGTCTGGATCACGGCGAAGAAGCTCCAGCCATACAGGAATCCCGTCAGCGGGTTATAGGCTTCTTTAAGATAGACATACTGACCGCCGGCCTTAGGATACATCCCACTCAGCTCGCCATAGCTGACCGCCGCGGTGAGGGTCATAAAGCCGGTGATCGCCCAGACCAGGATCAGCCACCCGGCGCCGCCGACATTGCGCGTGATATCCGCGCTGACGATAAAAATACCGGAACCGATCATGGATCCTGCCACGATCATCGTGCCATCGAGCAATCCAAGGGAAGGCTTGAAAGAAGGAGTTGTTTCTGCCATAGAGCTGCCGTAGATTTAAGTTGGGTTTGCGGTAAAAAGCCATTTCCTCCGGCACGGCGGGACCATGAATAATATGGTCCGGTCCTCGCCATCGGTTCACAATGGGATTCCTTTGGTTCGCAATGGGAAGATAAGGAAATCAACGCATTCCCGTATCATTTCGGGTGGCATCCCGGCGGGCGCCGGTCTAAACCCACACATGGACAGCCGGCATCCGCGCCCGGCTCACTTATTTCTTTTTGTAGGAGGCATTCAACCCCTCCAGCATGTCGGAGGTGATATTATAGACGGTATCCTTATAGTAGATAAAGGAACTGGGGTCGTAGGCAAAAATAAAAGAATACGTTTTCTGCTTGTTATAGTCCTTCAGGAACTCTTCGATCCTTTTTCGGATACTGGTCTTCAGGTCTTCGGTGTTCTTGTATAATTCCTGCTGCAAGGCATCTTTACGGCTCTGAAAATTCTGCTGCATAAGCGCATATTCCTGCTGGGCCTGTTCGCTTTCGGCCTGTGTCATCGCAGTACCCTTTTTCTGCCATTCGCTGATCTTCTTCTGATAGGTCTTTTCCATCCCGCTCAGCTCGGTGTTCATAGCGCTTTCCTTGCTCTTGGCCTGGCTCAGGGCATCTCTGAAATAATCATAATGCGCTTCCAGCGTATCCATATCGAAATAAGCGACCCTGCTTTCAGCCGACAATGGCTTGGCCTGAGCCTCCGCTACTTTTTTTGGTTTCGCGGAGCCGGACTGCAGATAGAATAACACCGCTATCAACGCCAGGGCAACCACACTCAATACAGTAGAAATATGCTTCATAAGTAACGCGAATATAAAAAAATAGAGGGCTCTTGCCCCCTATTTTTACAATTTTTAACAATCTGTTTCGCGCTTCCGCTCTGGATTTATTCTTCTTCGTCGAATTGCATGGCCTCACGCGTCGTCTGCAACAGCTCATATTCTTCCTTGCTGCCTACGATCATGTTCTCGAAGTCACGCAGACCGGTACCAGCCGGGATCGGATGGCCGGTGATGACATTCTCCTTCAGGCCGAGCATATCATCCGTCTTGCCCATGATGGCCGCAGAAGACAATACCTTGGTCGTTTCCTGGAAGGACGCGGCGGAGATCCAGCTTTGCGTGCCCAGAGAGGCCTTCGTGATACCGAGCAGCAGAGGCGCTGAAGTAGCGGCCCTTGCATCCCTGAATTCAGCCAGTTTCTTATCGTTACGGCGCAGGATCGAATTTTCTTCCCTTACTTCCCGCAGGCTTACGATCTGACCGGCTTTCAGCTTGGCAGATTCGCCTGGGTCGACGATGATCTTCTTGTCGAAGATCCAGTCGTTCTCATCGAGGAATTCGAATTTGTCCACGGTGTCCTCTTCGAGGAAGCGGGTATCGCCCGGATCGACGATGGTCAGCTTACGCATCATCTGGCGAACGATCACTTCGATATGCTTATCGTTGATCTTCACACCCTGAAGACGGTAAACTTCCTGGATCTCATTCACCACATATTCCTGTACCGCGAATGGTCCCTTGATGGACAGGATGTCGGCCGGGGCCACCTGGCCATCGGACAGCTGTGCTCCCGCCTTGATAAAGTCACCATCCTGTGCAAGGATCTGACGGCTCAGCGGAACGAGGTATTTTTTTACTACGCCATCTTTCGCTTCGACGATGATCTCACGGTTACCACGTTTGATGTTCCCGAAGGCTACCACACCATCGATCTCGCTCACGATGGCAGGGTTACCCGGATTACGCGCTTCGAACAATTCCGTTACGCGGGGAAGACCACCCGTGATATCTCTCAGCTTACCAAGGACGCGGGGTATCTTAACGATTACCTGTCCGGCCCTGACCGCATCGCCTTCTTCCATCACGATATGCGAGCCTACAGGCAGGTTGTATGATTTAACTTCTTTTGCTCCTTCGACATTCAGCGAAGGCAGTTTGGTCTTATCTTTTGTTTCGATGACGACTTTCTCACGGTGACCCGTCTGTTCATCCGCTTCTTCCCGGTAAGTAATACCTTCGATCACGGCGTCGAACTTCACATGACCCGCAATTTCCGAGATCACGACGTTATTGAACGGATCCCATGTGCAGATCACATCTCCCTTGATCACTTTCTGTCCGTCCTTCACATTCAGGGTTGCGCCGTAAGGGACGTTGTTGGTGATCAGCAAACGATCGTTCTTCACATCCATGATACGCACCTCACCGGTACGACCAATGACGATATGTACTTTAGAACCTTCAGGACCTTCTGTAAGTACAGTCCGGAGACCGTCGAACTGGATCGTACCGTCGAACTTCGCAGCCATCGTGGATTCTACCGAGGCAGATCCGGCCACACCACCCACGTGGAAGGTACGCAGGGTCAGCTGGGTACCCGGCTCACCGATGGACTGCGCGGCAATGATACCGACAGCGTCACCTTTCTGAGTAGTATACCCTGTCGCCAGGTTCTTCCCATAACATCTTACACACACACCGCGCTTGCTTTCGCAGGTCAGCACCGAGCGGATCTCGACGATCTCGATACCCGAATCTTCGATATGCTTGCCGGACTCTTCGGTGATCTGTTCGCCGGCGGCGATGATCAGTTTCTCCGTATGCGGATCGTACACATCATGCAGGGAGGTACGTCCGAGGATCCTGTCGTATAATGGTTCTACTACGTCTTCGTTGTCTTTAAGAGCGGAAGTAGCGATGCCTCTCAGCGTACCGCAATCTTCTTCCGTGATCACCACATCCTGTGCCACGTCGACAAGACGACGGGTAAGATAACCCGCATCCGCCGTTTTCAGGGCCGTATCCGCAAGACCCTTACGGGCACCGTGCGTAGAGATGAAGTAATCCAGTACGTTCAGACCGCCCTTGAAGTTGGACAGGATCGGGTTTTCGATGATCTCGCTGCCGGTAGAGCCGGATTTTCTCGGCTTGGCCATGAGACCTCTGATACCAGCCAGCTGCTTGATCTGCTGTTTGGAACCACGCGCGCCGGAATCCAGCATCATGTACACAGAGTTGAAGCCCTGCTTGTCATTGGCCAGTTCGACGATCAGCGATTCCGTGATCCTCGTATCCACACGCGACCAGATATCCACGATCTGATTGTATCGTTCGTTATTGGTGATCAGACCCATATTGTAGTTCTCCCACACCTCATCCACTTCCCCTTTCGCATTCAACAGCAACTGCTCCTTGATATCGGGGATGATCAGGTCATTGATACTGAAAGACAATCCGCCGCGGAAGGCCGCCCTGAATCCCAGTAATTTGATATCATCGAGGAACTTCACCGTCTTAGGGATATTCGTCCACTTGATGATATTTCCGATGATCTCCCGGAGGGATTTCTTGGTGAGCAGCGCATTTACAAAACCTACTTCCTTGGGAACGGACTGGTTGAACAGCACACGGCCCACGGTAGTTTCCAGCAGCTGGTGGTGAAGCTTGTCGCCATCCACCCGGACATTGGTCCTGACTTTTATATGCGCGTGAAGATCGACCTTGCCTTCATTATAGGCGATGATCACTTCTTCGGCGCTGTAGAAGGCTTTGCCTTCACCCTTTACTTTTTCGGTAGGGGTTGATTTCTTTCCTTTGGTGATATAGTACAAACCCAATACCATGTCCTGAGAAGGCAGCGTGATCGGCGTACCATTCTGAGGGTTGAGGATATTGTGCGAGGACAGCATCAGCAGCTGGGCTTCCAGAACTGCAGCACTGCTCAGCGGCACGTGAACGGCCATCTGGTCACCGTCAAAGTCAGCGTTGAACGCCGTACACACCAGCGGATGCAGCTGGATCGCCTTGCCTTCGATCAGCTTGGGCTGGAAAGCCTGTATGGACAATCTGTGCAGCGTTGGAGCACGGTTCAGCATCACGGGATGCCCCTTTAATATATTTTCCAGGATGTCCCAGACGATGGCTTCTTTTTTATCGACCAATTTCCTGGCGCTCTTCACCGTCTTCACAATACCGCGCTCGATCAGCTTGCGGATGATAAAGGGCTTGAACAATTCCGCGGCCATATCCTTTGGCAGACCGCACTCATGCAGTTTCAGCTCGGGACCAACCACGATTACCGAACGTCCGGAATAATCCACACGTTTACCCAGCAGGTTCTGACGGAACCGGCCCTGCTTTCCTTTCAGCACATCGCTGAGGGATTTCAGTGCGCGTCCGCCCTCGGCCTTTACGGCGTTAGATTTACGGCTGTTGTCGAACAGGGAGTCGATGGCTTCCTGCAACATCCTCTTTTCATTACGCAGGATCACCTCGGGAGCCTTGATCTCCAGCAAACGCTTCAGACGGTTGTTGCGGATGATCACACGACGATAGAGGTCATTCAGATCGGAGGAGGCAAAACGACCTCCGTCCAGTGGCACCAGCGGACGAAGTTCCGGAGGGATCACAGGGATATATTGCATGACCATCCATTCAGGACGGTTGGTGATCCGGGAATTGGCATCGCGGAAGCTTTCCACAACGCTCAGACGTTTCAGCGCATCGGCCTTACGTTGCTGAGAAGTTTCGTTGGCGGCTGCGGCGCGCAGGTCGAAGCTCAGCTGGTCCAGTTCGATCCTTTCCAGCATGCCATGAACGGCCTCGGCGCCCATTTTGGCGATGAATTTATTGGGATCGTCGTCGGGCAGGTACTGGTTGTCCTTGGGTAAATTGTCCAGGATGTCCAGGTATTCTTCTTCCGTCAGCAGATCCCCGTAGTTCTGGCCCTTATCCGTACGGATACCGGACTGTATAACTACATATCTTTCGTAATAAACGATCGTTTCCAGTTTCTTGGAACTCATACCCAACAGGTATCCTATCTTGTTCGGCAAGGATTTGAAGTACCAGATATGAACTACAGGCACAACCAGCTTGATATGTCCCATGCGTTCCCGGCGAACCTTCTTTTCCGTCACTTCAACCCCGCAACGGTCGCACACGATACCCTTATAGCGGATACGCTTGTACTTTCCGCAGGCGCACTCATAATCCTTCACAGGACCGAAAATACGCTCGCAGAACAAGCCGTCTCTTTCAGGCTTATAGGTACGATAATTGATGGTCTCAGGCTTGAGCACTTCCCCATACGATCTTTCGAGAATGGAGTCGGGAGAAGCAAGTCCGATAGTGATTTTTGAAAAAGTGGCTCTGGGACGATTTTCTTTTTTGATAGCCATATTGCAATATGAAGTTTTTTTTCTTGGTGATACCCAATTGAAAACCAATAATTTATGAGGTCTGGCCCCATTCCTGAAGGCCAATATACCTAAATTAAGGAGGGCAAAGGTACGGATTTAATCAGAAAAAACGTGTTTTTCCCAATCTTGGTTATCCCCTGATTTGAAACATTATTAGTTATGGAAAAGATAGAAAAAGACCGATAATTTGCCCTCACCGGGTAATAACACCCGGAATGCACGTATGGTTCAACAAAAAAAGCCGCATTTCTGCGGCTTCTATTAAGATTGACCAGATAAAAGTCCTGTCTTTCGGCTGACCTGAAGTTTATCCTGTCTTATTCAATTACATTAAGATAAGACTGTTCAGTTGAGACACCTGCCTTACGGCTGTTCGGCTTCTCCGCCTGTCTTATCCACCCCAAAGTTACATTTTTATCTGGGAAATAAAATTACATTATTACAACGCTTCGGCTTTGGTCCTTTCTTTTCAAAACTGGTACATTTCCATGAAAATCAATGACATATTGACCAATAGATACCCTAAAATCAGCACAACACATGGCCGTTTTAACGGTCATTTCAAATTGTTTGATCCCTTTGTAATGAGTTTCGATCACTACATTCAATATACGATCTTCCAGCGCCTGTTGTAGGACGACCCTGATACCGGGTTCACCGGAATCGAAATAGTTGACGAAGGCAAAGCCTCGCACCTCACAACTATATAGAAGAAGAAAAGGGAAAGACTTCTTTACAAGTGCCCCCACCGCCTTGGGATCAATACCCTCTCTTTTGCCATTTTCATCGCCAAGATAATACCTGTCAAAATAATGCTTATCAAACCACAATTCGATTTGAATATTTTCGACGACAAGATCGATTTTCCTGGCTTTTACCGAACATTTATTGCTGACAAACGCCAATTCATCCTCAATTGCAGGACTTCCCTTTTTTACATATGCAATCCTCTTCCTCACTCTCTTGGGCTTCATAACGGAAATTTACACGCGCAAATTTCCTGATTATTCAAACTCCTTTTTAAAGAACTTTTCCCCGCTGCCATTCAGCAGTGGCGCTTACCCCTCCCCCTACCCCCTCCTGCTGCCGTTCAGATATTTCTCCCGGATCACCTCCTGCACAGGTACATTCAGAGATTTGCTTTCCAGCCACGAAATGATGTCCAGATATACAAAGGCGCGCGTCTCAAAGCGGTTCTTTTCATAGCCCTTCAGCTTCTCCAGCAGTTCCGCCAGCTCCACCCGGATCTTACCCGGCGACAGCTGGAAAGCCTTTCGCAGAAAGGCAAAGATCGCCTCTTCCACAAGGCTCAGGTTCTCCATTTTAGCCATGAAGCGGTACACCGACCGGGTCAGGTATTCCAGCAGCTGAAAATTCCCCAGCTCATAATGCGCGATCAGATGCAGCAGCCGCGAATAACATTGCAGATCGGTCCGAAGGTCCACCTTCCAGTTGATGATCTTGTTCAGGTAATCGATCGTGTTCCCATAGTCCCCGCTCCCGAAATAAAGACAAGCGATCTTATAATAGAACACAAGGATCCGGTGCCGGTCAAGGTAGATCCCATATTCCTTCAGTTTTTCCTCGATAAAGGGCACCAGCCCCAGTCCCTCCGTAAAGGTCCCGTCGAGGAAATGTTTGTTGAGCTTGGATATGTTCAGGTAGACAAAGGTCTGGATCAGGTTGTTGTGGTTATGCAGCACCACCTCGCTCCGGGAAAACAGCTCGAACTGCTCCAGCGTTTCGATGAATTTCGGATAATTCAGCAGGTCGAAATGGGCGCCAAGCAGATTGTGCATGCCCTTGATATAATGCGCCGTCTCGATGGGGATCATAAAGGCCGATTTATCGAACAGGTCTACCCATTTCTGCGCATAGCGGTAGTACATCAGAAAATCCTGCCGGATAAAGGCATACCAGCAAAAGCTCTGGTACTGATACAGTTTTTCATAGAATCCCAGACAGCCGCTCAGATCGGCGGGGATATGCTCCTCGAAGAACTGCTGCACGGCCATCTCGTCCTTTTCATTGCGGGCCAGACCATTCCGGATATACCAGCTGTAGAGTTGCAGGGAGAGATTGGACAGCTTGCTGAGGAGCTGCAGATGTTCGTTCACCTCATCCACCTCCCCCGTAAGCCGGTCGGCCCTGTCCTGCATGCTCCGGGTGATATGCAAGGCCTCGATCTTTTTCTCGAAGAACAGCACCTGCAGCAGGAAAGTGGTCTGGTTGTGGGCCTTGGCGTTTTCCTTGATCCGGTCCAGCATCTTCAGGCTTTGCAGGTACAACCCCTTGTTATAGAGGATCCGGGCATGGTCCAACTGCTCATGTAGTTGAATATCAATGTTGTTCTCGCTGCCAAGCAGCCGCAGGCTGGCAAGGATCTGGCGGTAAAGATGCGCCTTGGTATTGGACAGCTGCTGCTTTTTGATGCTCCGGGTCTTCTGCTGCAATTGAACCTCATCATAGTCGTCCATCTTATCCATAGCATCGAATAACTGGATGATTTTCAGCTCTTCACTGCCTGAATTTCGTTGAACGTACAGCTTAAAGTTCCGTTTCTCTGACTTTTCCAGGGACTTGATCAGCAGAAACAGTGCATCGGACGATCGGTTGGGCATCGTAATTTATAGCTTTAAAATGCATGACAGGCAAGGGTTTCAGGGAAAAACGGCCCTCTTACGGAGTGTAAAACCCTACTGATTATGATTTTACAACGAATATAAAGAAGGTTAATTTCGGAATGAAGGCTATTTCCAGCGCACCGGCCCGTCCTTGCAAATGTAACTAGCCTGTATCTTTTATTTGTCAATCCATTCCAAAATACTATGACTGAAAAAAAAATCTTCATTTTCGACACCACCCTCCGGGATGGAGAACAGGTCCCAGGCTGTAAGCTCAATGCCAAAGAGAAAACTGAACTGGCCCTGAAACTGGAAGCCATGGGCGTCGATATCCTCGAAGCCGGCTTTCCCATTTCCAGCCCGGGAGATTTTCACTCCGTCGAAGAGATCAGCCGGATCATAAAAGATGCCACGGTTTGCGCCCTGAGCCGCGCCGTTGAGAAAGACATCGAAGTGGCCGCCCAGGCCCTCAAACATGCAAAACGCCCCCGTATCCACACCGGTATCGGGACTTCCGATTTCCATATAAAAAGCAAGTTCAACTCGACCCGCGAGGAGATCCTCCAGCGCGCCGTCCAGGCCGTAAAATGGGCACGCAACGCCGTCGATGACGTCGAATTCTATGCAGAAGATGCCGGCCGTACGGACAATGAATACCTCGCGCGGGTCATAGAGGCCGTGATCGCAGCCGGCGCCACCGTGGTCAACATACCCGATACCACGGGCTACTGCCTGCCTGACCAGTACGGGGCAAAGATCGCCTTCCTCGTCAATAACGTAAAGAATATAGACAAAGCCGTCATTTCCTGCCATTGTCATAACGACCTGGGCCTGGCGACGGCCAATTCCATCGCCGGGATCCAGCACGGCGCCCGACAGATCGAATGCACCATCAATGGGCTGGGCGAACGTGCTGGCAATACCTCTCTCGAAGAAGTGGTGATGGTGATCAAACAGCACAAACACATGGGATTTTACACCGGCATAAACACCGCCGAGCTGAACCCCATGAGCAGGCTGGTCGCCGATACCATGCGCATGCCGGTCCAGGCGAACAAAGCCATCGTCGGCGCCAATGCTTTTTCGCATTCTTCCGGCATACATCAGGATGGCTTCCTGAAAGACTCCACCACCTACGAGATCATCAACCCCGAAGAAGTAGGCGCCGAAGGGTCGAAGATCGTCCTCACGGCAAGGAGTGGACGCAGCGCCCTCGCCTTCCGCCTGCTGAAGATCGGCTATGATTTCAACCGCAACGATATCGACGTACTGTACGACCGTTTTTTAGGAGTGGCCGATACGAAGAAAGAAGTGGTGGAGGAAGACCTGCACCAGCTGGCCAAAACATACATCGACTCGACCGTCACGGCTTAAAACCCGATCGTCGCAGCATAAATCCCGGCGGTCACGGCATAAAAAAAGTTAACTCATTATGGCGAATACATTATTTGAAAAGATCTGGGACCAGCATGTTGTCCGTACCATCGACGGAGGCCCGTCGGTGCTGTACATCGACAAACATCTTATCCATGAGGTCACCAGCCCGCAGGCTTTCAAAGGCATTGAAAAAAGGGGGCTGGAAGTCTTCCGTCCGGCGCAGATCGTGGCCACGGCGGATCACAACGTTCCTACCCTCGACCAGCACCTGCCGATCAAAGACGAGCTGTCCCGTATCCAGGTCCAGCAGCTGATCGAGAATTGTGCAAAACATCATGTCGAATTATATGGTCTCGGACATCCCTGGCAGGGCATCGTACATGTCATCGGACCCGAGCTCGGCATCACGCAGCCAGGCATGACCATCGTATGCGGCGACAGCCATACCTCGACACACGGGGCATTCGGCGCCATCGCATTTGGCATCGGCACCAGCGAAGTGGAAATGGTTATGGCCACCCAGTGCCTGCTGCAGAGCAAGCCAAAGCTCATGCGGATCAACGTCGAAGGGACACTGAATAAAGGCGTCCTGTCAAAGGATATCATTCTTTATATCATCGCCTCCATTTCTGCCAGCGGCGCCACGGGATACTTCGTCGAATATGCCGGCTCCGCCATCCGCAGCCTCTCCATGGAAGGCCGGATGACCATCTGCAATATGAGCATCGAAATGGGCGCACGCGGGGGAATGATCGCTCCCGATGAAACGACCTTCGCCTATCTGAAAGGCCGCGAATTTGCACCAAAAGGGGCGGACTGGGACCGCAAGCTGACCCAATGGGCAGCACTTTATTCCGATAAGGATGCAAAGTTCGATAAGGAAATCTTTATCGACGCCTCGAAGATCGGACCCATGATCACTTATGGCACCAACCCGGGAATGGGCATCGGCGTCAAAGGACATATCCCTGCGGAATCGGAGATCGGCGAGAAAGAAAGACCATCCTATATAAAATCACTTGCCTATATGGATATCCAGGCAGGCTCTGGGCTCATCGGGAAAAAAGTCGACTACGTCTTCATCGGCAGTTGCACCAATTCCCGCATCGAAGACCTGCGCCTCGTCGCCTCTTTCGTAAAAGGAAGAAAGAAGGCGGACCATGTCGAAGTATGGATCGTTCCCGGCAGCAAGCAGGTGGAAAAACAAGCCATCGCCGAAGGCATCGATAAGGTCTTCGCGGAAGCGGGATTTCTTCTCCGCCAGCCTGGCTGTTCCGCCTGTCTCGGCATGAACGAGGATAAGATCCCCGAAGGCAAATACTGTATTTCGACATCCAACAGGAATTTCGAAGGAAGACAGGGCCCCAACGCACGGACCCTCCTGGCGAGCCCGCTGACCGCAGCCGTAGCGGCCATCACCGGCGAAGTGGCGGACGTGAGAGAGTATTTATAATACAGGTCCACCGGCGCCACCGACAAGATCGCCCCGGACTTTATCGGCAAAAACAAGCTGCGCCCCGCGCGCAACCGAAATAAACGAACACCCGGCTTCCCGAAAAAGGCTGCCGGAAACAGCAACAACAACGATGAGCAAAGCAATAAACAACATCAGCTCCACCGCAGTTCCCCTCAACGAGGAGAATGTGGACACCGACCAGATCATCCCAGCCCGCTTTTTAAAGGCCACCAGCCGGGATGGGTTTGGCAAGAACCTTTTCCGTGACTGGCGATATGACAGCCATGGGCAACCTAAAAAAGACTTCGTTCTGAACGATCCGACCTACAGCGGAAAGATCCTCGTGGCCGGAATGAACTTCGGCTGCGGTTCCAGCCGCGAACACGCCGCCTGGGCCATCAAGGATGCCGGTTTCGACGTAGTGGTCAGTAGCTTCTTCGCCGACATTTTTTCGAACAATGCCCTGAACAATTTTCTGCTGCCGGTCACCGTCAGCGATGATTTTCTGAAAAAGATCTTCACCGCCGTGCAGAAAGATCCGGCCACGAAAATAGAGGTGAGCCTCGGACAGCAGACCATCACGCTGCCTGCTACCGGGGACCAGGAAAAATTCGACATCAACAATTATAAGAAGACCTGTTTGCTGAACGGCTATGACGATATCGACTACCTGCTCAGCATCCGCGGCGAGATCGAGACATTCGAACAGCAACACACAACTATTTAACCCATACCCCCTTTCACCCAAAATAACGATTCAGAAATGAAAAAGAACATTGTAGTCATAGAAGGCGATGGCATCGGTCCGGAAGTGACCAGACAGGCTATCAAAGTGCTGAACTCCGTAGCAGAGAACGGAGGCCATGAATTCAGTTACAAATATTGTCTGATGGGCGCCGACGCCATCGATAAAACAGGCAATCCCCTTCCTGACGAGACGATCGAAGCCTGCCTCAACAGCGATGCCATTCTGTTCGGCGCGATCGGTCATCCAAAATATGACAACGACCCGACGGCAAAGGTAAGACCCGAACAAGGTCTGCTCAAGCTGAGAAAGTCATTGCAGCTATTCGCCAATATCCGGCCGATAACTACCTACCCTTCCCTCCAGTTCCTGTCGCCGCTGAAGGCCAAGATTCTGGAGCACGTAGACTTCGTAATTTTCCGCGAGCTGACCGGCGGCATTTATTTCGGGAAAAAAGAGCTGAGCGAAGATGGCAACCAGGCCTCCGACGATTGCACCTATTCCCGCGAAGAGATCGAACGCATTGCCCACCTGGCTTTTCAGAAAGCCCAGCAGCGGAGAAAGAAACTCACCCTCGTCGACAAGGCCAACGTGCTGGAGACCTCGCGGCTTTGGAGAAAGGTGGTGCAGGACATCGCCGGTTCCTACCCCGATGTAAAGGTGGATTTTCTGTTCGTGGACAACGCCGCGATGCAGATCATCGTCAACCCCAGACAGTTCGACGTCATGCTGACGGAGAATATGTTCGGGGATATCCTCTCGGACGAGGCCAGCGTGATCACCGGATCCCTGGGACTGCTCCCTTCCGCATCTATCGGGAAAGGCGCCGCGCTGTTCGAGCCCATCCATGGCTCCTATCCCCAGGCCGCAGGCAAGGACATCGCCAACCCATTGGGCAGCATCCTCTCCGCAGCCATGCTGCTGGACCATTTCGGCCTGCACAAAGAAGCCGATAAGATCAGGGAAGCGGCCAACTGGACACTGGAGAACAGCTTTGTCACCAAGGATATCGACCCCATCAATTTCTATTTTACCTCCACGATCGGCGAGCTGATCAGTGATTATGTAGGCGGGAAAATACCGGGTGACATCAATAAAGAGAATATCGAATTGAGAAAATCGACAATTATTTAGACGAATATTTTGAATTCACTAAAAATCGTGGGTTCGCATAAAAGTTCTTTGTTTTTTCGGATGGCGGGAGTATATTCGCAGTATAATTACATCCTTCTTGCAACAAAGCAGTATATATAGTATCATCACCCGGGTCTCCTCAATAGTTATTGTGGTGGTGATTATTATTATACCTGTATTGCAGGGAGAAGGGTGGTAAATTGACATACTAAAATCAAATATACCGAGACCCGCCTCCCACGAGGCGGGTCTCTTTTTTTTAAAACAATTGGCTATGGCATACTATAACGAAAACACCATTCTCTGGCTGGACGGAGAATTTGTAAAGGCAGCGGAGGCAAAGACCGATCTGTATGGCCAGTCCATGCACTATGGCTATGCCGTATTCGAAGGCATCCGCGCCTACCGCACCGCCAGCGGCGCCACCCGGATCTTCAAGGCTGATGAGCATTTCGAGCGGCTGAGGCTTTCCGCCCTCGCGCTGAACCTGCCCTATGAATATGCCGCAGCCGACCTCATCGCCGCTACTTACCGCCTGCTGGAAAAGAATAACCTGCAGGACGCCTATATCCGGCCGCTGGTCTATGCCCCGGCCAATATGACCTTCAGCCTGAATGACCACTCCCATACCGCCATAGAAGTCTGGGAAATGGCGCCATTCCTCGGCGATAAATTATTGCGCATCATGACTTCCTCTTTCCAGCGCCCCAATCCGAAAGGGTTCAGGATAGAGGCAAAGGCTACCGGCCATTACGTGAATTCCATATTGGCCAGCCAGGAAGCAAAGGCAAACGGGTACGACGAAGCGCTGCTAAGCGACATGAATGGATTTGTCGCGGAAGGCCCCGGAGCTAATGTGTTTTTCGAGAAAGATGGGAAACTGTTTACTCCTTCGACAGGCAATATCCTCCCGGGCATCACCCGCGCTACGGTGCTGGAACTCTGCCGGGAACTGGACATACCGGTCGAAGAAAAATTATTCACGACGAAAGAGGCAAAAGCGGCCGATTCCGCTTTTTATTGCGGCACCGCAGCGGAAGTCATCGGCTGGGCCTCCCTCGACGACAGCAGCTTTCCAAAGCCCTGGAATGAATCCCTCGGACGGGTTATCCAGCAGGCCTATATGGCAAGGGTCACCGAAAAAGATCATCAGATGGCAACGGCATAAACACAACAGCGTCATCCGGAGAGAGCAGCACGATCCGGCGCCGCAATGCAATCGGGATCATCGCAAGATTTTCTCAGCATATCAGGATCATCCCGGATGATCCGGCAAACAACAACAGAAGCATTCATCAGAAAGTCAAATAAATGGAACTGAACAAATACAGCAGGACAATCACACAGGATTCAACGCAACCCGCCGCGCAGGCGATGTTGTACGGCATCGGGCTTACGGATGAAGACCTGAAAAAAGCACAGGTCGGTGTCGTCAGCATGGGCTATGACGGCAACACCTGTAATATGCACCTCAACGATCTGGCTAAGCTCGTCAAGCAGGGCGTCTGGGACAAAGATCTGGTGGGCCTCATCTTCAATACCATCGGCGTCAGCGACGGCATCAGCAACGGCACCGACGGCATGCGCTATTCCCTCGTCAGCCGCGATATCATCGCCGACTCCATCGAGGCCGTATGTGGCGCGCAATATTATGATGCGCTCATCGCCCTTCCGGGCTGCGACAAGAACATGCCCGGTTCCATCATGGCGATGGGAAGGCTCAACCGGCCCGCCATCATGGTCTATGGCGGCACCATTGCCCCCGGTCATTATAAAGGACAGGACCTCAATATCATTTCCGCATTCGAGGCGCTGGGACAGAAAATGGCCGGCAAGCTGGACGAGGCGGATTTCAAAGGCATCGTGATGAACGCCTGCCCCGGCGCCGGCGCCTGCGGCGGGATGTACACCGCCAATACCATGGCCGCCGCCATAGAGGCCCTTGGCATGAGCTTGCCCTACTCCTCTTCCAACCCGGCGCTCAGCGAAGAAAAAAAGAAAGAATGTCTTGCAGCCGGAGCGGCCATCCGCCTGCTGCTGGAAAAAGATATCAAACCATGCGACATCATGACCCGTCAGGCATTTGAAAATGCGATCGTCGTGATCATGGTCCTCGGAGGCAGCACCAATGCCGTGCTCCACCTCATCGCCATGGCCCGGAGCGTGGACGTTCCGCTCACCCAGGATGACTTCCAGTCCATCAGCGACAGGATACCCGTGCTGGCAGACCTCAAGCCCAGTGGAAAATACCTTATGCAGGACCTTCACGAACATGGAGGCATACCCGCAGTCATGAAATACCTGTTGCAGAAAGGATTGCTGCACGGCGATTGCCTCACCGTCACCGGCAGGACGCTCGCGGAAAATCTCGCAGCCATACCGGCCATCGATTTTGCAAAACAGGATATCATCATGCCGCTGGAGAAGCCCATCAAGGCGACCGGTCATCTGCAGATCCTCTATGGCAACCTCGCCGCAGACGGCAGCGTGGCCAAGATCAGCGGAAAAGAAGGCGAAAGATTTGAAGGTCCGGCCCGTGTTTTCGATGGAGAACACGATCTGATCAACGGCATCAATTCAGGAAAGATAAGACCGGGCGATGTGGTCGTCATCCGTTACGTCGGTCCCAGAGGCGCACCCGGCATGCCCGAAATGCTCAAGCCCACTTCGGCCCTTATCGGAGCCGGTCTCGGGAAAAGCGTAGCGCTGATCACCGACGGGCGGTTCAGCGGCGGCACCCATGGCTTCGTCGTCGGGCACATCACACCCGAAGCATATCTCGGCGGCACGATCGCCCTGGTACAGGATGAGGACAGGATCGAGCTCGACGCGACCACCAACAGCATCGTGCTGAAGATCAGCGACGAAGAGATTTCCGCACGCCGGGCATCCTGGAAACAACCGGCCCTCAAGGCCACCAAAGGCGTCCTCTTTAAATATGCCCGCCACGTAAAGACGGCGGCAGAAGGTTGCGT
>DATHHO010000250.1:0-20670 GCA_035317125.1 Puia sp.
ATCCAGGAGTAGTTCTTGTCACCGGCCCAGAGAGAGCGGTAGCCGTTAAAGAAATACGGAAGCCGTCCCCGGCCCTGGTCACTCACGAGGGTCTCCTGATAAACCGCATCCCCTTCCCAGAACCAGTTGGGTATCGCTAGGCTGTTGGCCAATGCCTGACCTCCTTCGCCGAACAGATAGTACATGGCCTTCGACAGGCCGAGACGATAGTTATTATATTGCTGGACGTGCCGGTATTCATGGATCGCCAGCATCTTCTGCCAGGGCAGGCTGCCCAGCTCAAAGCTGTTCTGATCCGGTGTGAGCTGGAATTCGCTGCGGAAAGGCGCCAGCCCGACATAGCCGTTGGGGATGATCGTCTGGTTCTGAAATACGATATCGATCTTTCTGTGCTGTTGTCCGATAGTCGGCAGGGTGGCGCCATTCAGCCGGTGGACGATCGCCGCGACCTGTTGCGCCTGTGAGTCCAGACCGGAGGGGAAAATGACGCGGGCTATACCGGTATTGATCTGTCTCCATTTCAGCGAGGGGGGATTGCCCCCGAATTGCTGGGCAGACAAGCCGGTGGTCAGCAGTATCGCGGGGATCCATAGAGGCAGGCGAAATACAATCATGAACGGTCGCTTTATAGAATCTGAAATTACGGATAAGTTCGAAAGTGGCGAAAGAGCATTATTTTTACTTATCCAATGAAGCGACCCATCCGATCTTTCTTACCCCTGCGGAACTATGATTCACTCATAGCGGCCCTGGCAGGATTTCTGATCATCTATGCGTTTACCCGTCATAGCGGGATCGGCGTATCTCCCGATTCCGTCACCTATATCAGCGTGGCGGCCAATATCCATGACCATGGATCGATCACCGACTTCAATAAGGAGGCGATGATGGATTTCCCTGCCGGCTACCCCATTTTCCTCAGTGCGGTGATGTTCCTCACCGGACGTAACGTGATGTATTTCGGAGCAGTGCTGAACGGATTGCTTTTTGCCGTTGTGATCTGGCTCTGTGGGTGGCTGATGGAAAGTTTTTCCTTCCGGTCGAAATGGTATAAATGGATCCTGCTGAGCTGTCTGGTCTTCAGCCCCTGTCTGCTGGAAGTCTATTCGATGATCTGGTCGGAGACGCTCTTTATCCTGCTGTTCCTGTTGTTTGTACTTTTCTCCCGCCGCTATTTCCTTTACCATTCGACGAGCGCCTTGCTGCTGATGGGGCTGATCGCCGGGCTGGCCTGCGTCACACGCTATGCCGGTGTAACGTTTATCGGCACGGGAGGCCTGTTACTGTTATGCGATCCCGCTCTCAGGCCACGAAAGAGGATCCAGCATATCCTGTTGTTCGGGCTGACCTCCACAATTCTGCTTGCGGTGAACCTGTACCGGAATCAGCTCGTCACGGGCACGCTTACCGGGTTCCGCGAAAAGGGGACGACCAGCTTTGCCAGCAATCTGCACGATCTGGGGGTAGTATTCTGCAACTGGCTTCCATTCTTCAATAACCATTATTCACTGGCCGGGGCGCTGGGATCATTCCTTATCCTTGCGTTCATGATCGCGTTTGTCGTGAGGCTTATCAGGAGGGAACGGTTCTTCTCCTACGAAAATATCGCCACTACTTATTTTATCGTCTACGCCGTATTTATACTTTCCTCCGCCACCTTTTCGAGATTTCAGCCGCTGGACAGCCGGCTGCTGTCTCCCCTGTTCATCCCCTGGCTCTGGGGAAGCACCTGCTGGATCCCGGTCTGGACGGCGGCCTGGCCTTCCGTCAAACGTATCGGGGCCATTCTTGCCGTAGCGCTTGCCGCGATCGTATTCCAGACGGGGCAGCTGATGGATGATTATGAGGCCTGGGACGGGATCCGGTCGGCCGGCATACCCGGATATACGGAAGACAGCTGGCGTAATTCGGAGACGATCCGTTTTGTACAGGAGAACAAAGCAAAATTGCATCTGGGATCGACGCTGTACTCCAATGCCACGGAAGGGATCTGGTTCTTTACTGGCGTCCATGCCGATATGATCCCCCACAAAGATTTCCCCACCGATGTAAGAGAATTCCTGGCCGAAGATCATTTTTATGTGATCTGGTTTGACGATGCCATTAATCCCGACCTGCTGAGCCTGGATGTTATCGGCAAGTATAAAAAGCTGGCCGGCATACAGTATTTCAGCGATGGCGCAGCCTATCTCTATGTCACCGAGCATCCGGTGGCGGGGAAACCGTAAAGGCGGGAGATTTGTTGGAAACAATCCTTTATTTTTAGGGCATGTTATCAGTCGCGTTAGCCATTGCACCGGGGATCGCCATCTGTCTGTTCATCTATTCCCTTAACAAATATGGCAAGGCGCCGATGGGGTCACTTGTCGCTTGTTTCCTGCTGGGCATGGCAGCCACGCTGCCGCCCTTCGCGGTACAGATGTTGTCGGAGGATGTCCGGAACGATCATTATTCTCCCTCTATATTATCATATGCCTGGTATGCTTTCGGAGTAGTGGCGCTGACCGAAGAAGGTTCAAAATGGCTGGTGCTGCGCTGCTATGCCTTCCCTAAAAAAAGCTTTGCCGGTCCTTTCGATGGCATCGTCTACGGGGTGATGACGGGGATGGGGTTTGCGACCATCGAGAACATCGAGTATGTGTGGCAGTTCGGGTATGGAACGGGGCTGGCGCGGTTTTTTTTATCGGTGCCGGCGCATGCTTCCTTTGCGGTGCTGATGGGCTATAACCTCGGGCTGGCCAAATCCGGGCCTGGGAGCAGGATGTGGCTGATGGCAAAGGGCTTGCTGATCGCGGTGCTTTTTCATGGCAGCTTCGACTTCTTCCTTTTTCTGCAACAAAGCCGGGAGGCGACAAGATATGTGTCGACGGGACTGTTATCCTTCGGCTCCTTTGCCACTTTTTATATCGCCGTGAGGCTGGCCATGCGCGCAATCCGGATGCACCGGCAAGAGGAGGACGAGGAAGAATGATGACAAAGCACTAATTTTGCATAACGAATATTATGGACCCCGAACTTTCAATACGTTTTGCCGACCAGGACGATATCAATACCATCGGCTTCCTTGCCCAGCAGATCTGGCCGCTGACCTATGGCGATTTTATTTCCGCGGAACAGCTGCGATATATGCTGAACCGATTCTACAGTCCTCCTTCCCTGCGGCAACAGATGCGTACGCACAAATTTCTCATCCTCGAGCAGGAAGAGGAGTCCATAGGCTTTGCGTCCTGGTCTCCCTCCGATGAGCTGTCCGTCTACAAGCTGCATAAGCTGTATGTATTGCCCGGACGGCAGGGCAAGGGGCTGGGCAAGGCCATGCTGGAATTCATCACCGGGGATATCGTGCCGCAGGGTGCGAAGCTGTTGCAGCTGAATGTCAACCGGTATAACAAGGCGAAACAATTCTACGAGAAAATGGGATTTTCCGTTATCCGGGAAGAGGATATCGATATCGGGAACAACTATTTCATGAATGACTATGTGATGGAGCTGCCGCTGTAGACGGAAGCCGGTGCTGAGGTCGGGGTGCCGGATGACGAATGCGGATGGTTGAAGCGGCCGTATGCGGCTAATCGTTTGTCAGTCCCATGGCGGAGCGTTTCATCTTCTGCGTGGTCTCATGACCCAGATATTTTTCGATGCGGTGCTCCACCAGATAGATCAGCGGGGTGAGCACGATGGCCATGGTAAACTTATAGGCATAATTGACGAGGCAGATGGCAATCACCTGTTGCCAGCTCCAGTTATTCCCCAGCCGGAAGGCGATATACAACACGACAAAACTATCCACAAGCTGGGACACGACGGTCGAGCCGGTGGCTCTCAGCCAGACCCATTTTTCACCGGTGACCGCCTTGATACGGTGGAAGATCGTCACGTCCACGATCTGGCTGACGAGGAAGGCCGTAAGGCTGCCGAGGATGATCCACATGCCCTGACCGAAGATACCGTTGAATGCGTCCTGCATGTTGGGGATATTGCTGCCTGTCTTTGTGCCGATCCAGAAATCAGCAGGGGGGATATGGATAGCCGCATAGAACATCAGAAAAGCATAGGAGATCAGCGCTACCGCGATATAGGAGATGCGGCGTACGGCTTTGGGGCCGTAATATTCATTGACAATGTCCGTCATGACGAATTCCAGCGGCCAGAGCAGGACCCCGCAGGTGAGGCTGAGAGAGAGGCCTTTTTCTCCGAAGAGTGAAAAATGAAGCGGATGGAACCCAAACAATTTCTCAAGTGAAAAGATCTTGCCGCCAATACATTCCGCAATGAGGGCGTTAGCCACGAAGAAAGCCGTAAAAAATATAAACAACTTTGTCGGCCGGTCCCGGAGCATTCCTTGTATCATAGCAGTATGTGTGTTAAGATGAGCCCTGTCTGGTAGAGGAAAAAAATGAAATTTACGATCAGCACCCACTTCGGGCCGAGGCTCTCGCGCGGCTTGCGGGCGATCAGCAGGATGAGCAGCCAGGCATTGATGATAATATTCACCAGGATACCCAGCACGTATCCCATCAGAATAATGAGGGATATCAGCGGGCCCTCCGGCAGATGCGGCACCCATTGAGCGAATGAAGTAAGCAGGAAGCAAATATTGCAGATAAATGCCACCCGGGAGAGGAATCGAAATGCGCTCATATTTATCTAAAAATCCTTATTTCTGGGCAAAATACCATTATTTTGCCGGGAATAATTACATTAATATCTATGAATCCGTCTTTGTTAAAAAAAGCGCTGCCGCATGCCATTGCCGTACTGATATTCTGGATCGTAGCCGTGGTGTATTGCAAGCCTGCCCTGGAGCACAAGATCGTGTCGCAGGTCGATATGCTGGGCTATAAAGGCATGTTCCAACAATCCGCCGAATTCAAAGAAAAATATGGTCACTATCCTCTCTGGACGGAAAGCACGTTCTCGGGGATGCCTACCTACAATATCGCCATCGAAGCAAAGCCTAATATCGTTCCCGGCTGGCTGAGCCGTATCCTCACCCTTGGCATGCCCAAGCCCATCAGCTTCTTTCTGCTGGCCTGCGTAACCTTTTATTTTCTGGCCATGGTGATGGGCGTCAATCCCTGGATCGGGGTTCTGTCGGCCCTGGCCTATGCCTGGTCGACATACGATCCGATCATCGTCATGGTTGGCCATGAGACCAAGATGCTGGCCATCGGCTATGCACCAGGTGTGATCGCGGCCCTGCTGTTGATCTACCGCCGCAATTATCTCTGGGGAGCCGTGCTGCTGGCTATCTTTTGCTCCTTCCAGGCAAATACCCAGCATTTCCAGGTCGTTTATTACACTTTGCTGAGTGCCGGGCTGCTCACCATCTGCCATGGGATCTACAGCTGGAAGCAACAACAGATCAAAAGTTTTTTGATGGGCATAGGGATAGCCGCTATCGCGGGCGGGGTCGGCTTTGCCACGATGGCCGTGCTTATCGTACCTGTTCAGGAATTTGCAAAGGAAACGATGCGCGGAGGCCGGACCGAGCTGAGCCATCCGGACAACAAGCTGGGAGAGAACGGAGGGCTGAACAGGGATTATGCCTTTACCTGGAGCTATGGGATCCCCGAGACGTTTTCGCTGCTGGCGCCACGGGCTGCGGGCGGCGGTAATGCCGGGAAAGAGGTCGGAGACGATTCGAAGGTGGCCGAGAAACTGACGGAGACCTTTGGAATGCCACTGGACCAGGCCTTGCAATATGCCAACCAAAGTATTTACTGGGGAGCGCAGGATCAGGGAACTTCGGGACCCGTGTATCTGGGCGCCATCGTTTGTCTGCTGGGGATCCTGGGGATCGTTTATCTGAAAGGATGGCAAAAATGGTGGCTGGTGAGCGTTGCCGTGCTGGGCATTCTGCTGGCCTGGGGCAAGAATTTCCCCTCGCTCAATAATTTTCTGTTCGATCATCTGCCTTTCTATAATAAATTCCGGTCACCCACCATTGCGCTGATCATGCCGCAGTTCGCATTCCCGTTGCTGGGAGCGCTGGGATTGCAGCAGCTGTTTTTTGGCGGGGAAACGCGGGAGGCAAACTGGAAAAAATTCAAGACGGCGGTGTTGATCACCGGTGGACTGCTGCTCCTGCTGACGGGCTATTATTTTATGGCGGACTACAGCGGAGGAAGCAGGGACAAGCAATTCAAGGATGGTTTTACGCAGGGAGCCCTGCGGGGTTTATCCAAAGGACAGCAACCTACCCCGGAGATGCAGGCGCAGGCTTCGGGAATAAGCGAATCGCTGCTCAAGGCCCTGCATGCGGACCGGCAATCTATTTTAGGGGCGGATCTTCTGAGAAGCATTTTATTGATCGCAGCGGCAGTGTTGTTGCTCGGTCTATACCTGAAAGATAAATTCAGACAGCGGGAAGTGTTGCTGGGAGGGCTGATCATACTCAGTACCTGGGATCTGTTATCCGTCGGTCTGCGCTATCTGAGCGAGGATAATTTTGTGGACCCGGCCGACTTCGAAGCCCGCCTGGCCCCAACGGCCGTGGACCTGCAGATCAAGAACGATCCGGAAAAGAATTTCCGGGTATTCGATCAGACCGGAGATCCGTTCCAGCTGTCGGAGCAGTCGGCCCGCACCTCTTACAACCACAATTCCATCGGCGGTTACAGCCCGGCCAAGCTTGGCCTTTATCAGGATATTATCCAGAACCAGCTCAGCAAGGGCAATCTGCGGGTGTACGATATGCTGAACGCAAAATATTTTATCCAGGAGGACCCCACGACCCGGCAACCCGCGGCGCGTCTGAACCCCGGCGCATACGGAGCCTGCTGGCTGGTGAAGTCGATCTATTATGTCAAAGACGGTGACGCCGAGATGAAGGCGCTGGACAGCATCAATACCCGAGATACGGTGATCGTGCAGGAGAAATACAAGGCGTTGGTAAAATCCGGGCCCGTGCCGGACAGCAGCGCATCCATCCATCTGACCGATAACCTGCTGGACAAGATCTCCTATAAATTTTCTTCGAAGACCAATCAGTTCGCCGTCTTCAGCGAGGTGTATTATGAGAACGGCTGGAATGCCTTTATCGACGGGCAGAAGACCGATTATCTGCGGGTGGATTACCTGCTGCGCGGGATGCCGGTACCGGCGGGAGAACACACGATCGAATTCCGGTTTGAACCGCATTCCTACCAGATGGGCAACAGCATTACAGTCTGGTCTTCGGCCCTCGTGTGGCTGGCGCTGATTGCGGCGATTATCGTGGAATGGAGGAAAAGGGATCAGCCGAAAATAAGCAAGCCCGCTTAATATGGGCACCGTCATCAGCCTCGTCTCCTACCCTTTTCTGCCCGCCAAAGTGGGCGGCCAGAGGGGAATAGCCCTTTTCTATAAATACTTCTCCCGGTGGCAGCCTGTGGTATGTGTTACGACGGAGAAGAACGACCCCTCCTTCGCCGAAGGCTATGAGGTACTGAATATCCTTTCCAACTCGACCCTGCGGTATATCAATTTCTTTTATCTGTTCCGTCTGCGCCGGATCATCCGGGAGCGCGGAGCTACCCATCTCATCCTCGAACACCCTTATTATGGCTGGCTTGGCGTGCTGCTGAAGTGGGTCTGCGGGGTAAAGCTGGTCGTTCATTCGCATAACCTGGAAGGGCTGCGCTGGAAGACCTTTGGCAAGTGGTGGTGGCGGATCTTATGGATGTACGAGCGCTGGGTACACCGGAGGGCCAACTATAACTTTTTCATACAGGAGGAGGACATGCAGTATGCCCTGGACAAGTGGAGGCTGAATCCGGCGCGTTGTATCGTCATGACCTATGGGTTCGAGAAAGAAACGATCCCTTCACCGGCCGAAATGGAGGCCAGCCGGAAGTGGCTGCGGGAGAAATATGGGATCGGGAAGGAAGAGACCATCCTGTTCTTTAATGGAGCCTTCAATTACCAGCCCAACCTCGAGGCGCTGGAATATATCCTGAAGCGGATCAATCCCATTCTGCGGAAGAAGACCGGTTTTCCATATAAGATCCTGATCTGTGGGAGAGATATACCCGAAGCGATCAGCGGGGGCGGGTATCCCAATGTATTCTTTGCCGGTTATGTGGATGATATCGATGTGTATTTCAGGGGATCGGATGTTTTTCTGAACCCGGTGATCACCGGCGGAGGGATCAAGACGAAGCTGGTAGAGGCGCTGGGGAACAACCTGGCAGCGGTGTCGGTGCCGAATGGCGCCATGGGGATCGATCCGGCCTGGTGCGGGGGCAAGCTGCTGATCAGCGCCGATGGCGACAGGCAGGCCGACAGTACCTGGGAAGGGTTTGCGGAGCTGGTGGTCCGTGCGGCTGCGCTGAGGGGGCAGGGCGGCGGCGATGTGCCACCTGCGTTCTTCGCACATTTTTACTGGGGGTATACGACAAGAAGGGCGGCGGCATTTATCGGATAATAATCGCCAAAGAAGATCGCCAAAGAAGGCAGAAGGATGAATGATGCCGCATAAAAAAACCCCGGAATTCCGGGGTTTGTCAGTATGATGGGGCCGTGCTTACCATTTGTCTACTTCTTCGCCGGTGGCGCTTGGAGTATGCGTGCTGGTAGCGGCGGGGATGTGTACCGGAGACGGTTCGGGTCTGCTGGCCGGTTCTTCATCCAGCTCATCGGAAATGGATGAGGATGCCGTTGCAACCGGAGCTGCCGAATAGGATGGCGCAGCATACTGGCCATCGGAACCGTTGTTGCCTTCGCCTTCGGGGGTGTCATGGTTGTACGCGTCGAAATCGAAATCCGGCATCAGCTCGGTCTTTACGTAGTCGACGGCTTCCGTCAGCGCCTTGAGGAACTTGTTGAAATCCTCTTTGTAGAGGAAGATCTTGTGTCTGTCATAGCCGTCCTCATTGAATTTCTTACGGCTTTCCGTGATAGTAAGATAGTAATCGTTACTACGCGTTGCCCTCACATCAAAGAAATAGGTCCTGCGTTTGCCGGCCCTGATGCGCTTACTGTAAACGCTTTCCATCCTTTTCTCGTTGTTTTCGTACGCCACAATTATAGTTTTTTACGTTTGAACAAATACCATTTTCAACTCGCTACAAATATAGTACTGTTTTCGAATTGACAAAATTTGCATGGAGATTTGTAGCCACTAACTGGAACTAATTTCCTTTTCCTGCTGCTGTTGCTCGTAGAGGTAGGCATAATAGCCGTTGAGCGCAAGCAGTTCCGGATGGGTGCCGGTCTCCACGATCCGGCCTTCTTCGAGGACAACGATCCTGTCGAAGTCGAGGAGGGAGAAGATGCGGTGGGTGATGATGACGGCCGTCTTCTGCTGCAGATATTGATATAAATTAGCAAGTATTTCCTTCTCAGTCTTAGCATCTACAGCACTGAGGCAGTCGTCGAAAACGACGATCTCGGGGTCTTTGATAAGCCCTCTGGCAATGGAGATCCGCTGTTTCTGTCCACCGCTGAGGGTGACGCCTCTCTCCCCGATCATGGTCTTATAACGGTCCTGGAAGCCATCGATCTCCTTGTCTACGCTGGCGTAGCGGGCGGCAAGCCGGACGCGATCCTCATCCGGCTGGTCGAGACCGAACTGGATATTCCCGGAAACGGTGTCGCTGAAGAGAAATACATCCTGAGGCGTATAGCTGATCTGGCGGCGAAGCGCGTGCAGGTCGAGGTGGCGGAGATCGGCGCCATCCATGAGGATCCTGCCCTGATCGGGATCGTACATACGCAGCAGCAGTTGGGCGATGGTGGTCTTGCCGCTGCCGGTGCGGCCGATAATGACGATCTTCTCCCCTTTTTTTATTTCGAGGGTGAAGTTCTTCAGCGCGTGGATTCCCGTATTGGGATAGGTGAAGTCGATGTTCTCGAAGGAGATATTTCCCAGAAGGGTCTGCCGGGAAGGGTTTGGCGGGTTCTGGATCTTCGGTTCCGTGTCGAGGAATTCGTTGAGCCTTTTCTGCGAGGCGGAGGCGCGCTGGATGATACTGGCCACCCAGCCGATGGCGCTGACCGGGAAGGTGAGCATGGTAATATAGATCACGAATTCGGTGATGGTGCCGATGTCGGTGTTGTGTTTGCCGTAGATCACGTAGAATCCGCCGATCATGATGGTGAGCAGGGTGCTTAATCCGATCATGAGGCCCATGGAAGGGAAATAGATGGATTCGACCTTTGCGAGGCTGACGGCATTCTTGCGGTAGTCTTCGCTGTTGTTCTCGAAGAAGCGGAGCATGGCGCGTTCCTGGACGAATGATTTGATCACGCGGATGCCGCTGTAGGATTCCTGGGCGTTGGTGGTGAGGTTGCTGAGCAGGGCCTGGATATGTTCGCTCCGTTTGTGGATGATGGTGTTGACATAATAGATGGTGATCGCGAGGATGGGCAGGGGCGTCAGGACATAGAGGGTCAGGAGGGCGTCTTTGCGGAGCATGAAGAACAGGCTGAAACCGATGGTGACGAGCAGGTTGGCGAGGTACATGATGGCCGGGCCGGTGAACATGCGGACGCGGCTTACGTCTTCGGCCATTCGGCTCATGAGGTCGCCGGTGCTGTGGGTCTTGTAAAAGTTGGTATCGAGCTGCTGGTAGTGGGCGTAGATCTCGTTCTTCTGGTCGAATTCGATATGGCGGCTCATGACGATGATGGTCTGCCGCATGAGGAACAGGAAGAAGCCGCTGACGAGGGCCAGCAGGAGCAGGGTGATGCCGCAGATGACGACTTTGGAGCCAAAGGAGGTATGGGCGATGTCCATGGTGCGGATGAACTTTCTGACGAGGATGTCGTAGTTGGCGGTGTCTTTTTTATCCTGGAGGGATTGGCGGGCGGATTGGTCGGTATGTGCTGAGGATGGCTCGTTATGCGCTGCGGATGGCTCGTTATGTGCTGAGGATTGGTCGGTATGTGTTGAGGATTGGTCGGTATGTGCGACAGACTGCTCGCTATGTGCTGCGGATTGTTGGGTATGCCCCGCAGACTGCTCGGTATGCCCGGGGATGGTCGGCTGGGTGGCGGCGAGTGAATCTTGCTGCACAGGACCTGTAGTCATTTGGCCAGGAGAAGCTTGTTGTCTGGTTACGGGAGGAGTCAGGTCGGTGGCGGCCCGGCGAGATGTGGTCTGGTCGGTGGTGCTCCCGCGAGTTCCGGTCGCATCGGAATTTGTGCGTCGGGTCATGCTGTCCCGGAGCTCTTTCTCGACGGAGTTGATCACATAGCCGGTCACCTGCGGAGAGAGGATACGGAAGTAGTTGGAAAGGATGACGAAGATGATCCCGAAGCAGAAGCGCCAGCGGTATTTCCAGAAGTATTTATATACGGCCTTTAAATGAGTCAATCCACAAATTTCCACGAAGTTACGAAGGGTCGGTCAAAAATATTTGGTCGTTTAGCCAGAGAGCCTAATTTTGCGCCCGGAGGGATGGCAGAGCGGTCGATTGCGGCAGTCTTGAAAACTGTTGAGGTGAAAGCCTCCGGGGGTTCGAATCCCTCTCCCTCCGCCAGTTCGAATTGATGTCCCCGCCTATGGCGGGGCATTCTTGTTTTGGAGCGGAACCGGGCTTGCCCGGGTAAAGCGCAAAAACAAGAATGAGAGTGAGCGCCGCGAACTGACATCGATTCGAACTGAAGCCCCCACCCTGCGGATCATCGAGTACCGCGGGAGCGGGCGGAGATAATCCTCTCCCTCCGCAGATCGAAAAGGATGCTCACACTGAAGGTAAGCCGGCAAAACGCCGACTCAAGGCCTATGAAGTAAGTAAAATGCTAAATATATCGGGAGGAATACTACAGTCTCTTCGGAACAATGGCAAACTGCCATATACCGGAATCGGTGGACTAATCTATTATGACGCGACCGAAATTGACGGAATATTAACCACTCTTAAAAGAGTTTCTAGAAGAGGTTCCCCGGAGGTGCTTCGGGAGTCCCCCGAGAGACATGGCTTCCTTCTTAGAATTGTCGCTACTTCCTTTTTTTATATATTTAACTGCGAAAACCCTTAAAATAGGTATTCCCCTATACCATGAAAATTGAAGAAATTCAACAGCAATGTGAAACTCTGTCAAATGAGCAGCTATTTCTTGTAGTCAATAATAAGCAGTTATATACTGAAAAAATCGTTAGGGTAGCCTACCAGGAAATAAAAAAACGGGGACTTTCAAAACAGGAAGTGAAAGAAATAGAAAAAGTGCAGGCCCGGAAGTCCAGGATCATTACCGGAGACATTTGTGAGGATATATTTTTTTGGGAAAAAATTGGGCTTTTCTCACTTGGTATATTCCGTTTGATGAGTGCGCTGCTGATAAGAGATTATAAAAAGAAGGGCTTCGTCTTAAAGGTCAGGCAGGCCCAATACTATATCCTGCTTGGAGTAGCTTTTTTGTTTATCGCCGCTTTTCTTGGACAGCACTTTCATTCCTTCTCAACCGGTATGATCATCTGGGTATCAGGCTTTCTGTCTACCCATTTGTTCAACAAATATTATTTTAAAGCGGCAACTATAAAACGGCTGGAGGCTCGTTCTGTCGATCCAGATATCAAGTAACCACTTGGGAACTGGATTTCCCTGCCAACAAAAGCTTCCCGAAAAATCCTCTTTGTCATGGGAGAAGTTTTGGCGTATTAAATTATCCAGGCTTTGAGCCAGGTTCAACGGCGAATTGAGGACGATCAGAAAAAGGTCTATTTCCCCCATCTTGAATGCGCCTAACCCGCAGTTTTGTTGCGGGTTTTTTGTTTGGAGCAAATGGGAAGAGCTTGCTCGGACCAGATGCGGAAAACAAAAAACGAAGGCAGCCGCAAGGCTGCGAGCGAGGGCAGCAACGGTGTTGCTGGCCGAAGCTCCATAGGCCGCCTGAAATATCAATGCAATTACTGAAGCCCACCACCCTGCGGATCATCGAGCACCGGGGGAGCGGGCGAGATAATCCTCTCCCTTCAAAAAGTCAAGGCTTTTGGATAACCTCACTTATTGCCTCTACATTCACCGTCAAACTAAACGGTTTAAAGAATTGGGCGGGATATCGAGCTGCCGGTAATCAAATGACTATACCTCAAATTTTAATCCCCAGTGGGCCCGGCAGAAAAGAAGTTTATACCCTTGTACTTCTTCCAGCATTCAGTTTTTAATTTTGTATTTTACAACGTCTGAAGTTTGAAAAAATGAAAATTGACCATTGATTTAAACCAACTAAAATGAGAAAAATAATCGATGCGATCAATGTGACGCTCATTATTTTAAAGCCTGCCGGGTCGACGGTGTAACTTTCGATAAAGTAATATGAGTAACCCAATTTTTATCTTATGATTAAACCGGTGTTTGTTCTCATCCTGGGAGCGGCTCTTTGCTCGTCGGGATGCCAATGCCCAGAGGATGCGATTGACATGTCCCAAGCCAATAGACGGGTTATCCTTAATTCCCTGGATCTACAAAATTTTAAGCGGCTGGCAAATATTATGGTGCAGGACTCTTCTAAGATCCGGAAACAACAAGAAAATCTTACAACAGCTAGCAGCAGAGCTTTCTGGCTGGGCACCAATAGCTATTACCTTTATCAACTCGACTCAGCAAAATATAGTGCACTACTCACTCCTCTAAAAGGAAAATGGAAAGATCAACTGTATCTCTCGCAATCGGGCGAAATCCAATTCGTTCTGAAAGAATCAACACAAATGAAATGTGATACGTACAACGATTCTTATACTCACGTATTGGCCAGTTTTCATAAGGAAAGGTCTGATCTTTTGGCATTTGGTGATATACAAGAAACCTATGTAGACGCTGTGATGGATACGAATTGGAGATACTTATATTTCAAATCACATACCGGTCATTGAATTTCCATCCTTAAGAGTAACAATATCAGTCTCCAAGGATTTGAAGTGTTCGCGTGAGGGATTCGGACACTGTTTGTATCGAAAAAGGACAGCCTGGCCTGTAAGTGTCATAATTAATCAACAGGTTATCAGCCTGTTTTAAAAGCGGCCCCTTTTTGGCGGCGTATCGGCACATCCTCCTGCACATGATAAAACAACAACTGCTTTTTGCCCTGCGCCGTCTCGGCTGGCATAAGCTGACGACAACCATCAACGTCCTTGGCCTGACCTTTGGCATCCTTTCCTGTCTGGTGATCTACCTGTATGTCACCTTCGAACTCAGTTACGACAAGTTCCACAAAGACTCGGGTCGCATCTATCGCGTTATCGTACAATTCACCGAAGCCACCGGTATGCAGCATGGCGGGCCGGGGCTGTGGCCGCCTTTTGCCGCCGATTTGCGGCGGGAATCCACAAGCTTCAGCGCCATCACCGGTCTGTTTACCGGCGCCCCCCGTGTGCTGGTACCGGAGCCCGGCAAGCCGGACCGCGTCATTCCCAGTATCGGCCCGGACGAACAGGCGCACATTACCTATGCCGATTCGGCGTACATGGATTTCTTCCACTACCAATGGTTGGCGGGCAATCCTGCCAGCGCCTTGCAGAAACCTTTCTCCGTCGTGCTCACCGAATCGGAGGCGAGGCTCTATTTTCAGCACGGACAACCCGCCGACTGGATCGGACGATCCCTGGTTTATTATGATTCGCTGACGGTTACGGTCACCGGCATCGTCAAAGACTGGGCGTCAAACAGCGACTTTGGCTTCAAAGACCTGATCTCTTACAATACCATTGAGCACAGCTTTCTCCAGCGGGGCACACCCGGCTGGAACATGTGGCTATACGATGTAAACGTCTTTGTAAAGCTGTCACCGGGCACCACCGTTGCGCAGGCAGAAAAGGAATTCCCCGACTTCTACCAACGGCATAGACACCTCCCGGATGAGATCAAAGTCGCCTTCACGCTACAGCCGTTGGCGGACATTCATTTTAATTCGGAGTATAATGATACCTATGGCCGAAGGGCACACAAACCCACCCTGGTGGCACTCGTGGGCATCGCGCTGTTCATCCTGGTCATTGCGGCCATCAACTTTATCAATCTGTCCACGGCGCAGTCGATCCTGCGGGCAAAGGAGGTCGGCGTCCGGAAGGTGCTGGGCAGCAGCCGCGGCGGCCTGGTCTCGCAATTCCTCGTCGAAACGGGTATCATCGTTGTGGCGGCCATGACACTCGCGCTCCTGCTGGCAGGTCCTGTCATTGCGGCCCTGCATGGTTTTATCCCGCAAGGGGTCCGGCTAAACCTCAACGATCCCGATACCTGGCTGTTTATGGGCGCTACGATCGGGGTCACCTGCCTGCTTGCCGGCTGGTATCCCGCACGGGCCCTTTCCAGCTTCCTGCCCGTGATCAGCCTCCGCGGGTCGGGCGTCCGCCAGCTCAATTCCAAAAGCTGGCTACGCAAAGGCCTCATCGTATTCCAGTTTACCGTGAGTCTGCTGTTTATCATCGGCACCGTAATGGTTGGCCGGCAGATCCATTATATGCTCAACACCGATCTGGGTTTTAAAAAGGATGCGATCGTCATGATCGATCTTCCCTGGCGCCAGCCCCAAAACCTGAAAACCATATATGCCAAGGAGATCCAAAGACTCTCCGGTGTGCGGCAGGTAAGTCTCAGCACCGCCGGTCCCGAGGCAGCCGGCCATGGCATGACCAATCTTGAGTACAAAGGCGCAACGGACGTGACGATCGATGTCGGCATGGACATGATAGACACCAATTATATGTCGGTTTATGGACTGATGCTTGTTGCCGGCCGCAATTTTTATCGGACGGACACGGCGCGGCAAGGGAGTGACCCTGGCTCCGTTCCGGTGCAACCAGGATTCCGGGCTTACATCCTCAATGAAACGGCGGCAAGAGAGTTGGGTTTTAAAAAGCCGGCCGACGCCGCTGGTCAGCAGGTGAGCGGCCTAGACGGGACATTGGGTCCCGTGGTTGGCGTCGTCAGGGATTTCCATGCGCAAAATCTGCATGAGAAAATAAAGCCCTTCTTCTTCACTACAGAGTCAGGTGCAGGCCACCTGCTGAGCGTAAAATTATCCAGCGCCGCCTTCTCGGCCGGTCAGGTAAAAGCGCTGATGGCAAAGATGGAATCCATCTTCAAAAAAATCTACCCCGATCAGATCTGCCATTCGCGGTTCTTTGACGAATCGCTGGAGCAGCTTTACAAACGGGAACAGCAAACGGCGCAGGTCATGAACATTGCCATGGGAATCGCCATCTTCATCTCCTGTATGGGCCTTTTCGGTTTGGCGGCATTCACGGCCACCCAGCGGACCCGCGAGATCGGCATCCGCAAAGTGCTGGGTGCGGGCGTCCCTCAACTCGTGTCGTTGCTGTCGCGGGAATTCATCCTGCTGGTAGGGCTCTCGACCCTCATCGCCGCACCATTGGCAGGCTTGGGCATGCATCGGTGGTTGCAGGATTTCGCTTATCGTACTTCGATGCCGTGGTGGATCTATGTGCTGGCCGGGGTCGTGGCGGTGGTGATCGCACTGTTCACAGTCAGTTTTCAGGCCATCCGCGCAGCGACGGCCAACCCGGTAAGGAGTTTAAGGAGTGAATGATCAGCGCACTACGGCTGGCGCTTCTAGGATCAGCCGCTCTCGCGGCTTCTGGATGGAGTGATTTAGGCGTTTTCTAATCTTTAGGCTCCCACAATTGAATTTTATTCCCTTCAAGGTCTAAAATATGAACAAATTTTCCATAGTCGGTATCCTCAATTTTATCTACAATGGTTACGCCTTCATTTTTAAGCTGCTCTACAAGACCTTCTAAGTCCGCAACCCTATAATTTATCATAAAGTCTTTTGCTGAAGGCTCAAAATATTTTGTGCTTTCTTTAAAAGGATTCCACTGGGTAAGTCCCTTTTTTGTGCTGTCGTCCATCTCCCGCCATTCAAAGCTTGTTCCATATGGTGTTGTGTTAAACCCAAGATGTGTTTTATACCATTCGTTAACTGCGTTTGGGTCTTTACATTTGAAGAAAATACCTCCGATTCCTGTTACTTTTTTCATTTTTGTATTTTTTTTGTTTGATAGTATTGTCTTAAAAGCGAAACCCATCAGGAACGAAGCAGTAATCAGTGTTACCGTCAATGACATTCTTTTCATTGTCTATGCATTTTTATTTCTTATTAATTGTTCGCCTTCCTTAATATTTTATTAGCGCTTTAACCGGAATACATAATTCCAGATCAAAGTGATCCCAATTGCAAATATTCTCTTTGTCTAAAAATACCTCTAACCCATGCTGAGGCTCGGATTCATACGAGCTGTTGATCAGCCAATTATCGAAGAGGTAATTTGTAGCGGCCACAACCAAGTTAAAATCGCCGGATACAGCCGTAACGGCGTATTTACATTTTGGCAATGTCGTTGTTTCTATAAAATTACCCGAATCAATATTAAACTTTTTCGGAATGGTAATACACACTTCATACCGGTATTTTTCTTTTGGCGTTACCTCCGGGTCGTCCATTGACATACCAAAAATTGTTTCCGAATGGAACAAGTTCATTTTTTTTGCCCATTTAACCATATCTCCAAATGCATTCAATACCACGCCTTCCCTGAAAGAATCCAACACTCTTATATAGGCAATTCTTCTTTCCGGGAGTTGTCTTATTTCAACCGGGAATTTATGCTTTAATTCTTCCTCCGTCAAGCTGCAATGATATTGACTAACAGGAAACAATTCTTTGCGAATCTTGCTATTTTTTATTTTACCGCCCTTTCTGTATTCACTTGGCGAAATTTCAAAGTATTGTTTGAACAAACGGGAAAGCGTTGAACCGGACGAAAAGCCACACTCCATTGAAATCTCTGAAACTGATTTTTTTGAGAATTTCAGGAGCCGTGCCGCTTTTTCATTACGAATGCGATTTGTAAAATTGTTGACCGTTTCTCCTGTAACAGCAACAAAGATCCGGTGAAAGTGAAAGGGGGAGAAAAAAGCTACAGAAGCCAACTCTTCCAGCGAAATGGATTTGTTCAAATTGTTATTGACGTAATCAATCACCTTGTTTATGCGGCTTCTGTATATTTCGTTTGATTTGTTCACGTATTTGCAATTTATTCACAAAAATCAATACGCGAACAAAGCAATGATTGGGCATCTGATGGGAAAATGACCTTCCCATCTGAAATGAACGACCTTAAGCTCATAAATCAATCGTAATCAATTATTTATAGCGAATAAAAATTGGAGAGGTCATTCGGTACAAGAGGGCAAGAGGCCGCGCAAGCGGTCGATCCTGGAAGAGCAGCCACGCGGGAAGGTATATGAACCCGGGTGCGACCGATCTTAGAAGGGCCAGCAATGCGGACTGCTCATTCTGTTCTTAGGCTCTTTATCGGGTTGACCAGCGCCGCCTTTAACGACTGCGCCCCGACCGTCAGCACCGTCACCAGCAGTAAGGCGCCGCCTGCCAACAGGAACACATCCGCCCCGATGCTCACGCGATAAGCATAATCCTGCAACCACCAGTGCATGCCATACCAGCCGCCAGCCGAGGCGATCACCAGCGCGATCAGCATCAGCACGACAAAGTCCTTACCCAACAGCGTTAGGATATCCGTCACCCGGGCCCCCATCACCTTGCGGATGCCTATCTCCCGCGTCCGTCCTGCGGTCGTGAACAGGGTCAGCCCGAAGAGCCCGATACAGCTGATCAATAAGGTGATGCCCGTCGCAATGTCCATCAGCCACTCCATGGTCTGCTCCCGCTGATAGAGCTGCGCGATATCGTCGTCAAAAAAGCTGAACTCGAAGGGACGGTGTGGATAGAAGGTATTCCACTGTCGCCCGATCCGCGCAAGGATGGCCCGGGCTTCTCCCGCCGACCTTCCCCTGGTATCGAGCCTTACCGCAATGTCGGTGCAAGCGATGCCCGCGATCAGCAGGGGCTGGATGGGCGCGCGATAGGAGTATTTATGAAAATCCGCCACGACCCCGACGATCGGCACGTATTTGTTCCAGGTATAGATTTGCTTCCCAATGGCCTGTTCCGGGCTCCGGAAGCCCAGGGCTTTTGACAGGCTCTCATTGATCACCACTTCCTTAAGCGTATCGCTTGGGAACAGGTTCCTTCCCTCCAGTAACCGGATCCCATAGAGCTGGATATAATGCTCGTCGGCGATGATGGCCTCGACGATCAGCCGCTCCTTGCTTTTTGCCCTTAACCTGATCGTAAAAATGCCCCTGTCCGAACCCATCGGCGGCATATTTTCCCGGGCCACGTCTGCAACACCGGCCACCTTTCTGATCGTTTCCTCCAGCAGCCGGGCCTTGCTGACGCTGTCCTTACGCTCATTCGTGCCGAAAGTGACAATGGCATCGGACCGGAACCCGAGATCCTTGTGCAACATGAACCCGATCTGCCGGCCAATGACCATCGTGCCGATGATAAAGAGCAGGGAGATGGTGAACTGGAACACGATCAGCCCACGACGCAACCACCATTTCTCTCCGCCCCTCGGCGCGCCCGCGCCTTTCAGCGCCGGTATGGGAGAATGAGCGGACAACAGCCTTGCCGGATAGAGACCCGCCAGCAAGGTAGTCAGGGACGTGATCCCCAGCAGGAACAGGAGATTGGCCGGAGCAAACGGCGAGAACCGCAAACCCGAAGGGATGAATTGCTGAAAAACATGCAGCACCGGACCAGCCACCAGCACGGCTATCAATCCGGCCAGCGCCGTCAGCAGGAAAGTCTCGGTCAGCAGCTGCACGATCAGGTTGGTCCTGCCGCTGCCCATCACCTTACGGATGCTGATCTCTTTTTCCCTCGTCAGCGACTGGGCCGTGGCCAGGTTGACATAATTGATTATGGCTAAGACCAGGATAAACAACGTGATGCCGAGCAACGCGTACAAGACAGACTTCTGCGTGGTACTGATGCCGTTATCAGCTCCCAAGGGAGTAAAATGAACGGCACTCAGGGGTTGCAGCTCGATGCGTGGCCGGATGGATCTCACATAGCCCTTTCTTTCGTACAACGCCGATAAGACGGTCCCGACATGTTCCGGATCGGCTTTGGGCCCGAGTTTCAGGAGCACCGCCTCCACGGGTGTGATTTTACCAGACTCCGACGGATCGAGCCCCAGGCTTTGCAGCAGGAAGCTGTGGTCCACTGTCGACAGGGAAATAAAGTCGGTGTAGGGAAAGTCCGTATGTTCCGACCAGTCGCGGACGATCCCGCTGACATGGACATGCAGGCTGTCCTGGTAGACGATCTCCCGGCCGATGAGGTTGTTGAGAGGGCCGGTTCCAAAGTATTTGCGGGCCCTGCTCTCCGTGAGCACCACGCTGAAAGGATTGACGAGCGCCGTTTGTTTATCCCCGGCGAGCCAGTCGTAGGTCATGATCTTGAAATACTCGGGGCCGGCGACGATCGGGGATGCGGGGTAATCGGTTTTTTCCTTTCCCGTGCCGACCACCGTGGCCGTGTCATGATCCAAAATATGAAAGGGCGCCACGGTCTCCACACCCGGCAATTCATTCCGTACGGCCTCGGGCAGATCGACAAATACATACGGCGAGAGGCGCTCCGGTTCACCCTTCATAAACTGCTCATAGGAGTTGAGCCGGTAGATCCTGCTGCCGTCCGGATGGTTGCGGTCAAAGCTGAACTCGTAGCGGACGATGACCCAGATGACCAGACAGGCACAAATGCCCAGCGCCAATCCAAGGACATTGACAAAGGTATAGATCTTATTACGGGCCAGCGTACGCCAGGCCATGGTCCAATAGCTTTTGAACATAT
>DATHHO010000251.1:0-25496 GCA_035317125.1 Puia sp.
CAGGGACAATATAGAGGCGCTGAAACGATTGTCCGTACAGACCATGCAATCGGGCCCCATCCCATTGAGCGCAGTTGCGGATATACAGATCACCGAAGGACCCGCGATGATCAATTCCGAAAATGCTTTACTGCGGGGCACTGTCCTTTTTAACGTACGCGACCGCGATCTGGCTGGCACCGTACAGGAATCGCAGGACCGGCTCAATAAAATGATGACCCGCCTTCCCAAAGGGTATTTTCTGGAATGGAGCGGTCAGTATGAGAACCTTATAAGCGGTGAACGGACCTTAAAGCTCATTTTGCCGCTTGTGCTGGTCGTCATCTTCATTTCGATGTATTTCGCATTCCGCTCCGCCCGCGAAGCCTTTCTGAGTCTGATCACCATTCCCTTCGCCCTTATCGGTGGAGTATTCATGGTGTATTTCTGGGGTGCAAACCTGTCGGTAGCCGTTGCTGTAGGTTTTATTGCCTTATTCGGACTGGCTGTGGAAACGGGGATCGTTATGGTGATCTACCTGAACGATGCCATGCAACAGCTGGTGGCCGCAAAGGGCAACTCAAGGGAAACGATCAACTCCGCCGATCTGCGGGAATATGTGATAGCTGGGGCCGCTAAACGGCTACGACCAAAATTAATGACCGTGTGCGTCGCCCTGTTTGGCCTTATCCCGATCCTATGGAGCTCAGGAGTGGGCAGCGATGTGATGAAGCCCATCGTACTGCCGATGATCGGTGGGGTGTTCACCTCCTCCATCCATATCTTATTGGTGACCCCTATCATTTTCCTGATGAGCAAAGAATATGAATTAAGAAAAAACGGCAAGATATATGTGCTGGAAGTAAAACATTAAACCATGCAAAAGTTAATGATCCTGATGATGACTGTCTTTTTATTTCAGACAGAAACCCGTTGCCAGGCTATTTTGAAATTAGACGATGTGCTGTTGGCCATTCAAACCAATCATCCGTCAGTTAGAATGTATGATGCAGACATCCGCGCCGCGGATGAAACAGCAAAAGGAGCCCGGAGCTGGGAGGCCCCGGAACTGGGCACCGGCTTGTGGATGACTCCCTATAATCCCTCCTTTTGGAAAAAGAATGCCGATGGCAGCAGCGGGATGGGACAATACATGATCTCAGCCCAGCAGATGATCCCCAACAAAAAAGAATTGGACGCCAACGAAAAATATCTGCGTGGCGTGTCGGCGGTTGGAAAAGAATCAAAAAAGGCAAGCCTGAATGATCTGTATGCAGCCGCTAAAAAGAGCTATTATAACTGGCTGATCACGGAGAAAAAGATCAGAGTGCTGGATGATAATGAAAAGCTGCTCGATTTTATGATCCAGAGCACAGAGATCCGCTTCCGCAATAATCTGGGAAAGCTGAATGCTTATTATAAAGCCAAAGCGGCATTGGGTAATATAGAGAACCAACGGCTTGTCCTGCAAGATGAGATCCGCCAGCAACAGGTAATGTTGAATACATTGATGAACAGAGGGGTCCAAACTCCATTCCGCATCGATACCTCTTATGCCATCAAAGACTATAGCCCTGCCGACAGCAGCTATTTTGGACAAAACCGCAGCGATATAAAGGCGATCCAAAAAAACATCGATTTGGCTTATCTGCAACAGGACCTCGAAAGGAGCAAATTAAAGCCTCAGTTCGGCGTTCGCTATGACCATATGTTTGGCTTCGGCGGCCTGCCCATGCAATATTCCCTGATGGCCATGGTGAAATTGCCAATTGTCGCCTGGTCATCCAGCCGCGCCAAAGCGAGTATAGAAAGCCTGAAATGGAAAGAAGAATCGCTTAACCAGCAAAAGCAAGTGCTGATCAATGAAGCATCCGGGCAGATGCAAGGGCTGTTAGCCGCTATCGCCAGCAAAAAACGGCAGATACAGCTCTTCGATCAGAATATCCTACCCGCCCTGACGAAGAATTACCAGGTCCTGCAACTGGGCTATGAACAGAATACAGGTGAATTATTCGAACTGCTCGATGCCTGGGAATCGTTGAATATGACCCAGATGGAATATTTACAGCAGGTACAGGACTTACTGGGCATGCAGGCAGAGATGGATAAAATACTCGAACAAAAATAATAGGTATGCGGATAAGAATTTCAACGATATCGTTTAGCATGGTGCTTGCTTTTAGCGGGATGATCTTGTTCCTCGCAGCCTGTAAAAATCGCCCGGCAACTCAGCCCGCTGCGCAGCAGGTCGCCGAAGAAATTTATACCTGTCCCATGCATCCCCAGGTTATTGAACATCATCCCGGCAGTTGCCCGATCTGCGGGATGACGCTTGTAAAAAAGGAATTTACTACCGCTGAGGCGAGGAATACATCTGTCGATCTCCATACCCTACTAAGACCAACGAATAGCGCAGTCCTATCCACTGTGCCCATAACCACCTTGCAGAAGGCCAGCCCGTCCCTTGAAGTAAACGCATACGGCAGGGTGGACTATGATACCCGACGAGTGCAAACTATTTCCGCCAGGATTTCGGGACGGATTGAAAAACTATATGTCAGATACCGTTACCAGCACGTACACATGGGAGACAAGATCATGGATATTTACAGTCCGGAACTCGTTACTGCCCAGCAGGACCTGCTCTTTATCCTGCATAACGATCCCGGTAATACCAGCCTGCTGGATGCCGCACGAACCAAATTGCAACTATTGGGTATGGATGGCCAGCAATTGCAGGAGGTCATACACTCAGGCAAACCCTTGTACAAAGTAACGGTATATACCCATTTTACAGGGCATATCCACGAAGCGGGGAATATGAGCGAGCCCCCAGCCAATGGGACGCAACCCATGGATGTGTCAAGGGAGACGGGCGAACTGCCAGTCAAAGAAGGAATGTATGTAAAAAAGGGGCAAACCGTTTTTCAGCTGTACAATACGGACCAAAGCTGGATCATCCTGAACCTTTATGCCGGGAGCTCATCCCTTGTAAAGATCGGATCTTCTGTCACTATTACACCCGAAACGGCTCCCGATAAGCCCTTCGAGGCCGCTATCAGCTATATTGAACCTTTCTACAGAGATAACAGTAAAACTCTTACAGCCAGGGTTTATTTCGACAACAGCAGCCGGCAATTACCTATCGGCAGCCCGGTAAAAGCCATCATCAGGGGAGCAACAGGCCCAGGTGTCTGGTTACCCCGTGAAGCCGTCCTGTCACTCGGGCTTCATCAGGTGGTCCTGAAGAAGGAAAACGGCATCTTTCAGGTCATGGCGGTCCAGACGGGCATAACGACCGACAGCCTGATCCAGATTATCAGCGGATTGGGCACACAGGATAGCGTTGCCGCGAATGCTCAGTTTTTAATGGACAGCGAAAGTTTTATAAAAGTAAAAGAGTAGTCATGAAAATTATTATCAGTTCCGTTCTGGTCGCATTGTTCGCCCTCCTTTTGCTGGCATCCTGCAAACCGCGGACTAAAAAAACGGCAAAGACAGACCCCGACATTTATTATACTTGTTCCATGGACCCGCAGGTCGTTGAATCCAAACCCGGCAAATGTCCTATCTGCCACATGGAACTGACGGCCGTCAGGAAAAGCCGGCAGCAAAACAAGGATGAAATAAAGCTCAGCCCTGAACAAATTGAATTGGGCAATATCCGCGTGGACACTATCCGCTCCACCAGCATGGGAAATGAAACGGTGTTGACCGGCACCGTCAATTTTGATCAGTCTGCCTTAAACGCTGTAAGCACCAGGGTCAGCGGCCGGATCGACAAATTATATTACAAAAATATCGGGGATCCCATATCTGCCGGAGCCCATCTTTATGATCTGTACAGCGAAGACCTGAATAATGCCCAACAGGAATGGCTCCTTATTTTGCAAAAGCAAAAGGCTTTAGGGAATTCTATTGTCAATTATGATGAACTGGCACAAAGCGCCAAAAACAGATTGTTGCTCTGGGGCATGAGTGGATCACAGCTCGCTGGACTGGCTAAGACCGGTAAGGTTGTTCCAACCACTCCCTTTTACAGCACGGCCGGAGGAACGGTTACCGAACTGGATGTAAAAGAAGGTGATTATGTAACAGAAGGCGGAACGATCGTAAAATTGGCCAACCTTTCCAAGGTGTGGATCGAAGCTCAGGTATATACTTCTCAACTATCTCAGTTCAATGCTCATGGGACCGCTCATATTCAGTTTCCGGATCTGCCTGGGAAGATCGTTCAAGGAAAAATTGCATTTGTCAATCCCGAGATCAACCCGGATAACCGGATCAATCTGGTCCGTATTGAGGTCCCCAATATGGATTATTTACTCAGGCCAGGGATGTCTGCCTACGTAACCATCAAAGACCCGCAGCGCAAAATGGTATCTCTTCCTTCCGATGCTGTACTCAGAAATGGTAAAATGTCGTCCATCTGGGTAGAGACTACCCAAAACACGTTTAAAAGCCGGATGGTTGCAACAGGCCAGGAGGGAAATGGGTTTATCGAAATCAAATCGGGTCTGCAGCCTGGTGACGCCGTGGTAATGAGTGGAGCTTACCTGCTGCAAAGCGAGTATATCTTCCGGAATGGCGCCAACCCCATGAGCGGAATGTAAAAAGCCCACCACAATTGTGATGGGCTCCCCTTACTAAAAAATAGGATTAACTACAGGTGCAACCCGGGGTATGCTGACAGGCAGCGCCCTTGTGGCAGTCCTTTGTTGAAGGACAATTTGCCGGACAGGTCTTTGTAGTTTTATGTTTTTTGACTTCTGGCTTGCCTCCTGTAGCAAAAGCTGTAGTGGAGAGCAATGCAATAGCCATGATGGAAAAAATTGCGTTTTTCATCTTTATACATTAAAATGATTTAAAATTATTGTTTAGCAGAGATCGGAAATGCACTCAGGAGGGTGCCAGCTTTCTGAAAGGTTCGTCGATAACCGGTTATCATTTATGGCCATCTTTTTTTTCTTTTCGGGTGTTATGGATAGAAACCCGATGCCGCCTTTTTCAGCCATGTAAAAATTACCATAAGCGCAGGCCATGAACGGATTGCAGCCCTCGCGCCGACATTTTTTATTATCGCTTGCCGGTGGGCTTTTTTTTGGACATTTCATCATTCCCTTTGAGCAGCAAGCGGACGGGACTGGGGATGCGCGCTGGCTGCCAATCAATGGTTGCAGGGTAAAGAAGGCCGCAAGGCTTAAGAATATGAAGGCTATGACTTTCACTACTCTAATATAACTATTTTGCTTTGATTATCGACACAATACCCTGCTTTAATTACCGGCTCAACACCCTGCTGAATCTTTTTATATCTGCTTCGGGAAGGATAGGAGTTCCTTCCGCTATATATTGCGCCAGCTGGCTGGCGAACCAGGGGGCCAGCGAACAGCCCTTTGTACCCATGCCGTTCAGGATACCGATGGCAGGATAACGCGGATGAAAGCCCACAAACGGACGCCTTTCCAAAGTAGCTGGCCGCACCGAGGCGATGTGCTCCACTGTTGTAAAGGGAACTTTCAGCCAATCCTTTAATCCGGCTTCGGTCCTTATCCGGAATAATTCCGTCGGGCCCGTATCCTGGAATGACCATTCATAAGAAGAGCCGATCCAATACATGCCTTCTTTCCACGGCGCGAGGGTAAGTCCTTTTTTGAAGACTGCTGCGCCATCATACTGCCTGTCAGTCCCGGCATGCTGCCGTTCCAATCCCCCCGCACCCACAAGACCGGGGATCTCCACAATGAGGGCCTCGCCCTTATTGGGTGCAAAGGGCAACAGGGAGAACCATTGACTGGCCGCACTCTCCACCCCATCACAAAAAATGATATGACGGGCGCTGATATCCTTGTAACGGATGCCCCTTGTGCTCCGATCTTTTTGTCCGCCAATTGAATCAACGGTCGCTCCCGCGCTTTGCTTTTCGACGATCAGTTCATCAGCTTCGAAACGTTCTTCCAGCAGCGTCTTACGCTCCAGCAATCTTTTCCGGCTCAGCTCCAGCAGACGTGGCAGGTCCACCAGCCAGCAGGGACTGATCACCCCATAACCGAAATCATAACGGAAATATTCATTCCAGGTCTGCTCGTCCTCCGGCAATTGCAGATATTGCGGGTCTTTCGCAAAGCGGTCCAGAAAGGCGAGGCGCATCTGCGGCGTAGGGAAGAAATCTATCAGGTTCTTTTGTCTGATAAATTCCGTACCCAATTCTTCTCCAAGCTGGCGGTATGCCTCTTGCGCGAATGGTAAGAGCTCATCGATCATCCAGGTCTTTACGATCCGGCGACCGGTGACCGGATTGATCAGCCCGGCCGCTGCCTTCGAAGCGGTGAATAGACGCGGCTCGTCCATCACCAGACAGGAAAGACCTGCCTTTTCCAGCCACCAGCTCAGGAAGGTGCCGCAGATGCCCTGGCCTATGATCAGTATGTCTGTTTGCATAAATGGTATCCTGTTGATATTTACGCCGGCATGTACACCGTCACTATGGATTCACCTCCACATTCACCCTTATCCCTTCGCTGTGGAAACCGAATTCGGGTGCGTACATACATTGTATGCTGGTGACCCCATTGCTGAAATTGCCGTTCTGCGCGACGAATAGCGGGTATTCAAAAACATAGACACCGCGGGGCAGCCGGGAAAAGAAAAAATCCGTGGCAATGTCCTTTGTGGTTTCGTAATAGCTCAGGCCGCCCTGCCATATGTATCCGCTCAATACATTCACCGGCTCCGTGCAGGATGCCCGCATATCCTTCATGTGTACATATTCCAGGTCCCGGTCCGACCGCAGCTCGATCCTTATCCTGAGCTTATCACCCACGTGCAGAACGCCGTTCTCGCTGACCGGCTCCAGCACCGGTCCTCTGTCCGTATTCTTCTCAATGAATATTTTTTTGTTCAGCTTCAGCGGCGCAGTCCCCGGGTCGGGTGGGACGATCTTGTCGAGGTTCTCGAAGTATTGCCAGTAGACGGCGCCCCATGCTGGTGAGCCATCAACTGTTGCGCCTGTCTTTGCTCCGGAAACTTTGACAATGCGACTGGCTCCCGCAGCGGTGGCCCCAGCCGATAAACCCGATGACATCGTCACGGAAATATTCCCCATCGACGGGGTTACAAACGGACCGTCGAATATTTTTTTGAAATATCCCGTGCCTGCTTCGGCAGACAGCTTGCCCCCAGAGGTTGGACTGCCGGTAGCTGATCCCGCAGAAGAAGCATTCCCTTCGGACATCGAGCTCCCGTCCGAAGATACCAGCTTATCGCCAAGGCGGATGCTGATGTTCCTTTCTTCCGACAGCCAGTCCTGCCCGCCGAGCAACAGCGCATAACAGGCATCGGCAGTCGCCCTGGTGGTCGACCAGTCACGGGTCTGCTTCTGCTTCAGCAGCCAGGTCCTGAGCTCTCTGTCGATGGCCGCATCGGGTGCTACCTCACGGAAGGCCTCTATCAGCAGGGACTGGGTCTCTATCGGCGCCTGATACCAGTAATAGCCGCCGCGCATATCCTTCCAGTACATGCCCTTCTCCTCGTCACGAATGGCATTCTGCCGGAGCGACGCCATGATATCCTTTGCCGTCCTGGGATCTCCCGTACGGTAAAGGGCGAGGGCGATCATGCCCTGCATATACCTGCCAGCCTGCAGCCAGGATTGCTGCGCCTGCTTCCGGTAATAATTCACGGCGGGGAAGACATCGCCCGGAATGCCGTGGTCGCTGAAGAAGCTTCTCATATAGAGATATTGCGCCTGAACATTGTCGAAGCTCATGCCGCCGCCGATCTTTGGACTACCGGTCGCAGGCTTTGGTCCGCGTGCGCTCACGGCGCCGGCTGCTCCGGTCTTTGGCCCTTTCACGGCCGAAACGCTGCCAGCCATTGCGGATTTGGGTGCCGACTGGCCTAGAGTGGTGGCCTGCACTGGCGCCTTCAGGTTATCAAAGTCCTCTTTTATTTTTTTATCGAGCCAGGGCAGGGCATTCGTCACCAGGGCATTTATTTTCGCCGACAGCGTGGCAGGCAGCGCATTCAGTTTTTGCAAGTGACCGATGCCTGTCAGGATAAGCTGTGTGATATACCGATCGTCCGGACCGCCTTTGAACCATACAAAGCCGCCATCGGGAGACTGCATGTCCTGCAATTTTTGCAGGGAACCTTCCAGCTCCCGGGTCATCCGGGCCATGTCAAACAACAATGCAATATTTTTCTTTTGCTGGGTCTCGCTCTTTGCCTGCAACACCCAGGGCGTTTCCTCCAGCAGCACGGACTTCAGCTCCTGGTTCTTTTCCAGATTACTCAGCAAGGCGGCCGTGTCGGATGTCTTCCATTTTTCGAAGATCTTCCTGATCCGCGGTGAATTGCTGACGATCGCCGATGCGAGGGCATTGGCGTAGAAACGGTTGAAGGTCTGCTCGGCGCATTCATAAGGATATTCCATCAGATAGGGCAGGGCCAGCACTGCATACCAGGCTGGATTGCTGGTGAACTCCACGGTCAGCGCATGGTGGTTGAGTGTTTCGCTGCCGGCGCTTTTCAGGAGCTTGTCAAACTGGAAATTCCGGGTGCCGTTGCCCGGCAGGTTCAGCGGCAGGGATTCGGTGACCAGCATCCGGTTGCTTACGACGGGCAGGGTGGATTCTTCTCCGTCGCTGTAGCTGCCGGCCTTTGCTACGAGACGGTAGGTCACGGGTCTGTTATACTGATATGGGACCTCGAGGGAGAAGCCGACGGAGCTGCTCTGTCCAGCCCCCACCGTAAAATATTGATTGGCCTGGCGATTGCTGAACCAGCCATCAACGGACTGGTTGGAAGTTGGATCGGTAAGCTGCAACTCCATCTGCCCCGTCAGCTCCTTGTCGGTGAGGTTGACGACCTTGGCGGTCAGTTCCATACGGTCGCCTTCCCTGAGGAATCGCGGCGCATTGGGCTGCACCATCAGCTGTTTGCTCGTGACGACGTTTTTTTCCGAATAGCCGAATGCAAGGTCTTTTGTGTGCGCCAGCGTCATCCATTTCCACCGGGTCACGGCCTCGGGCATGGTAAAGGAAAAGGATGCATTTCCGGCGCTGTCGGTGTGAAGGTCGGGAAAGAAAAAAGCCGTTTCCGCAAAATTCTTCCGGACTTGTACGGGAGCTTGTTCTCCGGATGGTTGATCCGGCGGAGTGGTCTCGGGTGCATCCGGATTGGATAATTTGGGCTGCCGGGTGCCATATCCGATGACTACAACATCTTCCAATGCCTCGTTCTTTGCGTTTTCCACTCCCGCTACTCTTCTGGAAGTCATGCTTTGTGCCCGGTACGTCTGCGAATTATCGGTCTGGCCCCCACCGGCCATCGGGCTGGCCATCCCGCGGATCATTATTCTTTGTTGGGGAAGGCTGACGCCGAGCAAATGGTCGTATTCTTTTCTATAGGGAAGAATCGTATTATCCTTTTCATATTTCTGCTGCGATTGCACAGAATAGAAATTGTTCCAGGTATTCCATACTCCCGATGGAATGAATTCAGGATAGAGGTCTGGCTTGTACCATTCGTGTATTTTGAAGGCGTCCAGAGAGGCATCGTACATTCCTGCCAATAGCTCTGCGACAGCCTTATCGCCTTTATGGCCGGAGATCTTCACCTGCCATTTTTCCTCACTGCCCGGCAGGGTTTTGTCCCGGAAGCTGGTATATCCGATCGTCAGTTCTTTGTTGGTCCATGGGACGGTGACGCGGTGGCTGACCAGATAGCAGCGGTTTTCTTTTACAAAAATATCCGATATGATGAAGCCTCCCCTGTCGGCCTCTGTGACAGGGTATTCCATACTCTTTCTGCCGTTGTCCAGCGTAAAAAAGCCGAATCCTTTGTCCCCATCCCTCTCTACTTTCCGGATCACGAACAATCCTCCGGCCGAAGATCCAAGATTCACGATGGCCTTGTCTCCCGGCTCCACGGTCACCTCCGTCGGGCCCCATTGATATTGTGGGCTGGCGGGCTGTCCTGTTCTTCCATCGTACAATTCAAGATACCGGATCGCCTTCACCTCCTGCCCCCATTTGTCTTTTGCCGTGGCCTCGATCCTGTACCAGGCTGGCCTGAAGGAGATGGCCCGCAGATCTTTTACGGAAAGGCCTGGCCGCAAGCTGTCGGGCTGCAGGCTGGCACTGGCAACCGGCACGGGCTCGCGCTCCCAGTTCTCTATATTATCATCGTCACCATATACATCATGCGGGAACGCGGAGAGAAATTGTTCCCTGCTCATGACGAACTGATCGGGTTCCGCCCAGTAACGGCGGCGGATCATGCGGCCGGGATTTTTTAATCGGTATACATTCATCGTTACAGGAGCCGCCTCGGGCTCTCCGGAAAGATTGCTGGTCTGCACCGCAAGCACTTTGAGACTGTCAGCCGGCAAACGGCCTTCCATGGGCAAGCTGATGGACAGCTGCAACGCCTTATATCCGATGACCACCGATAGCTGACCGCTGCGTGTTTCGCCATCGATATCCGTAATATCCGCCGATACCCTGTATTCAAAACTGGGGTCCTGGGCTTTGCTGATCCTGTTGTTGGGAAGGGCCGTAAAGGAAATGAAAAAACTTCCGTCTGCCTGGGTAAAGGCTTCGCCATGGGCGATCTCCTGCGAGCCGACCCCGGAATTTTCGGTCCTCAGATAATGGCCGGTATATGGGAAATGGTCTACCCTCGCCACCCGATACTTTATCCGGGCTCCACCGATATTATTACCCGCATAGGCTTTGGCTGCCCCGCTGACCCGGACGGAATCACCGGGCCGGTAGCTGCCTTTCAGTTTTTCGAAGCCGATATAAAATTTGGGGCGTTTGTATTCTTCCACAGAGAACGGTTGCTGGTCGTCCGTGAGGTCGTCTTCCAGCCTGAACTCGCCATTCAGCAGGTGCTCGGGCAGGGTGAATTTCCCATGATAGGATCCGTATTCATTGGTGGTGAGCTGTAAGGAATCGAGCTTCTGACCGTTCACGTCATACAGGATCACTTTCGTCCTGAAATGCGGGACGATCTTCGACTGTTTTGTGCCGGTGTCGCGTACGACGACGATCCCTTTGAAATAAACGGTCTGTCCAGGCCGGTAGATGGATCGGTCGGTGAAGAAAAAGGTCCTGGCCTGATAACTCTGCGCATCGGTAGCATTGTAGGTATGGGTATTGATATGGTCATCCGGGAAGAAATGATCCCCGGACGTGCTGATCTCCAGCAACTGCTGCCGGTTGGGCTCGCTGAGGCTCTTCTCTTTCAGCAGGACATATCCATGCTCATCTGCCTGGTAAGTCGCTGCCTTAGTCAGCCGGTTGCCTCCGATCTTATAATCATATGCCTGGTCCCATGCCTGTATGGTAGCTCCTGCGAGGGGCTGACCGGTCTCTCTGTTCAGCACAAAACAATTATTGGAAAAATTTACGAGCGAAATGGAAGAAACATAAAAATATTGGAGGGCCTGGACATTGTTTCCAAGGCTGAAATCCTTGTCTGCGCTGGCTATAAGTGCATATTCCCCCGTCGGCAATGCGTCTATTTTTATTTCTACCCGATGGTTCTGGTAATCCCCGGTCCCGGGCAAGACCTGGTCGAAGGCCCGGACAACCGGCAATTCCCGCAATCTTTTCCAGTAATCATCCTCCCAGGATGTGTTGCCAAGACCTTCTTTCAGCTTCCGATCCATTTTGACCACCCGGAACCAGGCCTTTGAAAAATTGCGCCAGCTCAGGAGGCTGCGGAATGGCTGTCCCGGCGTGTTGACCTTTTCCGTCTCCAGGATCAAGGTTTTCCGGAGAATGCTTTTCAGCAGGATCTGGCAATTCGTGTTCCCTTCGCTACTGTCTTTTTCCGTGAGGACTTTTTCGCAGATGGCCTTTGCCGTTACATAAGCATAACGACCGGTAGTATCGGCGGCGGGACGATAGGCGATGGCCCGGTTGGCATACTGCTGCGCCTGCAGGTACCAGGCCTGATCCAACACGGACGACAGCTCGCCGGCACCGCTGTCCCGGACATAGCTGCCCGTTATGTCGGAAAGGGCTTTCAGATACAAGGCATCTTTATTTTCCATGACCGCATACTGATACACGAATTGCATTCTTTCGATGTCAAGGTCCACGAGGGGCGTCTGACGGGCATCGTTCTGGTGAAGGAGCATGAGACGCTGGAATAGTTGCAGGGCATGGAAATGCAGGGAAAGGGAATCTTCCGTTCGGAAACGGTGGGCCGCAAAATCACCAATCGGGGCAAAGGCCAGGGTATCCCCGATCTCAAAAGCATAGGCAGGTTTTGCAAGATCCTGCTCGTCGCTCTTGAAATATTCGAGGGCCTGGTGCGCAAGCAGATCGAAAAGGGTAGGGCGCAGATAGCTCACATTCCCTTTGATGATGACGGGCCCGAAGGATGCCAATTTGGTCTGCCAGAGGGATCTTTCATCCAGTATGGAATAGAGATAGAGCTCACCGATCCTTTTATGAAGATCGGTCAGGTCCCAGGTGGCGAGATCTTCCTTTTTAAATCCACTGGTCTTTGTACGGTTGTAAAATTTATAGCGGTTCTGTTTCAGGTAATCCCAATACATGCCGGCAAGGATACCCGAAAGGATGGAGCGGGTGGGCCCCTGTGCGGAGGCGGTCTCTTTTTCCAGCTCGCCGATGCTTTTCTGCGTGGCATCTTCCTCACTCGCCGCCCGCAGGTTCATCCGGTAAACGAGGGCTTTGATGAGCTGGGCATCGTTCTTTTCTTTTTTTGCATCGGCATAGATCTTATTTACCTGCCCGAGGGCGGACTGCGTCAGTCCTTTTTTGGAGAAGAGCGAATCGACGAGCTGCCAACGGGCATCGTATCCATCCGGCCTGACCTGTGCCGACAGCAAGGTGCTGAGCAGGAATGAGCAAAGGGCAGCCAGGATATATTTTTTCAGGAGCATGGGCAAAACTTTTTTAAAGATACTGTTTATCGGCATATGCGGAATCCGGACCGGCAAGACCGGCCAGCGTGCTCTGTAAAACGGGTACATATCCAGGATGCAAGGACTGAACGGATTACACAGGGAAGACCTTTAACATAGTCATAACTGCGGCTGGTTAAACAATGGTTCCCCGTTGCCATCTTATATAGGAGTTCGATTTATTAATTAAAATGAAAGTTATGAACAGCAAGTTTACCATACTCGTAGCAACCGGCTTATTTTTCGCTGCATCTACTCAGGCCCAGAGCCGCGGAAGTTTTGACAGAAAAGAGATTACCCATGATAAGATGGAGGTCCGTCATGACCGGAATGACACGCGGCATGATCGCCGGGATATCGCTTATGACAGGCATATGGGCAAGAACCGCGACTTTCGCCATGACGAGCGCGATCTCCGGGAAGACCGCCGGGATACCTATCATGATCGTCGTGATCTGCGCAAAGACCGCAGATATTGGTAATCAGGTATAAATAAATAAAGAGCCCCCGGTAATTACCGGGGGCTCTTTATTTGTTAAGTATTTTTATTTTTTGAGGACCTTCGCCATCATTGCTCCGATGTCCGCCGGGCTCTGTACGACATAGATGCCGCATTCGGCCATGATCTTCATTTTAGCAGCGGCCGTATCATCCGCTCCGCCGATAATGGCGCCTGCATGGCCCATGCGTCGGCCCGGAGGCGCGGTCTGACCTGCAATAAACCCAACTACCGGCTTCCTCGAATTATCCTTCACCCATCTGGCGGCCTCGGCTTCCATACTGCCACCGATCTCGCCTATCATGACGATCCCTTCCGTTGCGGGATCGTTCATCAATAATTCCACCGCCTCGCGGGTTGGCGTACCGATGATCGGATCGCCACCAATGCCGACTGCCGTAGAGATACCGAGTCCGGCCTTGGCCACCTGATCGGCAGCCTCATAGGTCAGGGTACCGGATTTCGATACGATGCCGATCTTTCCAGGCTTGAAAACGAAGCCCGGCATGATACCGACCTTGCACTCACCGGCCGTGATCACCCCTGGACAGTTTGGCCCTATCAGACGTGTCTTTTTGCCCTGCAGATAATTTCTTGCCTTTACCATATCCTGCACCGGAATACCTTCCGTGATACAGACGACCAGTTCGATGCCGGCCTCGGTGGCCTCCATGATCGCATCGGCTGCAAATGCCGGAGGTACGAAAATGATGGATACGTTGGCGCTTGTTGCTTTTACGGCGTCGGCCACCGTATTGAACACGGGTTTTTCAAGATGGGTGGAGCCGCCCTTGCCGGGTGTAACGCCGCCCACTACGATGCTGCCGTATTCGATCATCTGCGTAGCATGGAAAGTCCCTTCTGTTCCGGTAAAACCCTGTACGATGATCCTGGAGTTCTTGTTAACTAAAATTGCCATTATTATTGGTTTGAAACGATCGTTTGAGGGGGCAAAAATAGGGGAAAAATGGCATTACTTCAACAAGTCGTCCATATTCCGGTTGTTATCGATCTTGCCCTTTACTTCCAGCATGCGCATGTCTTTTGCATCCTGGAGGAATTCGGAAGCGAAAATGAAATCATTTAACCTTTTGTTCTTGCTGAAGATGATCTCCTTGTTGCTGCCTTCCCATTCCTTCAGCCCCTGATACATATAAATGATATGATCGCCGGTCTCCATTACGCTGTTCATGTCATGGGTATTCACGACGGTCGTGATATTATATTCGATGGTGATCTCCTTGATCAGCTTGTCGATCAGCAGCGAGGTCTGCGGGTCGAGACCGGAATTCGGCTCGTCGCAGAACAGGTATTTGGGGTTGAGCACGATGGCCCTGGCGATGCCCACCCTTTTCTTCATCCCCCCTGAAATTTCGGCGGGGAATTTTTTGTTGACATCCTTTAGGTTGACACGGTCCAGCACTTCGTTCACCCGCTTCAGCTTCTCGGCATAGGTCTTTTTGGTGAACATGTCCAGAGGGAACATCACGTTCTGCTCCACCGTCATGCTGTCGAAAAGGGCCGATCCCTGGAACAACATGCCGATCTGCTGCCGCAATTCCTTCCGCTGGTCGTCGTTCATCTCCGAAAAATTCTGTCCGTCATAGCCAATCTCTCCACTGTCCGGCTCGAAGAGGCCGACCAGGCATTTCATGAGCACGGTCTTGCCGCTGCCGCTGGTGCCTATGATGAGGTTACACTTGCCCGTCTGAAAGATGGCGCTGACATCATCGATGACGATCTTGTCGCCAAACCCTTTCCGGATATCTTTTACTTCGATCATCTGCTTGTTTTATGTCATCAAATAATCCGTCATGTCGCAAGACAACCCTGGTTCTCAGACCCAACTGCGCGGGCTGACGTGGGCCGCGTCTTCCTTACAACAGCAATGCTGCCAGCAGGTAATCCGCGAACAGCACCAGCACGCAGCTGACCACCACCGATTTGGTGCTGGCCCTTCCTATCTCCAGCGCCCCACCCTTTACATAGTATCCATAATAAGCCGGGATGCTGGAAATGATGAATGAAAAAGTATAGGCCTTGGCCAGGGCAAAGAAAACATTATATGGTTTGAAGAACTGGTGCAGCCCCTTGTCGTATGCCGCTCCGGACAAGATGCCCGTCAGCGTACCCGCAAGCCTGCCGCCCCAGATGCCCAGCACTGCCGAGATCACCACCAGCATCGGGATGACGACGAGAGCTGCGAGCAGCTTTGGCAGGATCAGATAGGTCTTGGTATTGATGCCCATGATCTCCAGCGCGTCGATCTGCTCGCTGACCCGCATGTTACCCAGCTCGCTGGCGATCTTACTGCCGACCACCCCGGCCAGGACGATACAGACAAGGGTAGGAGAGAACTCGAGGATCACGGTATCGCGTACGATCTGTGCGATGGTCGACAAGGGAATAAACGGGCTCACCAGCTGGTAGGCCGTCTGCAAGGTGGACACGGCGCCCATAAATACAGAAATGATCACCACGATGCCGAGGGAGCCGATGCCGATATCGGAGCATTGATGCATAAATTCTTTCCAGTACATTTTCGCATTCTCCGGCTTCGAGAACATCCCCTTAAGCATCAGCAGATAGCGACCAAATTCTGTAAATATCTTCATGAAATAAAATACTTTTTTATTTTTTCGTCCTCTTCCACCAGGGCCCTTTCTGCATGGTTGCTTCGTGTACCAGCTTGCACTTGATCTGCGCATCGACCACGGCCACCAGGGCCATGTTATAAATATTGCGTACCGAGCTGCCCAGTTGCAGCACATGCACGGGTTTTTTCAGCCCCAGCAGGATCGGGCCGATCGCATCTGCACCGCCCACTTCCTTCAACAGATTGTATGCTACATTGCCCGCTGCCAGGTTGGGGAAGATCAGGGTATTCACTTCCTGGTCTACCAGCTCGCTGAAAGGATAATTTTCTTTGATCAGCTCATTGTTCAGCGCGACGCTGGCCTGCATTTCACCATCTACGATGAGGGATGGGTCCCTTTCCTTCACGATCCTTTTTGCGTCCGCCACCAGCCGGGCTTCCGGAGAATTGCTCGTGCCGAAATTGGAATAGCTCAGCATGGCGATGCGGGGCGTAAGGTTGAAATTCTGTACTTCCCGGGCAACGAGCAGCGTGATATCCGCCAGCTCTTCCGCCGTGGGATTGAAATTTACGGTGGTATCGGCAAGGAACAGCGGTCCCTTCTTGGTCAGCAACAGGTACATGCCCGCTATTTTCTTTACACCGTCCTCGGTGCCGATGGCCTGTAATGCGGGACGGATCGTATCGGGATAATTCTTGGTGAGCCCGGAGATCATGGCGTCGGCCTCTCCCGTCTCGACCATCATACAGCCGAAATAATTGCGGTCACGCATGATTTTCAGGGCTTCGTATTTATTGAACCCTCTTCGCTGGCGTTTGGCGAAGAACAGCTCTCCAAACCTTTTCCGCTGCTCCTCGTACTCATCGTTGTGCGGGTTGATGATCGGCAGGCCTTCGATGTCGATATTGTTCACCGCAGCGATATGACGGATCTTTTTGGCGTCACCCAGCAAGATGGGATAGGCAACACCTTCATCATAGAGGATCTGGGCCACTTTCAGGATCTTGGTGTTATCCGCTTCGGCAAAGACCAGGCGTTTGGGATTCATACGCGCCTTGCTGCCCAGCAGACGGATCAGCTGATTGTCCAGGCCCAGCCGCTTGTTCAGCTCGATGGCATAGGCATCCCAGTTGGGTATGGTGATCTGTGCGACGCCGCTCTCCATCGCGGCCCTCGCGACGGCTGGCGCTACCGTGGACAGCAGCCGGGGATCGAGGGGCTTGGGAATAATATAGGTCGGTCCGAAAACAATCGTTTTCTCATTATAGGCCATGTTCACGATATCCGGCACCGGCGTCTTGGCCAGGTCCGCCAAAGCCTTTACGGCCGCCAGCTTCATCGCTTCGTTGATCTGCGTCGCCCGGACATCCAGCGCCCCCCGGAAAATAAAGGGGAAGCCCAGCACGTTGTTGACCTGGTTGGGATAATCGCTCCGTCCTGTGGCCATGATGATATCATCCCTCACTTCCGTGGCCGTTTCATAGCTGATCTCTGGGTCGGGGTTGGCCATGGCAAAGACAATGGGCTTTTTAGCCATGCTCTTTACCATCTCCGCGGTGACCACGCCACCTACGCTCAGGCCCACGAAAACGTCCGCGTCCTTCATCGCTTTTTCCAGGGTCCAGTCGCTTCTGGGTACGGCGAACTTCTTTTTTTCTTCGTCAAGATCGGTGCGTCCTTCATGGATGACGCCGTCCTTATCGAACAGGATAAAATGTTCGTGCTTTGCGCCCAGCGCCACATACAATTTTGTACAGGCCATGGCGGCTGCCCCGGCCCCATTGATCACAAAGCGTACCCGGTCGATCTTTTTCTTCTGAACGTCGAGGGCGTTCAGAAGGGCCGCGCTGCTGATGATCGCCGTGCCATGCTGGTCATCGTGCATGACGGGGATCTTCAGCGTATCCCTCAGCTGTTTCTCGATGTAGAAGCATTCCGGGGCCTTGATATCTTCCAGGTTGATGCCTCCGAAGGTCGGCTCCAGCGCACGGACGATCTGAACGAATTTTTCGGGATCTTTTTCGTTGATCTCTATGTCGAATACATCGATGTCGGCGAATATTTTGAAGAGAACGCCCTTTCCTTCCATCACCGGCTTGGACGCTTCTGGGCCGATATCCCCTAGTCCCAGCACGGCCGTACCATTGGTGATCACCGCGACGAGGTTACCCTTGGCGGTATATTTATATACGTCTTCGACATTCTTCGCAATCTCTTTACAGGGCTCTGCCACGCCGGGAGAATAAGCCAGGGACAGATCCCTTTGTGTCTTAGCCTCCTTGGTCGGCACGACTTCGATCTTGCCAGGCCTCCCTTTGGAATGATACTCAAGAGCCTGCTCTTTGCGGAGCTGTTTTTTGTGCATACTGGAATTTTATCTACCAGCAGCTCCCTGTCCATACACCGGCTGTCTGCCGGCGCGGATCAGAAGGATCTGCCTGTCAACCTTTATGGTGCAAAATACGAAAATGCGGTTTATCCCTTAAAATCAATGTGGCTCCCCAGCCAGGCCATCATGCCGGCGCCGATGGCGATGGCGGACTCATCGATGTTAAAAGTAGGCGTATGAACGCCCGAAACGATATTTTTTCCAACATTCATTACCCCGAGCCGGTAGAAGCAACCGGGGATCTGGCGGGTATAATAACCGAAATCCTCTGCGCCGAGGCGTATTTCCGTCTCCAGCACATTCTCTTTCCCCATATAGACGGCCGCCTCCCTGCGGGCAATACTGTCGAGGGATTCGTTGTTGTAGACCATCGGATAGCCAATGTCGATATGCAGGTCGATCTCCGCACCCATGCTGTGCACCAGCTCCGTCGCCAGCTTGCGGATCAGCTCATGCGCGGCGAAGCGCCATTGCTCGTCCATGGCCCGGAATGTGCCCATCAGCTTTACTTCGGTGGGGATGACATTGGTGGTGTGCCCACCCTGTATGGAAGAGATCGACAAGACAGAAGGAGACAGCGGGTTGCGGTTGCGGCTGATGATCTGCTGCAGGGCGACTACGAGGTGCGAGGCCACCAGGATCGTATCGACGGTGAGATGGGGTGCCGCGGCATGTCCGCCTTTCCCTCTGATCGTGATATAGATCTCGTCAGCGCTGGCCATCACCATGCCGCCCCGGAAGCTCAGCTTGCCGGTCTCAAGGCCGGGGTGTACGTGCAGACCAAAGATCGCCTGCGGCGCAGGGTCCTTCAGCACGCCTTCCTTTATCAGCAGGCTGGCCCCGCCAGGATTTTTTTCTTCCCCTGGCTGAAAGATCAGTTTCACGGTTCCTTCCCATTCATCCTTCAGCTCATGCAAGATCCTTGCGGCGCCCAGCAGAATGGAGGTATGCACGTCATGACCGCAGGCGTGCATCACGCCTTCATTCTTCGAGCGGTAAGAAATATCGTTCTCTTCCTTTATCGGCAGGGCATCCATGTCTGCCCGCAGGGCGATGGTCCTTTTTTCCGGGTTCTTCCCTTTGATCAATCCAACCACACCCGTTGTCGCCATGGTCTGAAAAGGGATACCCGTCTCCGATAATTTGCCCTGGACAAATTTCGAGGTCTCAAATTCCTGGTAACTTAATTCGGGATGTTCGTGCAGGTGGCGCCTGATCGAAATGAATTCGGGAGCGTATTGTTCTGCCAGCTGCTGGATCTTATCTTTTAGCATTGAATAGATTTAATTATCCCCTTCCTCCTTCATTTTCTCCAGCTTCACTTCGATGGTGTCGCGTATGATGAACAAACCGGAAGGGAAGAGCCGGGACAGTTCCTTCTGATATTCTTCCGCCTCTTCCTGAGTCTTGAAATTTCCCACTTTCAGCTTGTAATTGGGAGCCTGGTACATGAGATAGGGCTTCAGATCGGGGAATTGCTGCAAGATCCTCGCCTTGGCGGCAAATACTTTGTTGCGGTCCTGCGAACTGATGACCTGAAGGCGGAAGCCCGGCATGTTGCGTCTGCTGTCTCGGGTCGTTTCTTCGTTGATCTCCACCTGCTTGCGGATCAGTTCGTCCACCCGGGCATCCTTGTTGACCACTACACTAGTGGTGTCGGCCTGGGCCCAGGTTTGTTGAGAGATGAATAACAACAGGATAATGAGGCATTTATACATTTCTTTCTTTTTATTGTTCCTGCAAAATCTCAGCCAGGACCTGCCGGCCCCGATCCCGCTCAATAGCCGTCCTTTGTTGCGGCTGACGGGTCCTTGTCCGCCCCTTCTTCTTCCCGCACGATCTCTACGCTGGCGCTGCACCCCAGCCTGTCGGCTCCGGCCCCGATCAGCTGTCTGGCAAAGGTATAACTACGGATGCCGCCGGATGCTTTTATCTGGATGGAGGGGGGAAGGTGCAGGCGCATCAGCTGTACGGCATGCACGGAAGCCCCTTTTTCCGCATAGCCTGTGGAGGTCTTCAGAAAATCGACGCCCACCCGGCTGTATATTTCGCAACATCTTATGATCTCTTCATCGCTGAGGATCCCGCTTTCGATGATCACTTTCAGTATTCTCCCATGGGCGTCCGCATTCCCATTGACATCCGCATTCCCGCGAGCAAGTCCTTTATATCCATGCACAGCCTCCGCGATCGCCTGCATTTCCTCTTCAAGGTAGCTCCAGTCGCCATTCCTGAGTGCGATCAGGTTGATGACCACATCCAGCTCATCGGCCATGCCCACCGCCTGCTCCACTTCGGCCAGCTTGGCCTTTATTGTGGAATAGCCGAACGGGAAACCGATCACCGTCGCGACCTTCACGGACACGGCCGATACCGCATTCCCAGCTATTGAATGATTCCCTGATCCAGCACTCACCGACCGGTCCGCGAATCCGGCCGATGCCGATAAAAATTCCCTGGCTTTTCCGATCATGGGCGGAGGAACGCATACCGCGGCGAATTTATAACGCAGCGCCTCCTCACATATTTTTTTAATTTCAATATAAGTTGTTGTCGGCTTCAGGATCGTATGATCGATATAAGAGGCGATGTTCATCCGTAAATTGTTTGTGCCTGACCGCTAATAACATTCTAAAGCCGAAATTACTCCATTTCAGTAAATTGAGACATCATTTTTACACGACTAAAAACTAACACACATGAGAATTTTCCGGTATCGTCCTCCGGGGAAAACAATGGCCCTTGTCACCGGGCTACTGTCCCTGGTATTCCTTTCAACCGCACAAACTACCTTTCCTGTCAATGGGGTCGCTGATCCCCGGCAAGGTTGCTACGCCTTTACGAATGCTACCCTTGTGAAAGATGGCCAGACGACCCTTACCGGAGCCACCCTGATCATCCGTGATGGACTGATCGTCGGCGCCGGCGCCGGTCTGAGCCTGCCAAAGGACGCCGTCGTCATAGACTGCAGCGGCAAGTATATCTATCCTTCCTTTATAGATATCTACAGCGATTATGGGGTTGCAGGCCCCGAAAGAGAGAGGACAAGAGGAGCCGGGTTTGACTTCCGGGCCCCTGCGCAATTAAATTCCAATACCAAAGGGGCTTATAACTGGAACCAGGCCATCCATCCCGAGACCGATGCCTCGAGGATCTTCGCGGTGGACGATGCAAAGGCAAAGCCATTGCGGGAGAATGGTTTTGGCACCGTGCTGACGCATATGAAGGACGGTATCGCCCGGGGCTCCGGCGCCATCGTCACCCTGGCCAACGAGAATGAAAATCTCGTCATGGTCAAACAAAGAGCCTCCGCAAATTATTCTTTATCCAAGGGGACATCGACGCAGAGCTATCCCGGTTCGCTGATGGGCTCCATCGCCTTACTGCGCCAGACCTATCTGGATGCGCAATGGTATAAGAGCCAGCCGGCGCATGAAGGCGCCAATCTCAGCCTCCAGGCATGGATCGATGAACAAACTCTCCCACAGTTGTTCGACGCAGGTGATAAATGGAATGATATCCGCGCGGACAGGATCGGCGATGAGTTCGGCGTTCAATATATTATCAAGGCGGGCGGCAATGAATATCAGCGCATATCCGAAATTGCCGCTACCAGGGCCACTTTTATCGTGCCGCTGAATTTTCCACAGGCTATGGACGTCGAAGATCCGAATGACGCCCGCTTCGTATCCCTCACCGACATGAAGCACTGGGAAATGGCGCCGACCAATCCAGGGGCCTTTGAAAAGGCGGGCATCCCTTTCTGTCTTACCAGCTCCGACCTCCGGGATGAGAAACAATTCCTCGTCAACCTGCGCAAGGCATTCGATTATGGCCTGACAGAGGGCAAGGCATTCGAAGCGCTGACCAGAACGCCGGCCACGGTTCTTGGCATCTATGATAAAGTAGGTAGCCTCGATGCCGGCAAACTGGCCAATTTCCTCATCACAACCGGCCCCGTCTTTGCGGAAAAGACCAGCATCGTGGAGAACTGGGTGCAGGGGAAAAAATATGCCGTAAAAGAAGAGGCCTGGAAAGATATCAAAGGCCAGTACAGCCTGACGATCCAGCCAGCTTTTGGCGCGGGCGTCTCTTCCAGCTATACGCTGGAGGTAAAATCAGGGAACGCAGCCAGCGTCATTGGCAAGGATACGCTCACCGCAAAGTTCAGCTATGACGGTAAGCTCATCACGCTGAGCTTCGGTCCAGGTAGTCCCGGCGGTCCCGGTGGACGTTCCGGTGAAGGTCCCGGTATGGGCGCCGCCCGTGGCGCGGAAGCGGGTGGAGCAGCCCCGGGAGCAAGTCCCGGCGGCGGAAGAAGATTTGGTGGTCGCGGTGTTGCCGCAGTCACACGTCTCAGCGGGGTTTCGAACGGGAATACCTGGAACGGGAACGGTCAGGATTCTGCGGGCAATCCGGTGATCTGGAGCGCCAGCTTTGTAAAAGCTAGTCCACCCGTGCCGGATTCGGCAAGAAAAAGGATTCCCCGTATTGGCAAGGTCGTGTATCCCTTTGACGGATATGGATGGGACAGCCTGCCCAGACAACAGGACCTCCTCATCCGGAATGCTACGGTGTGGACCAATGAAAAGGAAGGTAAGCTGGAGAATACGGATGTGCTGGTGAAGGATGGCCGGATCGCGGGCATCGGTAAGAATCTTTCCGCTGCGGGTGCAAAGGTCATCGACGGAACAGGCAAGCACCTGACGGCCGGCATCATCGACGAGCATTCGCATATCGCCGCCATGTCCATCAACGAAGGCGCTCAGTCCGTCACTTCGGAAGTGCGGATCGCGGATAACCTGAACCCGGAAGATATCAATATCTACAGGCAGCTGAGCGGCGGCGTTACTTCATCGCATATCCTTCACGGCTCTGCCAATACCATCGGCGGGCAGACACAGCTGATCAAGCTACGCTGGGGCGTCAATGACGATGGGCTCAAATTCAAGGGCGCAGATCCATTTATCAAATTTGCATTGGGCGAGAATGTAAAAAGGACTACCTCCCAGAACAACAATCGTTTCCCCGACACCCGTATGGGCGTGGAGGAAGTACTGACGGATGCCTTTACGAGGGCCCGTGATTACGAGAATGAATGGAAGGCGGCCGATGCCAGTAAGAAGAAAGGATCGGCGGCCCCGACTGTCCGGCGTGATCTGGAACTCGATGCACTGGTGGAGATCATGAACCACAAACGGTTTATCACCTGCCATTCCTATGTGCAGAGCGAGATCACGAGCCTGATGCGGGTAGCCGAAAAATTCGGGTTCAGGGTCAACACCTTTACCCATATCCTCGAAGGCTATAAAGTGGCCGATAAGATGAAAGAGCATGGCGCAAATGTCTCTACCTTCTCCGACTGGTGGTATTATAAAATGGAAGTGCAGGATGCGATGGCCTACAATGCCGTTATCATGCAGAAAGTGGGGCTGAACGTCTGTATCAATTCCGATGATGCGGAGCAGGCGCGCCGCCTCAACCAGGAAGCAGCCAAGAGTGTGAAGTACGGAGGCATGGGCGAAGAGGATGCACTGAAAATGGTCACGCTGAACCCCGCAAAAGCCCTGCATGTGTCCGATAAGGTAGGCAGCGTCAAGGTAGGCAAGGACGCCGATCTGGTATTGTGGAGCGATCATCCCTTAAGCATTTACGCCCGTTCGGAGAAAACGATCGTGGATGGCATCGTCTATTATGATATCGACCGCGATGCGGCCCTGCGGAAAAGTATCTCGGAGGAACGCAACCGTCTTGTGCAGAAGATGATCGGGGAGAAAAAAGGCGGAGCTTCCGTGCAGCCTGCGACACCCAGCTTCCAGATCCTGCTCAGTTGTGGCGACCATGGACGGCATGAAGGCATGCTGACCATCGATGAGGATGGGGATGGAGACAGCGATGGCAACACCGTTACAAACACGAACAAATAAATTATAAAGGAAATGCAATCACTATTCAACAATAATATGGTTTCCATGAAGACCTTCGCGAAGGCTGCTTTTTTCAGCCTCGGCTCCCTGCTGCTCTCCGCGGCAACGGTGAAGGCCCAGGACGATATCTATCCGGCAAAGGACTATAAAGGAAAATTATTCATCACGGGCGGCACCATCCATGTCGGCAATGGTCAGGTCATCGAAGGCGGTTCCATCGAGGTGGACAATGGAAAGATCGTCAAAATAGGAACAGGCCTTACGGCCCCTGGCGGCGAGGTAAAGCTGATCGATGCCAAAGGCAAGCAGATCTATCCCGGTCTGATCCTTCCCGTGACAGACCTTGGACTTCATGAAATAGGCAGCGGGGTCAGGGGATCGAACGACTTCTCCGAGCTGGGCGATCTGAACCCAAGCATCCGTTCCATCGTCGCCTATAATACGGATTCAAAGGTGATCAACACGCTGAAATCGAACGGCATCCTGCTGGCAGGCGTAGCGCCGCAGGGCGGCACCATCAGCGGATCTTCCACCGTCGTTCAGCTGGATGCGTGGAACTGGGAAGATGCGGCCTATAAAATGGATGGGGCCATTCACCTGAACCTGCCCACCTTTATCAGCAGACCGCGGCGGTTTGGCGGAGGGGGCGGTTTCCCAGGCGCACAGCCTCCCGGCGATCCGGTGAAGCTGGCCCTCGAAAAAATAGACGAGGTCAGGACTTTTTTCCGCGAGGCTAAAGCTTACGGGCGGGAGTCCACACACAAGGAAACCAATCTGAAATTCGAAGCGGTAAAAGGGCTGTTCAGCCGGCAGCAGAAATTATTCATCCATGGCGATCAGGTCAAGCAGATGCTTATAGCGATCGATTTTGCCAAAGAGTTCGGTTTCGACGAAGTGATCGTAGGCGGCAGCGAGAGCTGGCTGATCGCCGATCTGCTGAAACAAAATAATATCGCCGTCATCCTGAAGGAGGAACATGCCCTGCCATCCACGGAAGATGATGACGTCGATCAGCCTTATAAAACGCCGGCGCAGTTGCAGAAGGCGGGTGTGCTGTTCGCCCTCAATGACGAGCATGAAGAAAGCCGCTATCACAACCTGATGTTCAATGCGGGGACTGCGGCGGCTTATGGGCTGACAAAGGAACAGGCCCTGCAGGCGA
>DATHHO010000252.1:0-4508 GCA_035317125.1 Puia sp.
GGTGTCAGAGGTGTGGCGGTGGCCGGTGCGGGTGTCAGAGGTGTTGCAGCGGCAGTCCGGGGCGCGACGGATATCGAAGCGTCAGAAGTTGAAGGAACGGCCGGGCGAACCGGCGGTGCCGAAGAGGTGGCGGCAGACGGAGCGGCGGCGGATGGCACGGTGGTTATGGTGGAAAGGTCGGAAAGCTTTGTGGCGGGGCTAAAAACCATATAAGCGCCGGCGGCTCCGACCAGCAAGCCAGGCAAGAAGAATAGCCAGAACAACGGAATGCGGCGCTTTTTCTTTGTATTGATCTGTTTTTCCAGATTTGTCCACACAATTTCGGAAGGGCTGAATTGCAGCTCCTCCATCTTTTGTTGCACTTTTTTCTCAAATTCAGGGTCGTGCATACGTCTCGTTTTTATTTATCGCTGACAGTTTCTTTATCCAGCTTATCAGTAATGCTCTGGCCCGCGCATATTGCGAACGGGAAGTTCCTTCATTGATCCCCATTATCTTTCCTATCTCCACATGGCTGTATCCTTCCACGGCGTGCAGATTAAAGATCGTCTGGTATCCGGGGGGCAGTTGCCGGATCAGTTCCGACAATTCCTTTGCGCTCAGGGACACTTCAGGGTCGTCTGTGGATACCGGGTGTAAAGAGCTGTCCGTAAACAGCAGGTCGGTCTGATAACGGCTGTTCTTTTTCAGGTAGTTAATGGCGGTATTCACCATGATCCTGCGGATCCATCCCCCCAGTTCCCCGGAGAACTTGAACTGATACAGGTTCTTATAGACCATCATAAACCCTTCCTGCAGCACGTCCTCCGCGTCGACCATGGATTTGGTATAGCGATAGCATACTCCCAGCATGACAGACGCAAAATGGTCATACAGCTGCTTCTGAGCAACCGCGTTTCCCTTCAGACAGTCTCTGACCAACTGGTAGTGATCCATTAATCTCTTTGTTAACGCCCTTGACAATTAAACTGGTGTCGCCGTTGCATCCGGCCCCTTTCTCTTATGACCGGCAGCCTGCCCTTCCTATCCGGGCGACTACCCTATCTTTGCTCCAATGGAAAGAACACTAACGGAAAGGGACCGGCAGGCGATCTGGCATCCCTATACCCAGCATAAGAACAACCTCGCCCCTATCCCGGTCGTACAGGGCAAAGGTAGCTTGTTGTTCGATGAGAAAGGCAATTCCTACATCGACGCCATCAGCAGCTGGTGGGTAAGCATTCACGGGCATGCCAACCCATATATCGCCGGAAAGATATATGAGCAGGCCCTGAAGCTGGAGCATGTGATCTTTACCGGTTTCACGCACGAACCGGCGGTGGAGCTGGCCGAAAGGCTTTTTCCGCTGCTGCCAGGCGATTTTTCGAAGGTTTTCTACAGCGATAACGGGTCTACGGCCGTGGAAGTGGCCATAAAAATGGCGATCCAGTACTGGAGGAATCAGGAGGGGGATGCTGGTCCGGCAGAGAGGGCTGCTGGCGGAGCCGGGGATGAGGCTGGAGCAAGGGCTGCCGGGAGAAATGGGATGAGGACGCGCAACAAAATACTGGCTTTCCGGAATGCCTATCATGGCGATACCTTCGGGGCCATGAGCGTCAGTGAACGCAGCGTGTTCACGGCGGCCTTCGGGGACTATCTGTTCGGGACCCTGTTTATCGATACGCCGGAGGAAGGAAATATTGAAGCGCTGAAGTCGATGATCGCCGAAAAGGCCGGAGAGATCGCCTGCTTTATCTATGAGCCGCTGTTACAGGGTGCGGGCGGCATGAAGATGTATGAGCCGGAGATGCTGGATGAACTGCTCGGGGCGGTGCAGGCTGCGGGGATCCTTTGTATTGCAGATGAGGTGCTCACGGGCTTTGGACGAACGGGTAAATTATTTGCCGGCGGATGGCTCCGGCATAAGGCCGATATGATCTGTCTGAGCAAGGGTCTCACCGGTACCACGGCGCTCGGCGTCACCGCCACCACGGAAAGGATCTTCAGCGCCTTTCTGAGCGATGATAAAACAAAGACCCTTTTCCACGGGCATTCTTTTACAGCCAATCCCCTCGCATGCGCTGCCGCCCTCGCCAGCCTGGACCTTCTGGAAAAAGAAGAATGCCGGAGGAGCCTGGACGCGATCGCGGAACGGCACAGGACCTTTGCCGCGAAATTAGAGAGTTATCCGGTCGTCAGGAATGTGCGCGTACTGGGCACCGTTATTGCATTCGAGGTCGGTGAAGGCAGGGACGGATATATCAATCCGGTCGCCGGCGCCATTACGCAGGAATCGTTGCTCAACGGCATCTATCTGCGCCCGCTGGGCAATACGGTCTATATCATGCCACCCTACTGTATAACCATGGAAGAACTGGAGCGGGTATATGCATTCCTGCTGGGATACATCGCGAGGATTGCGGGTCCTGGAGCGGCGTGAAAATGAAATAGCCTGTCCGCGGACAGGCTATCGTGATGAGTTGTGATGGAGTAATTATCCGATCAGAAGCTTAATGGGATGGCGACCTTGGTCTTGTCCCAGGCGATGGTCAGGTCCTTACCCGGAGCATCGATGGTAAGCTTTTCTACCGTGGAAGACAGGTTGGTCACCGGAACATCGACATGGAGAACGTCCTTGGATTTATTCTTCTCATAATCATAGGCGCCCCATTGCTTAGGCTCGCTGTTCAGGATGATGGTCCATTTCGTGGCTTCCGGGATCACGAACAGGGAGTATTTGCCTGCCTTTATATCCTTTCCCCCGAATTTGCCGTCTTTTGCAAATGTGATCGTGGTTGCTTCGTCTGCGCCGCAACGGTAGACCTTACCGTATGGTTCCAGTTTCCCGAAGATCTCTCTTCCTTTGGTGGAAGGGCGTCCGTAGGTCACCGTGAGGTCCTTTGTGCGGAGGGTGTCGTGCGGGCTGTTAGGATGCGAGGGCTGGGCGGTAGCCAGAAGCCCGAAGAAAAAGAAAGAGGACAACAATAAGAGTGTGTTCTTCATATAGTGCTGTTTTAATTTACGATCTTTTAAGCCGCCGGTAAATCCGGAGGCCGCTAAAGTTACTTAGAGTTTTCCAAAAAACGCTTCAGTCCGGCCAATGATTCTTCCATAACGGGGCCGAGCTTATGGTCATAGACAAGGCTCCCGAATTTCTCCCACGGGTACCAGCGGAACTGAAAGTCGAACCACCACTGAACGGTGAGGCTGTCCTGACTGAGCTGCATGATATTGAACCCGCCTGTAAACCGTTTGCCACGGGTCTGGTCCCAGTCGATCCGCACGGAATCCGGGGTGCTGGCCAGGATGGTGATGTTCAGCTGATCCGACCGGAGCGAGGCGCCTGCACCGGAGGAAGGCGAGGAAAAAGACCTCCCCGTCAATGGGGTGCCCTTTATAAAGCTGTTCCAGTCATCCCAGGTCCGCAGGTCGCCCAGGACAGCATAGGTCTTTGCCGCGGGGGCCGCGATGTTTATGGCCCGCGAGACGCGCTGGTGAGACGGAAAGAGCAGGGAGATCCCCGTCAGGACCAGAAAGAACAGGAGGGCGCAGATCAGGCCGGCTTTTATCACATGCATGCTCCAAAAAATTTTAACAATACTTTTATTTCGAGTCTATTGATCCGGGCCGGTGAAATTGGGTCGGGGATCCGGATTGGGTTTACTCCCAACGGAAGAACTTTGTCGCCAGGGCATAGATTACGATGCACCAGACCCCGAGGATCGTCAGTTCTTTTCCGACATTCCAGAGATGAGCGCCTTCGAAGGACACTTTCCGCATGGCGTCGTTGAGGGCCGTCAGCGGCAGTATGTTGATGATCCACTGTATGCTCTGGGGCATCAGGCTTTTCGGGAAAAAGGTGCCTGACAGAAAATATTGCGGGAACATGAACAGGTTTGCATAGATCGGGATCACATTCTGGTTCCTGGCGACGCTGCTGATGATAAAGCCAAAGCCCATGAACACCAGCAATCCGGCCAGGCTGAGCGCCATCAGCTCGAGGAAGGTGACGATGCCGTTGGCCAGCGTGAAATGATAAAAAACTTTTCCAAAAAGGATGAGCACGGCTGCGGTGACCAGTTGAAAGATCACACGTCCGATGCCTTCTCCCAATACGATATATCCTTTCCGGACGGGCGTGGAATACATCCGTTTCAGCACGAGGGTTTCCCGGAGGGAGAAGAACAGGAAGGAGACCCCGAAGACGGCCGCGCCGATGAGGGAGAAGCCCAGCATGCCCGGCAGATAGAAGTCGATCATCCGGTAATGCCTGCCCGGCACCTCTTCCATGGAGATCGTCGCATAATTTTTCTGCCCGGCATTGGCCTGGCTGTTGATGCGGTCGATGCTGTAGGAAAGGATCGATTGTAATATCGGAAGGTCTTTTCCACCCGCGGAGGTGGTTCTCAGGTGTATATCGTAAGGAGGCCGGTTGCTCTGGCCATCCTTGCTCGTGATGCCGATCAGCGCGGTGATGCGGCCTTTTTTTAAGCGGTCGAGCAGATCGGCGTCATTCGACCGGACGATAT
>DATHHO010000253.1:0-12708 GCA_035317125.1 Puia sp.
CATTGCCGATTCTTTGGTCGCGGACAGAAAGAACAGGGGGCTGCCCATGACCAAAGAATCGGCAATGGCCAAATATTACGCCAGCGAAGTAGCGGTCAGGACCGCCACGGAAGCCGTGCAGATCTTCGGTGGCTACGGATATACAAAGGATTTTCCGGTGGAGAAATTTTACCGCGACAGCAAACTGTGCACGATTGGGGAGGGGACATCCGAGATCCAGAAGCTGGTGATCTCCCGCGAAATATTGAAGTAATTACGCCAGATAATCATCTGCATCCTTCGGCCCATATTTATCGAATAATTTATCGATGGCGCCGGCAAAAAGGGGGAATTTTTCTTTTGTGAAGCCTTTGATCACCTCTATGGCCTTGTAGGCCTGTTCTTCCGTGAGGCCTTCTGCCTTCATGCGTTCAACCAGTTCCTGCATATACTATTTTTAACAAGGACGGACAACCGCAGCTGCCCTTTCCGCGTGTCGTTAGGCCACTTTCAGTAAATTCATCTTGCTCTTGTCAAATTTCTTCCGCGCATATTCCAGGTCAAGGTGGAATTTACTTTCCTTGGCCGAGGGCAGCTCGAACATGGCGTCGTTGAGGATGCTCTCGCAGATACTGCGAAGCCCCCTGGCCCCGAGCTTGTATTCCACGGCCTTTTCGACCATGAAATCGAATACATCGTCATCGAAGCTCAGCGCGATCCCTTCCAGCTCGAATAAACGCGTGTACTGACGGATAAGCGAATTCCTCGGTTCGGTCAGTATGGAACGCAGGGTCGTCTTGTCCAGCGGGTCAAGATGTGTGACCACCGGAAGACGGCCGAGCAGCTCGGGTATCAGCCCGAACGACTTCAGGTCCGGAGCGTTCACGTATTGCAGCAGGTTCTTCTTGGCGTTCTCCTGCTGTTCCTTATTGACATTGAATCCTATTGCATTGGTATTGATACGGCGGGCAATGATCTTGTCCACCCCATCGAATGCCCCTCCGCAGATGAAGAGGATATTCTGAGTATTGATCTTGATCAGCTTCTGCTCGGGATGCTTCCTTCCACCCTGCGGCGGTACCAGCACATCCGTTCCTTCCAGTAACTTCAGCAATCCTTGCTGAACGCCTTCCCCGCTCACATCGCGGGTAATGGAAGGGTTATCCCCTTTGCGGGCTATCTTATCTATTTCATCGATATACACGATCCCTCTTTCAGCGGCAGCCACATCGTAGTTGCACACCTGTAACAGCCTGGTAAGGATGCTTTCTACGTCCTCTCCCACATAGCCAGCCTCTGTGAACACCGTGGCGTCCACTATGGCGAAGGGCACATTCAGCAGCCTGGCGATCGTCTTTGCCAGCAGGGTCTTGCCCGTACCCGTTTCACCCACCATGATGATATTGCTCTTTTCGATCTCTACCTCGTTCTCCACCACTTTCTGCTGCAGCCTTTTGTAATGGTTGTACACCGCTACGGCCAGCACTTTCTTCGCGTCATCCTGGGCGATGATGTATTCGTCCAGAAAACGCTTTATTTCAACCGGTTTTTTGACGGTCAGTTTGAACTGGGTGCCGCCGGGGCTATCCTCACGGATCATCAGCTCCTGCTGGATGATCTCCTGCGCATGTTCGACGCAGTTCTCGCAGATATGCCCTTCCTGCCCCGCTATAAGGATTTTTACCTCATCCCGGTTACGCCCACAAAATGAACAATGTAAAGTGTTCTTTGCCATTATCTCTTATTATCTGGTTTAACGACTGTAAAGTTACCCAACTTATTGGATTATGCCAGTGGATATACCTGTGTGGTGCAAAAAAGACACGTCCCAACGCAGGCCTGGGACGTACTTTAGCAACTTTTAGCGTTTAAATCAGCTGTAAATCAATCGTATACTTACAATTTCTCGATCAACTGGTCAACGATGCCGTAATCAATGGCTTCTTTGGCGTCCATCCAGTAATCCCGGTCAAAATCCTTGAGCACCTGCTCAATTTTCTTGCCGCAATTTTCGGCCAGTATCCTTGCGCTGACCTCTTTTACTCTTTTGGTCTGTTTGGCCTGGATCTCGAGGTCGACGCTGACCCCCTGCATATAGCCTCCAAGGCTGGGCTGGTGGATCATGATCTCCGAATGTGGAAATACGAATCGCCGTCCCTTGACACCCCCGCTAAGCAGGATCGAGCCCATGGACGCGGCCAGTCCCATACAGATCGTGCTGACCGGGCTTTTGAGCATCTTCATCGTGTCGTAGATGATCATGCCGGAGGTCACGATGCCCCCTGGACTGTTGATATAGAACTTTATTTCCTCTCCGGGCTTGTCGGCATCCAGCAGTTTCAGCTTGGTCACCACTTCTTTTGCCGTGCGGTCGTCAACGGCGCCCCATAGTTCCACGATTCTGTTGTCGAAGAAATATTTCTCCATCTTCTTCATCAGCATCCCCAGATCGGGCGCTTTTTCTTCTTTCGGTTCCTTTTCATCGGGCTCGTCATCCAGGTGTATAGGTCTTTGCAGATATGTTGAATAATTCATTTTCAATTTTTTATTGGGACTAATTTAATTTTTGAGCTTTTCCTTCCTGAACTGCCCGCCGGGACTCCCCCGGAACAGACCGCTATTCTTTGTTTTCCTTCCGGGGATTCTGTAGCAGGACCTCATCCACCAGTCCGTATTCCTTTGCTTCGGCGGCCGTCAGCCAGTAATCGCGGTCGCTGTCCTTTTCCACCTGCCTGGGCGTTTTGCCGGTATGGAATGCCGTGATCTCGTATAATTCTTTCCTCAGCTTCTTGATCTCGTTCACCGTGATCTCGATGTCCGTCGCCTGGCCGCCGATAGAGCCGCTGGGCTGGTGCATCATGATCCGGCTATGCTTCAGCGCCGTGCGTTTGCCCTTGGTGCCGGCACACATCAGTACCTGACCCATGGAGGCCGCCATGCCAATGCAGATGGTCGCCACGTCAGGTGTAACATACTGCATGGTGTCATAGACGCCCAGACCGGAGTATACGCTGCCCCCTGGGCAGTTTATATACATCTGGATGTCCCTGTGGCGGTCGGTACTGTCGAGGAATAACAGCTGCGCGGTCACGATATTGGCTACCTCATCGTTGATAGGATAGCCCAGAAAGATGATACGGTCCATCATCAGACGGCTGTAAACGTCCATTACGGCTACGTTCATCGGGCGTTCTTCAATAATGTTCGGGGTGAGATTGGTGACCAGATATTTGTTGTAATCGTGTAAAGTGTTGCTCGAAATCCCATGGTGTTTCACAGCGTACTTTGCAAACTCGTTTTGAGGAATCATAGTTGTATTTTTCAATTTTTTATTTCCAATTCTTATGGCTGGAACCGGAATCTCTCTTTCAAATCTCCGTCCAAACTTTGAAATTGCCAAAAAACTGACAGAGTTGCAGGAAAAAGAGGACGCCCCGGTAGAAGTTTACGGAGGCGTCTGATGATTAAGTCGTTCCAATATGTTGTTCCGGCTACCCGAAGAAGTTTTCCCGTCGTTTGCGCTGTCAACTCTCCGGCCCTGGGAAGACGGAGCATTCCGGCCGCTAATGATCGTGGTGCTGATGTTCCGCCTGCAGTTGCTGGAAAGCTTCCTTGCTGATAGGCTTCTCGGTTGCATTGATCTGCGTTTCGGCCCAGCCGAATACTTTTTCCGTCTGGATCCTGTGGACGGTGTCTTCCACGAATTTCTTGTCCTGCATCATACGCTGTACATAATCGGCTATCCAGGGCTGTTCACCGCCACCCATCTGACCGCCCATATATCCGAGCAATTGTTGTCTGGCAAAGGCCCGGATATCGTCGGGGCTCACTTCGATGCCATTTTCATTCACGATCTTGTCGACGATCAGGGTCCATTTCAGCTGGTTGACGAAAGAGGGGAATTCCTGTTCCACTTCCGCCTGGCTTTTGGACTTTTCGCCGTTGGACTGCATCCAGCGTTTTAGAAAATCTTCGGGGAACCCGATATTCGTATGTTCCAGCAATTCGTGATAAAGGGAATGCTGCAACTGGTTGCTGCTCTGACCATCCCAGTACCCCTGGATCTGCTCCAGGACCGCCGTGCGGAATTCTTCTTCCGTCTGCAGGTCTTTTTCGGGGAAGGCTGCCTTGAAAAGCGCGGGATCCAGCGCGGCTTTTTCTACAAGCCCTACTTTTGTGATCTGGATCTTGAAAAATTTATCCGCTGCGGCCGCATCGTCCTTTGCAAGGCCCAGATCGCCGAGGACCCATTCCCTTTCTTTTTCGTCAAAAGCACCGGCCAGGCTAAGCACCAGATGATCGTCTTTTTTAAGACCGATCCATTTCGGGCGCGTAGCTTCATTGAAATATTTTACCAGCAGGGAATTGTCTTTGCTGATGCCGCCTTCGACAGGCGCTCCATTTGCATCCGTCTCGGTAAAATTCACGTTCAGCACGTATTCGTCCCCACCGACCGTTTCGGGTTCGGTCATTTTGCCATTGCGGGTCTGTAATCTCTCCACTTCTTCATTGACCATCTCATCCGTTACGTCCACTTTGTACCGGGTCAGCTTTGCACTGGCCAGGTCGACCAGGCTGAATGCCGGTTTCAGTCCCACTTCAAAGGCAAAGGAGTAGTCGTCAGGCTTGCCCATATCGATCTGGCGGGCATCATTCTCCGGAAGAGGCAGGGGCTGCGCAAAGATCTCCAGCTTCTCATTCGACATATACGTGGTCAGCTCTTTCTCCACGGTCCGGAGCACCTCATCAGCGAAAACGGAACTACCATACATTTTTTTGATCAGCCCCGCAGGCACCATTCCTTTCCGGAAACCAGGGATATTCGCCTGTTTACCGTAATTCTTTAACGCCTTTTCAAATGACGGCAGATAATCACCTTTTGCGACCTGCACGGTGATCTTGTCCGTTAAAAGGCCAATATTTTCCCTCGTTATCGTAGCCATATATGTTTATTTTTTATCGGGGGGCAAAGGTAAGCTATTTTATCAAACAGAAAAGGCCTTCAGGTGTTATTACCAGAAGACCTTTTGACAGGGAAGTGCGGGTGGAGGGACTCGAACCCCCATGCCTCGCGGCGCTAGATCCTAAGTCTAGTGCGTCTGCCATTTCGCCACACCCGCAGTTGGGGCAGCAAAATTAGGCTTTTTGCCCGAAAACCGCGCATCGGCGCCATAAACTCGGGTAAGCACGGAGACTTTTTTGTAAATTCGTAATGCATGGAAATGGAAACTGTAGCCGCAATACCGAAATATAATTTAACCGAAGACCAGGAAAAGAAGCTGATCCTCAGAGAATACCGGGCGTTGCTCCGGTCTCTTAAGCCCAAATTGAAGCCGGGCGATAAGGAACTGGTCCGGGTGGCCTTTGAAATGGCCGCGGAAGCGCATAAGACGATGCGCCGCAAGAGCGGGGAGCCCTATATCCTGCACCCCCTGGCAGTAGCCCGGATCTGCTCGGAAGAGATCGGTCTCGGCGTCCGTTCCACGATCTGCGCCCTCCTGCATGATACGGTCGAGGATACGGATATCACCCTTGAAGACCTGGAAAGGGAATTCAGCAGCGAGATCGCGCGTATCGTGGATGGCCTCACCAAGATCTCCAATATCGTCGACGTCAACGCTTCGCGACAGGCCGAGAACTTTAAAAAGATCCTGCTCACCCTGACGGATGACCCCAGGGTCATTCTGATCAAGCTCGCCGACCGTCTGCATAATATGCGCACCCTCGACAGCATGAAGCGGGAGAAGCAGCTCAAGATCTCCTCCGAGACGGTGTATATCTACGCCCCGCTGGCCCACCGCATGGGACTGTACAATATCAAGACTGAACTGGAAGACCTGGCCATGAAATACCTCGAGCCGGAAGAATACCGGGAGATCGCCAGGAAATTGTCGGAAACAAAAAGAGAAAGGTCGCGGTATATCAACGAATTTGTCAAGCCCCTAAAGGACAAGCTGGAAAAAGGAGGGTTTAGTTTCGATATCTACGGCCGTCCCAAGAGCATCCATTCCATCTGGAACAAGATGCGGAAGAAAGGCGTCGCATTCGAAGAAGTATACGACCTGTTCGCCATCCGGGTCATCCTCAATTCCCTGCCGGAAAAAGAAAAAGAAGAATGCTGGAAAGTATATTCGATGATAACGGACGAATACAATCCATCTCCCGAACGGCTGCGGGACTGGCTGAGCAACCCCAAGTCTAACGGCTACGAGGCCCTGCATACGACGGTGATGGGCCCCCAGGGCAAATGGGTGGAAGTGCAGATCCGGTCTAAGCGGATGAACGAGATCGCGGAGAAAGGGCTTGCCGCGCACTGGAAATACAAGGAAGGTACTGCCGATGAGAGCCGTTTCGACAAATGGTTCCAGCAGATCCGGGAAGTGCTCAATACCCACGACAACGATTCCGTCGATTTTCTGCAGGACTTTAAGACGAGCTTCCTGGCGGAAGAGATCTATATCTATACCCCGAAGGGGGACGTAAAGATGCTGCCCATAGGCTCTACGGCGCTGGACTTCGCTTTTTCGATCCATAGCGCCATAGGAGTGCAGTGCATCGGGGCCAAGGTCAATCATAAGCTGGTCCCCCTCAGCCACAAGCTGCGCAGCGGCGACCAGGTGGAGATCATTACCTCCGGCAAGCAGAAGCCTAACGAGGACTGGCTGGGCATCGTGGTCACGGCCAAGGCAAAAAGCAAGATCAAGGACGCGCTGAAAGAAGAAAAGAGGAAGATCGCGGATGAAGGGAAATATATCGTGCAGCGGAAGATGGAAAATTTCGGGGCGGCGTACAATCAGCACAACATCGATATCCTCACGGCATTTTATAAGCTGAATTCTTCGCTGGATTTTTTCTACCAGGTGGCGGTACGGAATATCGACCTGAAAGAGCTGCGGGAATTCAATCTGCTGGGCGACAAGCTCGAGGCTCCCAGGCCGGTGAAACCCGTGGAGATGAAGATGGATACGAAACCAGAGGCCCGCAAAGACGCAGAGCTGATCATCTTCGGCGAGAGCAGCGACCGGATCGTCTATACCCTGGCCAACTGTTGCAAGCCTATCCCGGGCGACGACGTCTTTGGTTTTGTGTCGGTCGGAAAAGGGCTTACCATACACCGCACGAATTGCCCGAATGCGGCCAAGCTGATGGCCAACTATGGTCACCGTGTGGTAAAGACCAAATGGGCCAAGAACAAAGAGATATCCTTTCTCACCGGTATCCGCATCGTGGGAATGGATGATGTGGGCGTGGTCAATAAGATCACCAATCTGATCTCGGGCGAACTGAAGCTCAATATCAATGCGATAACGATCGAAGCCAAAGAAGGCCTGTTCGAAGGTAATATCCGCATCTATGTGCATGATAAAGAAGAGCTGGAGGAGCTGGCGCAACGGCTGAAGCAGCTCAGCGGGATCCATACCGTAGACCGCTTCGACACGGAGAACAGTTAGGTTCCCCCGAATAATTGTCTTTTTAAATAGCCGACCATCCCCTATTTTTGCTGCTTTGTGAATAAACGAACTGCAAATCTATACTGAATGGTTGATGTAATCTTAGGACTCCAGTGGGGAGATGAAGGGAAAGGGAAGATAGTTGATTATTTCGCTCCCCGATACGATCTCATAGCCCGGTTCCAGGGCGGACCGAATGCCGGTCATACTTTATACGTTCGTGACAAAAAGATCGTGTTGCATCAGATCCCTTCGGGGATCTTTCACGAGAACACCATCAACCTGATCGGCAATGGTGTGGTGCTGGACCCGGTGACGCTCAAAAGAGAATGCGAGTCCGTGGCGGCGTTCGGAGTGGATTACCGCAAGAATTTATACATTTCACAAAGGACCCATCTTATATTGCCAACCCACCGTGCCCTGGACAAGGCATCCGAAGTACAGAAGGGGAATGAGAAGATCGGCTCCACCCTGAAAGGGATCGGACCGGCCTATATGGACAAAACGGGCCGCAACGGCCTCAGAGTAGGCGATCTGCTGGACAAAAGCTTTACGACCCAATATATCAAGCTGCGCCTGAAGCACCAGAAACTCCTCGATGGTCTTAACTTTCATGAGGATATATCCGAATGGGAAGAAGAATTTTTCGAGGCGCTCGAATTCATGCGGCAGTTCAAATTCGTCAACGGGGAATATTTTATCAATGAAAAGATCGGCCAGGGCAAGACCGTACTGGCGGAAGGGGCGCAGGGCAGCATGCTGGACGTAGATTTCGGCACCTTCCCTTTTGTTACCTCTTCCAATACGATCTCCGCAGGGGTCTGTTCCGGTCTTGGCGTGGCGCCACAAAAGATCAGGGATGTGATCGGGGTAAGCAAGGCCTATTGCACAAGAGTCGGCAGCGGCCCCTTCCCCACAGAGCTGGAAGACGCTACCGGAGAGGAATTGCGCAAAACGGGCAGCGAGTTCGGGGCCACTACCGGACGTCCCCGCCGCTGCGGATGGATCGACGGCGTAGCGCTTAAATTCGCCTGTATGATCAACGGGGTCACCAGGATCGTCATGACCAAAGCGGATGTGCTGGACGCCTTCGAGGAACTGAAGATCTGCACTGCTTATTCCGTGAACGGGCAGATCATCAGTGAGATACCCTTCCAGATGAGCCGCCTGAAGATCGAGCCGGTGCTGGAATCTTTCGCCGGTTGGAAATCAGATACTACTTCTTTAAAAAATTATAATAACTTGCCTGAGAAGATGAAGGAATACGTTCAGTTTATCAACCGTTTCCTGGGTGTAAAGGTGGCATATATCTCCAACGGCCCGGGCCGGGATCAACTTATAGAAAATATATAAAACCAGGGTTTATCTTTTTTAAAAAATTACATTAAAAAAATTTGGCGGATTAAAAACTTCGCTGAAATTTTACAGAATAATCTTATTAGACCATGGCACCAAAATCTGATAAGGCAGGAAAGGGTTCAAAGAAATCCGCGCCTCCATCTCCAAAGGAAACTACGGACAAGGCATCTCCTAAATCCAAGAAACCATTGGATGACGAGGATGATGACGATCTCGATGATATCGACGATGATGCCGATGCCCCGAAGCCATCCGCCAAAAAAACTGGGAAATCAACTTCCAAGTCCAAGAAGGACGAGGATGATGATGACGACGACGCTGACGATGTCGAAGAGGTGGATGAATGGGAGAAGGTCGAAGAAGAAGAGGAGTGGGATCCTGACTTTGATGAATTCGATATTCCAAAATCGAAATCTAAAAAAGCTACCGGCGGAAGTACCGGTAGTGGTGGTGGCGGAGCTGCCAAAAAAACTACAAAGGCGGATGAAGACGATCTGGGCCTCGATGATGATTTCAAAGACCTGGATCTGTTCAACGACAGCAGCTTTGATGAAGAAGAGGATGATTTTTGACCGGCATACCTAACACACTGTAGTGGATAGAACGGTAGTTTCATTCCCGATAACCGATTTTCAACTGACTAAACATAAAATGTTGAGCTGGGCCTCCCGGTTCAACATTTGTTGTTTTCTGGACAACCATGGATATGGACTGCCCGCCCATTCCTTCGAGTGCTTGCTGGCCCTCGGGGCCAGGGACTTCGTCCGGGCAGAGGCCGGCGATGCCTTTGACCGGCTTGCCAAATTTGCCGCCCGCCATAACGACTGGCTTTTCGGCCACCTGGGATACGGCCTGACCAAAGAGACGGAGCCATCCGGAGAAGGACCCCACCGGTCGGACCCGGGCCAGGCGCTTCCCACCGATGCCGAGACAAACCCCGGTCCCCGGGCCTTCCGCGGGACTTCCCGGTTACCGGACCCCATCGGCTTCCCCGATCTGTTTTTTTTTGTTCCTGAGATCCTTATCGAGCTAAACCCGGATACGATCCGCATCGGTTCCTTCCAGGCCGACCAGGCGGCTATCCTGGCAGACATCCAGCATGAGGCTGAGGCGCCTTCCGGGGCCCGCCAGGCCGTTCCTGTCCTCGTGCCGAGGTTTTCCCGGGAAGAATATCTGGATACCGTAAATCGCCTGCAGGCGCATATCCTGAAGGGGGATTGCTATGAGATCAATTTCTGTCAGGAATTCTTTGCCCAGCCGGCTGTCATCGACCCCCTTCAGACCTGGTTTTCCCTGAGCAGGAACTCTCCCAACCCTTTTGGCGCCTGGTACCGGATCGAATCGGCCTACCTGCTCTGCGCCAGCCCGGAAAGATATCTCAAACGTATGGGGAATACGCTTTTGTCCCAGCCGATCAAGGGTACCTGGCCACGTTCTCCCGGTGATCCCTCCGGCGACAAGGCCGGCAGGGAACAACTGTATGCCAGCAGCAAGGACCGTTCTGAAAATGTCATGGTGGTCGATCTGGTACGGAACGACCTGTCCAAGATCTGTCTGCCCGGTTCGGTCCGGGTCGAGGAGTTGTATGGGATCTATAGCTTCCCACATGTTCACCAGATGATCTCTTCCGTAAAGGGGGAGCTCCCCGCCGGCGTTGGATTTGTGGATTGTATCCGGGCAACTTTCCCCATGGGATCGATGACGGGGGCGCCAAAAAGAAGGGTCACCGGACTGATCGGACAATATGAAAGGAGCAGGAGAGGGCTTTTCTCCGGAGCGGTCGGATATGTTACCCCGGATGGTGATTTTGATTTCAACGTGGTGATCCGTAGCATTCTGTACAACCAGCGGGTTAACTACCTGTCCTATCAGGTGGGCTCGGGCATCACCTGGTACAGCGATCCGGTATCGGAATATGAAGAATGCCTGCTGAAGGCGGAGGGCATCAAAAAAGCCCTGGGCCTGGAATAAAAAAGCGGACCTGGGGCCGGAAGTCCAAAAAAAGGCCCGGGATTGAAAACCCCGGGCCTGGCAAAATTATCTGATGGAAAAAATCTATTTCGATGCAACCCCACGCATGTCCTGCTGCGGCTGATCGATTAACAGCTGCTGTACCGATTCGTTCAGGATCTGGTACTTGTTGGCTGCGAACATTTCCATCTTGTCCGAAGGCAATTTCAGGTCATAGGTGTTATTGCTGCCGGCCATGATCCTATCGAATTCAGGATTATACCGCGCAAAAGTGGCTTCGTCCAGTAAGGTATAACGGGCGATCACTGAAGAAAAGTACTTCCCCGAAATAGAGACGGTGCCGGCGTTGGTCAGCTCTTCCCGGCTCAGCTTCCTGGTAAATACATACATGGAGGAGCCCGATAATTGCTCAGTGGCTTCCTCTTTGGTCAGGGTCGTTACACTGCCCTGGCCTTCGAAAGTGTACTGGGTGGCGATGAATTTCTTCACGTGAATCCGGGATTCGGCCGGCAGATAGTACTGCAGATCCCAGAAATTACGGCTGCCGCTCCTGTGGATAGCACGATAAACGTTGTTGGTACCGCCATTGTATGCGGCAATGACCAGCAGCCAGTCTCCCAGCTCATTATACAGGTCGCGGAGATAAAGGGCCGCCGCACGCGTGCTCTTGTAATAGTTCTTCCTTTCATCAGCGCCTCTTGCGACCTTCAGGCCCAGATCACGTGCCGTCTGGGGCATCAGCTGCCAGGGACCTACAGCCCCTACCCAGGATACCGCCGTAGGCTTCAGATTGGACTCGATAACCGCCAGATACTTAAGTTCCCTCGGAAGTCCGTACTGGGACAGAACGCCGTCTATCAGGTTGAAATAAGGCCTTCCCCAGGTGCGCATGCCCTGCAGCTCGTCCCTGTTCTCCTTAATATAGTCCTGAACAAAGCTCAGGGCCCTGGGATTCAGACGAGCGCCGTTGCTGCCACCTACTGAGGTAGCTGCGAAAAGCTCATTAAATTCGGTCCTGGATTCTGAATCGGCGACAGCCGCAGGCGATGATACCGGCAAAATGTGTTTACCGGAGGTTTGTTTTGGGGAATCTGTTTTGCCCCCTCCCTTAATAAGGTCATCGGCCTGGGTACGGGTCATCCATCCTGATCCAATAATGGTAATGCCCAAGAAAAGAATTCTTTTGATCAACATGTCCAAACGCTTTAAAGATGGTAAACGGCCTATATCGGCGTTCACAATCTTTCATAGGTAGCGGAAAAGCCAGAGATTGTTAAAAAAAACGACTAAGAAACACTTGAAGATCTCTCAGTAACATAGAGTAGGATTTCGTAGGACTTTATTGATGCATCAGTTGATGCGAGAACCGAAGTAAAGATAATTCATTAAATCGGTTTGTCATAGCTTGAACACCAAAAGGCATGCCATTTGTGTGGGTAAAAAGGGGGACAGAAATGCCCGGAATTCCGGTCAGATTTGCGTAAACCGTATAGATATCAGCGAGATACATCGCGATGGGGTCGTCCATCTTTTCGCCGACCTTGAATGCGGTAGTGGGGGAGGTAGGAGTGAGTATTATATCGAAGTCTTTGAATATCAATTCAGTACGATCAACCAACATTTTCCTTACCTGCTGGGCCTTTGTAAAGTAGGCGTCATAGTAGCCTGCACTTAACACAAAGGTACCCAATAAGATACGTCGTTTGACCTCACGCCCGAACCCTTCGGAACGGGTCTGTTTATAAAATTCTGTTAAAGGGAGCCCGGATTCTGCCGCCCGGTAGCCATATCTGATCCCGTCGAACCGGGCCAGATTGGAGGAGGCCTCGGCCGTCGTAAGGACATAATAGGCGGGTACGATATAATCCAGCAGCTCGAAATCGACGGCTTCCACCACATGACCTTCCTGACGCAGCCTGGTTACCAGACCCAGCAGGGTATCCCGTAT
>DATHHO010000254.1:0-20907 GCA_035317125.1 Puia sp.
CGGAAAGGATCGTGGGCATCTGTGGCAACAATGGCGTGGGCAAGACCAATCTGCTCGACGCCATCTATTATCTCTGCTTTACCAAAAGCTATTTCTCCAGGTCGGATGCGCAGAATGTTCAGAAGGGTTCCGGCGGCTTCCGTATCGAAGGCCATTTTGAAAAAGAAGGGGCTGCGGCCCAGGTCCTCTGCATCCTGCGCGAGACGGGCAAAAAAGAGTTCTCCCTCGACGGAGAGCCCTATGATAAATTTTCCCGGCATATCGGTCAGTTTCCCTGCGTGATCATCGCTCCCGATGATGTACAGATCATCACCGGAGGAAGTGAAGAACGCCGCCGTTTTCTCGACGCCCTGATCTCGCAGATGGATCCCGGTTACCTGCAACAGCTCATCGAATACAATAAGGTCCTGCAGCAACGCAACGGTTTTCTCCGCTCATTGACGGACAGGCGTATTCCCGACCGAAGCCTGCTGGACGTATATGACGAGCAGCTTGCCCGGCCAGGTGTAATGCTGTCCGGACAAAGGCGCCTTTTCCTGCAGAAGTTCCTGCCCCTGGTAAAACAATTTTATGCCGAGATCGCTGGTTCCGAAGAGCCGGTCGAACTGAATTATGAAAGCCAGCTGCTACAGGACTCCTTTCCCGATCTCCTGAACCAATACCGGGAGAAAGACATCCTCCTGCAGCGGACCAATGGCGGTATTCATAAGGACGATATCGGGATGAGCTTTTCCGGACAACCATTCAAGTCGATCGCTTCCCAGGGACAACGGAAAAGCCTGCTCTTCGCCCTGAAGCTGGCGGAATACGAGACACTCAGACTGGACAAGGGCTTCCCCCCCATCCTGCTGCTCGACGATATCTTCGAAAAGCTGGACGAACGCCGCATGAACAATCTCCTCGACCGGGTATGTGTCCGCAACCAGGGCCAGATCTTTATCACCGATACCCACCCCGACCGCATCAGCGGGGAGCTGGACAGGCTTTCCATCCCCTGCCAGATCATCCGGCTCTGAGCAACCCTATAATCCGTTTCCCACTCCGCCCAACGGCATCCCACTCCCTGGCCGGTCAGCATTCCACCGCCTGCTCATTCTGCCCCATAATCTTATACATCCGATTTTCCCCCCTACGAATTTTTCCGCGGGCAATTAGCAAAATATTATATATTTATTAGTAAAATCTCAGCAGCCCGAAAATACATTGTATGCCATCTGATCTGAAATCCTCCATTTGTTATCTGGAAGAAACGAATGACCCTGCCAGCGCTTATTTTTGCTTCGCCGTGGACAGCACCGGCGAATACGGTATCATAAAGGCCAACAAGGAAGGCCTCCGCCTCTACGCCGCGGAAATACTGAAGAAATCATTGCTGCTCGAAGACCTGAAAGATGGGGAGCCCATTTTTTTCGGTGATCTGGAATGGGTCGTAAGCGACGCCGGCTACGATGTCGTGGCGGGCATCCAGCCTCAGTACCTCACCCGCAGCGAGATCCTCGGGGTAGATGTAAAAGGAGAAGAGCCCGAACCTGTCACTCTTCACGAGCATCAGGAACAGGCCGCCGACACAGCCGCAAAAAAAAGCCCGGCCACCGGCAAGGGTTGTCTGGTCCTGGCATTGTGCATAATGGGATCGCTCATTTTGCTGGCCACTATCCTGGCATTCCCTAACTTGCGGTCATGGGTGAATATTCATTAGGAGATGCCTTAAAGAAATTCCTTAATCAGAGCAGGCTGAAGGGCTCGATCCAGGCCCTGCAGATCGAAGAGGTCTGGGAACAGATCATGGGCAAGACCGTTGCCCGCTACACCGACAAGATCCAGATCCACGGACATACCCTGTACATCAACACGACCATCGCCCCGCTCCGGCAGGAGCTGCTCTATCAGAAAGAAAAGATCATTCAGCGCGTCAACGAAGCCCTGGGAGAGCAGGCGATCAAAGAGGTCGTGATCAAATAGTCCGCACCCGCGGATCGACTACCCCATACAGCAGGTCCGCCAACAGGCCGATCACGATAAAGAACAGCGAAGATACCAGCACCGAACCCATCACCACCGGGAAGTCCAGTTTTTCCAGCGCATCCACGGTGACTTTCCCGATCCCCTTCCACCCGAAAATATATTCCACGAAAAAAGCGCCCGCCAGCAGTTCGGCAAACCATCCGGTGATGGCGGTGATCACCGGGTTAAGGGCATTCCTCAGCCCATGCTTCCAGACCACTACCGGTTTACTCAGCCCCTTGGCATAAGCCGTCCGGATATAATCCTGGTCAAGGGTGTCCAGCAGTGAGCCGCGCGTAAGCTGCGCGATGATCGCCAGCGGCCGTATGCCCAGCGTGATGGCGGGAAGGATAAGGTTCTGGAGCTGCAACTGCCTGCCCGCAAAAGGATCGGTGTCGAAAAGACTCCCGGTCATATGAAGACCGGTATATGGGCTCAGCACAAAGCCGAACAGATACGCAATGACGATGCCCATAAAAAAGGAAGGGGCCGAGATACCCAGCACACTCACGAAGATGGCGGAGCTGTCCATCCAGGTGTCCTTTTTAACGGCGGCAAGCACGCCCAGCAGGACGCCAAAGACAGTAGCGATGATCATCGCCGTGACCGCCAGCAGGATAGTTCCGGGCAATGCCTCCATCAGGATCTCCCCTACCTCTCTTTTTGTCTGGTAGGACCGGCGCAGATAAGGCCACTTCAGCCCTACCCGCATATCCCCTCCGATAAAAAACCCTCTCAGCTTCTTTCTTTCGATCTCCTCTCTGGAGTGAATGCCTATCGGCGAAACATCGTCAAGATAAAAAAGGAATTGTTTCCAGCGGGGCTGGTCCAGGTCGAGCTCTTTACGGATATTTTCCTGCGTGGACGCATCCGCCCGCTGCCCCATGACCAGACGCGATGGGTCCCCGAACCCCTGGAAGAGGAAGAATACCACGACCACCACGCCCAGCATGACAAGCGATCCATAAAATATCCGCCGCAAAAAATATCGGAGCATGGTTCTCGTAATTTATTATTCGCAACCTCGCCGGACCTTCTCACCTGCGATCACCGTTATCCCTGCCCTCCGGTCCCGGGTCCGCCGGCCGCGCTATTCCGACGGCAACCCATTCACATCCGGCAGCGCCAGCTCAAAGTCGGCATAGCTCCATTTGTTGAGGACAAACCCCTTCTTGATCAGATAAAGCGTCGGGTTGGCCCGCGCCGCCGTCTTGATGGCCGTGGCATCGCATTTCAGGATGGTTATGTCACGCCCGATGCCCTGTTTGTCTGCCCACGCCGATACATTATCATAATCGCCGGTAATAAAATACACCGGGATCTTTTTTGCTTTGGCCATCGTGAAGATCACGTTGAAGGCCTTGTTCCAGGCGGGATTGTCTTCCTCTATACCCTTCGTGAAAAGGAACAGCTTATATCCCTTCTCCTGTAACAGCTCCTGCGTGGTGTCCGTTCCGGCAGCCGTCACCAGCGTAAAATCTTTGATGGCCGCCTCCGCATTTCCTTTCCGGATCAGCTTGTCATAGCGGGTGACGAATTTGTAGCTGTCGCCGAAATCGGCGGGGAACTTATCGGCCGTGAATTCCGTTTTCTGCCCGTTCTTCTCATAGACGAACGTGATCACCGTACTATCGGGGATCGCTCCGCGCGGCGGCTTCATGCTCTCAGGTATATTCGTCCCGATCTTATAGGGCAGACAATCCACCACCGGCAGGTGCATAAGCACATACCATTGCAGGGAGAAGGACAGGATGGTGGACAGCACCAGCACAGCGATGCTTGCCGCATTGGTAAGGGACTGCCGGATCTTTCGCTGGTTAAAGAACAGGAAAAGGATCAGCACCAGCAGGATCAGATCTTTTACAAAGGATTGTCCCGCCGTCAGCGGAATGCAATTCCCAAAACAACCGCATTCCCTGACTTTCCCCGACAGATACGCATAGCCCGTCAGGAAAGTGAAAAAAACGATCAGCAACAATAACAACCAGCTGAATAATTTCATCCGCCAGCCCAGCAGGATAGCGACGCCGGCCACGATCTCGAAGACGATCATGAGGACCGAAAAGACGAGCGTGTAATTATCCAGCCAGTGAAAATGCCATACTTCGAAGAATTCCTGCATCTTATAGCTGAGGCCCAGCGGATCGTCCGCCTTTATCAGGCCCGAAAATATGAACAGCACGCCCACAAAGGATCGCGCAATGGTTATGAGGATCTTCATAAAATAGCCAAGGTTTTAGTTACCCTTTATGTTTCCCTTCCGCGATCAGGATCAGCGCAAACACGGAATAGTTGATGATGTCGGTAAAATTGGCATCGATCCCTTCGCTGATCAGCGTCTTGCCGTCGTTCGCCAGGATCTGGCGGATGCGCAGCAGCTTCATCAGGATCAGGTCCACAAAACTCTCCTGGCTCATCTCCCTCCAGGCTTCCCCATAATCATGGTTCTTATCCAGCATCACCGACCGGACGATGGCGATCTTTTCATCATAACGCTTCTCCACTTCCTCCACCGGCAGGTCTTCCAGCGAATCATTCCCGAACCCGAGCTGGATCAGCCCGATCACCCCGTAATTCACCATGGCCATGAACTCGCTTGTCCGGTCGTCTTCCACCCGCTGTCCGTTCGTCTGCTGAAGGGTGCGTATACGCTGCGCCTTGATGAACAGCTGGTCCGCGATGGAAATGATCCGCAGCACCCGCCAGGAAGTGCCATAATCCCTTGTTTTTTTTAAGAAAATATCTTTACAAGACCTGACGGACTGATCGTATTGCTGATTCGTGCTGCCCATTACCGGAATTTCTGAACTTTTCAATTTTAATTGCTGAATTTTACTTGTAAATGTAAAGATAACGAAGCTCATGTTCACTTTGAATTGCAACGGGAAATTACTGAAGGCGGACAGGCCGCTGGTCATGGGGATCATCAATACCACACCGGATTCCTTTTACTCCGGCAGCCGTTTCATGGGCGATGCGGAAGTGCTCCGGCAGGGAGAGAAGATGATCGGCGATGGAGCGGATATATTGGACATAGGAGGCCAGAGCACCCGCCCGGGCGCGGAAGAGGTAGGGGTAGAAGAAGAGCTCCAGCGGGTGATCCCCGCCATTGCGGTATTACACCGTCATTTCCCCGGCACGGTCATCTCGGTGGATACCTGGTATTCCCGGGTCTCCCGCGAGGCAGTAGCCGCCGGGGCCGGCATCGTCAATGATATCAGCGCCGGATCGCTTGATCCGGACATGCTGGTTACGGTGGGAAAGCTCAACGTTCCCTATATCTGTATGCACATGAAAGGAACGCCTGTCTCCATGAACAGGGAGGCGGTATATGAAGACGTGACCAGAGAGGTGCTCGATTTCTTTATCGGCAGGATCGCCGCATGCCGGTCCGCGGGCATCCACGACCTGATCCTCGATCCGGGCCTCGGCTTCGCCAAACGGGCGCATCACAATTTTGAATTACTGAAAAACCTGGCCATATTCAGCATGACCGGCTGCCCCATCCTCGCAGGGGCTTCCCGCAAATCATTTATTTATAAGAATCTTGGTCTCACCGCTGAAGACGCGCTGAACGGCACTACCGTGATGAATACCGTGGCTTTGCTGAACGGCGCCGCCATCCTGCGGGTGCATGACCCGGCGGAAGCAAGACAGGCCATACTCCTCCTCGAACGGTATAAAAACACGAACGCACACTGACCGGCAGTGTGCGTTCGTATACTATTTTACCGTCCACGATCCGGACCTCTGCCGATACGGGCCTGACCGGGGATCCGGGCGCTCCGGTTATTTATGTTGCTGTTGCTGCTGCTGTTGTTGCTGTTGGATAGCCTGCTGCATAGCTTGCTGCTGTGCCGGGGTCATGGTCTGTCCACCTGCGCCACCCGCGCCACCCGCTGGTAGTTTGGGCGCATCGGTCACATCCACGATCTCTATGTCGAACATCAGGTTCTCATAAGCCTTGTGGCCTGGACCGGGCTGCTGATCATAGGCCAGGAATGCGGGAATATACAGGGTTCCTTTGCCGCCTTTCTTAAACTTTCTCAGGCCGTCATCCCAACCCGGTATGATCGCGGATTGTCCGATCACGAATTTGAAGGGCTCGTTACCGGGGCCGGTCATGTTGGATTCGAATATTTTTTCGGAAGGGAGAAGCTTGCCCGTATAGCGGACAGATACCTGCTTGCCGGAATCTGCCTGCGGGCCGTCACCGGCGGACTGCACCACTACATAGGTTCCTTTCGCCGTTTTTTCAGCGTTGATCTTTTTGGACGCCAGATAATCTTCCACCGTCTTTACTTCCCTGTCTTTTTCTCTCGATGCCTCGGCTTCCTGATCCTTTGCCTTCAGCTCATCGGTGGCGAGCACATCCACTACCCGGAATATAGTGCTGATCTTGTCTTTCTTTTTGAGGAACGGAGGCAGCTGACCGCCATATTTTCTCATCAGCGTATCTACGAGCTGAATGGCAATGGCGCTGTCGCCCTTGCGCAGCAGGGGAAGTATTTCGATAGGGCTGTACTCGGCTCTCGAGCTGTCTACCTTGATATAGGCGGGCATGCCTCCTTCGGAGGTGTACAATACAGAGTCACGCAGTTTTTGCACGACATTCATCTTGAGCCACTGTCCTCTTTTCACGACATCACCTTTCCCATCGGAAGTAATATGATACAAGAGGCCACTCTTTGTTTTTTTAAACCCCTGGTTGGTGCAGGAGACAGCGCTCAGCAGGGTGATCAGAACAAGCAAATACGACGAGATCTGTTTCATTATTATTATTATTGTAATTGTGACGAATTCTCTTTTATGGCGCTGATGAAGCGTTGCACCGTTTGCTCCAGGCTGTCGGTGCTGCGGCCACCTGCTGCATTGAAATGCCCTCCCCCCTCGAAATACCGGCGGGCGAAAGTATTGACATCGAAGTCTCCTTTGCTGCGGAAAGAACATTTTACCTCTTCATCCCGGTCGATGATCAGCGCGGCCATCCTGATGCCCACTATGGACAATGGGTAGTTTACCAGCCCTTCCGTGTCCCCTGTCCTGATCTCATAACGTACCAGGTCCTTCCAGGGGATCGAGATCAGCGCACAGTTATACTCGTAAAAGATGTCCATCTTGTTCAGCAGCACATATCCCGTGAACCGGAGGCGGTTCTCGAGGAAATTGTCGAAGAGGTTCTCATGGATCCGGGTATGGTTCAGCCCCGTGTCCTTGAGGACGGCCACCATCCGGTGTACATCGGCCGAGGCGCCGGGGAACCGGAAAGAACCGGTATCCGTCATGACGCCGGCATACAGACAGGCAGCGATCTCCCGGTTTATCTGCGCGGTCTGGCCCCAGCCGGCGATCAGATCGTAGATCATCTCGCAGGTAGAGCTTTTACCCGTATTGCTGACCCCATAGTCGAAGCTCGCCGATTCTGGCTGCTGGTGATGATCGATCAGCACTTTGGTGCAGGACAGCTTCTTCAGCTTCTGGGCCATGCTCCGGGTACGCGACAAGGTATTGAAGTCCAGACAGAACAGCCATTCGGTCTGGTCCAGCACCGCATTGGCCTTCTCCGTGCTGTATTCATAATCGATAACGGCGTTACAGCCAGGCATCCATTTCAGCCATTCCGCCCAGTTCGTGGGAGAGATCACCGTTACGGCATGCCCCAGCTGCGTCAGGAAATGGAACAGCCCCAGGGAGGAGCCCATAGCATCCGCATCGGGCTTCTGATGCATGACGATGACCACCTTTTTAGGCTGTACCAATAACGGATATATTTCCTGGATAGCGTTCATATAAAACGGCTGCAAAGTTGCAGAATAATAATTCAAATCCCAAAAACCCTTTTTGCTGGTTAATATTCTACCTTTGCTGGCCAAAATTGAAAAGGACAATATGAGCAATCGAACTTTTACCATGGTCAAGCCGGACGCATTTTCCAAAGGGCATTCCGGCGGCATCATCGACAAGATCCTCAAAGGCGGTTTTCGCATCGTGGCCCTCAGGCTGACCAAACTGTCTGCCGAAAAGGCCGGTGAATTCTATGCCGTGCACAAAGCAAGGCCCTTTTACGGCGAGTTGGTGGACTTCATGAGCAGCGGCCCCATTATCGCCGCCATTCTGGAGAAAGACAATGCAGTGGCTGATTTCCGTAAACTGATCGGCGCCACCGATCCGGCAAAGGCTGACGAGGGCACCATCCGTAAATTGTACGCCTCTTCCCTTGGAGAGAACGCCATCCACGGCAGCGACAGTGATGAGAATGCAAAGATCGAGGGGGATTTCTTCTTCAGCGGTCTGGAAATAGTATAATATACCGGTCCCCTCCCGGAGGGAGGGGACCTTCATGATCTTTCACCCGCTAATTCTTCTCCGGGCTCACCGTATATCCGGCTTTTCTGAGCAGGCTGATCACACCCTGGTCCCCCGGCAGATGCGCCGCCCCCACCGCGATCAGCAGGGATCTTCCCGGCAACAGCCCATCCAGCTCCTTCACCCATTTCCGGTTCCGGTCGTACAACAACAGGTCCATATAGCCGGTCATTCCAGGGTCTCCCTGCTGGCTGAGCTTATCGATCTGGTCAAGGTCCTGCTTTTTATATACCTCCGCCAGCTCCAGCGTCATTTTCTTATATTCGTCGGCACTGTCGATATAGTTGACCAGCTCTTTTGCCTGCTTCTCATACGGAATGCTGTCGAACAGGCCTGCCTGGAACTCCATCGTCTCCAACCCCTTTACCGGCTTGTTCAAAGGACGCAGTTCCTTCATGATCATCAGCTCCATCCCGTTGGTCGTCTTGCAGGCGAGGCCTTCTTCCTCGATCAGGCTGCTGATCAGCATGGGCTTGAACCGTTCCAGCATGCCAAAAGGCAGCATGGACGAATGTTTCGAAAAATACCCCTTAACCTTCTGATACTCGTCCGTGCTCAGCAGATCGGACAATTTCTTGCTGTCGTTCATCCGCATGTATTTCATGGCGCCCATCAGATCGTTCATATCATCCAGCTTGATCTCGAAATACACTTCATCGCAGGAGGCGATCACTCCCTTCAGGTTATCGCTCAGATGAGCGTCATCCGCACAGAGCACATGCATCGTACCAAACAGATAAGAAGGTTTCGTCAACCCTTTGCCGGATATTTTCCACAACAGCGTATGGGTCTGGGAGAGCGCAAGCGATGCCGTAAACAAGCCCGCAGAAAGCATCAGGCTAAGCCTGATCCACGACCGCTTCTTTTCCATATAACTGGTCTTTGAATTTAAGTGAAGGTGAAGCCAGGAAAGGGCCGATGCCCAGGTCCTTCCATTTTTCGTCGACGGCTTTTATAGTCATTCCATCCGCGACGATAATATTCGGCCAGTCACGCTGAAAGTTATCGAATTCTTTTGTTTTCATCGTGCCATCCAACCCTAAACAGGCAAATTTCTTCGACGGATCGGCGCCCGATCTTTTTTCAGCCAGAAGACTGTCCCGGCGGGGGTCGAGGTTATTGCAGCATCTCCACAACGCAACCGGCAGATCGGTCGCATCGACGGTATGTTCGACATACAGGATCATTTTTATGCCTTCCACCTGTTCCAGCCCGCAGATCGTGTCATGCAGCTCCCGGATATGCCCCGGCCTGTTCTTTCTCACCGAAACGATCGCGCAGGGGATCTGCCTGGCCAGCAGGGAAAGATTGACGGTATGGATCTCGGGGAACCTGTTTTTCAGCAGCTCTCCGGTAAGCCCGGCATAGCGGGTCACCCCGAGCTGGTATTGGTCATTGCGGGTCTCTTCTTCGGATTTGAAGGTGCCATCGATACACATTTTGCCGCCAAAACCCATCTTGCTGCAGCTGTGATCGAGGACATCCATCGGGCCCTGGGAGAAATAGATATCCGTCGCCGGGTTGAGGTTGCTGAAAACATAGCGCGCCAGCTCCTCATACTCCTGAATACGCACATCCGCATCCGCGATCACCAGGATCTTGTTGAACATCATCTGTCCCGCCCCCCACATGGCGTTCATCACCTTCTGGCCCTGGCCCGCATAATCCTTCCGGATCTTTGCGATCACCAGGTTGTGAAAAACGCCTTCGACGGGCATGTCCATATCGACGATCTCCGGCACCAGCGTCATTTTCATGGGCGCCAGAAAGATCCTTTCCGTTGCCTTCCCAAGCCACGCATCTTCCTGTGGCGGGATGCCCACGATCGTTGCGGGGTACACCGGGTTCTTCCGGTGGGTGATGGCGGTGATATGGAATCTGGGGTACCAGTCCGGCAGAGAATAATAACCCGTATGATCCCCGAAAGGCCCTTCCCAGATCAGTTCATCCGTGGGGTCCACATATCCTTCGATGACAAAATCGACATCCGAGGGGACTTCGATCTCGGGCTGGGTGAGACATTTCACCAGCTCTACTTTCTTTTTCCGCAGGAATCCCGCCAGCATATATTCATCGACATTTTCCGGCAGCGGGGCCGTAGCGCTGTAGGCATATACGGGGTCTCCGCCGAGGGCGACGGCGACGGGCATCCTTTTACCGGTCTTTTTATATTCGGAGAAATGTTTGGCGCTGACCTTATGTTTGTGCCAGTGCATGCCCGTCAGCCTGGGCCCGAAGATCTGCATGCGGTACATCCCGACATTGCGGGTGCCGGTGTTGGGGTCTCTGGTATGAATAATGGGTAAGGTGACGAAGGGGCCTCCGTCCTTTGGCCAGCAGGTGATAACGGGAAGAAGGCCGATGTCCGGTTTGTCCATTACCACTTCCTGGCATTCTCCTCTGCCGCTCTTTACTTTCGGCATCCAGCCCGCGAACTGCCCCAGCATGGGCAGCAGCTTCAGCTTGTCCACGATGCTCTCTTTGGGGGCGGCCAGCAGACGGAACAAGCCTTCTATCTCCCTTGCGACGTCATCCAGCCGCTGTACGCCAAGGGCCATGCACATTCTTTTATCGCTGCCGTATGCGTTCATGAGGACGGGGAAACCGGTGCCGGTATTCTCGAACAGCAGGGCCTTACCGCCACCGCCGCTCTTGCTGATCCGGTCGGTGATCTCTGCGATCTCCAGTTTCGGATCGACAAAGGTCGTGATCCTCAACAATTCTCCCGCTTTCTCCAGGGCGTTGATAAATTCCTGCTGGTTACGATAGGCCATTCGCTGCGATTTTCATTTTTACAAATGTAAAAATAGAACACTCACAGCCTGAATATGTTTGCAGAAAGAATTATTAATAAATTTATTCTGGGATCGACATTGCCCGGGACCTTTCCCCTAATATACTTTTTTCGGGCAGTCGAGACCTCCATGACCATTCTTGTACACACCGGAACTATTGGAATGAAGGGCGATGGTCACCCGGATCCCCGAGAAATAATACCAGTCCTGGTGTTTGGAGTTTCCTCTCACCGAGCCATCCTGCGGATAGGTGCTGACCGAATTCCCCTTCAGCTCATTGCCCCGGTAAGCCATTTTCACCGCCTCGGGTCCTTTGGCAGCCAGCAGGACATTCTGGTCTATATATCGTTTGCTGACATCGTCGATGTAATCGGTAAATAATTTTCGCAGCCCGATCTCATAAGCGATCACCACATCTTCGGATATACGCAGTTTGATACCGCCGCCAAATGGGATCGCGAACTGAGTAAGCGCATAAGGCTTCCGGTCAGGATATCCCGTGAGCCCCTCCCCTTCTGTGCTCAGGGGCTTCAGATAAACTTTTCTTCCAAGCGTATCAAAAGCAAAAGGATTGAAATGATATACCGCTATCCCCGCAAATACATAGGGGGTGAATCTGTTCTTGTCGAGGCTCAGTAAATTATATTCCCCGAGTACATTCCATTCGATAAGGTTGGATTGAAAACTCAGGTTACGGGCCTTGAGGTCCGCCTTGGTATTGTATTTGTCGGCAGCGCCGATCTTGCCGTATGTAAAATTGGAAAGAACGGAGAGATGGCCGTTCAGGTCATATTGAAGGCCAGCGCCAAATGCGCCATGACCTTGTGAGGTCGTATAGGGCTTGCTTTGCAGATCGCCGAAATAATTAGAAAAGCCGCCAAAAAGATTGACATGCCATTGAGCGTGCGCAAAGAAAGGCATAAGCATTCCCAGTAACAGGAATTTCTTCATGTTTCGTTGAGTTTGTTGAAAAAATAAATATGGGTGGTCTTTGCGCAGGGATGTGGATCAGAATGTAAGCTTAGCGTTTATAGCGAGTGGTCCGGTAGAATTATTACGATAGATATAAATTGGAGGTTGCCTCTATAAACGCAAGTATTGCGCCAATTATTTAAAAAAAGCGTGGAAATAAAAGTTAAAGGGCATAAAAAATGTCTGCCGAAGGTTTTTTTACAAGAAAAAGGAATATTTGCCTTATTTTCGCAACCCGGAATTTATAGTTCGGGACGTAGCGCAGCCCGGTAGCGCACTTGCATGGGGTGCAAGGGGTCGCAAGTTCGAATCTTGTCGTCCCGACAGACATACAAACTGACAAAGCCTCCGCGTAGCGGAGGTTTTGTCGTTTCAGCGCCGGGCCCGTGAGCTCGCCCGCAGGCGATCCTGTCCGCCCTTTCAGAGCAGAATTTCCTGCTCAGCCCCGTCCAGATCCCTCCTTCCTCTCCTTCCAGCCTTCCATTTCTGGGAAAAAAATTCCCAAAAATGGCCGCCAGCCTCGCAAAATATCAGGCCGCCAGCTTCTCAAAATATCAGTAAGGATTTTGCGGCATCCCGATCCATGCAGCGGCCCGCCCGATGGGGCTGCCGCCTTGCCTTATTCCGACCGCAGGCTGTCGACCGGATTGGCCACACCTGCCCTCACCGCGTGATAACCAACGGTCACAAAGGCCACAACCAGCGCGATCGCCCCGGTGACCACGAACACCCACCAGCCGATATCTATCCGGTACGCATAATCCTGCAACCATTTTTGCATGATATACCAGGACACCGGGGCCGCGATCAGGAGCGCGATCACCACCAGTCTGAGGAAATTGCCGGTTACCAGTTGTACGATCGAGCCTACGGAGGCTCCCAATACCTTCCGGATACCGATCTCCCTCGTCCGGTTCACAATGGCCAATGCCGCAAGACCAAACAGACCCAGACAAGCGAGAAAGATGGAAATGCCGCCCGCCCAACCGGCAACCCGGCTCCATTTTTCCTCGGACTTGTAAAACCGGTCCAGGTCCTCATCGAGAAAACTGTATCTGAATTCAAGATCGGGCGCAAGACCCGACCAGGTTTTCTTCAGCAGATTTAAGGCCGTGACCGGATCGCCAGGCTGGATGCGTACAAAAAAAATATTGGGATGAAAGCCACCCGGCATCGTGAAGGACTGTGGCCTTACCAGCTTTGTCAGCGGCTCGAAATTATAATCCTTCACCACTCCGATGACGGTCACCGTCCGGCCGCCCGCATCCCTGCCCTGCTGTAGTTGCATTCCCACGGCCCGACCGGCATCCTTGCCAAGATTGTTCTTTGCAAAATTCTCATTGATCATAATGGAGCCGGCGGAATCGCCAGGGATCGCCGCATTAAAATTACGACCCGCAATCAACTGCATGCCCATCACCTTCAGATAATCGGCATCCACAGGATAGATGATCGAGAACAGGTTCTTGCCTTTTAAGGTATATTGATCCCCCATCTCACCCTGCCCTTCGCCCAGCCCGATCTCCGCGCCGGCCATACCCGCTATTTCGCGCTGTGATTGCAGCGCCTGGCGGAACAACGGATAGATCCTTCTGGATTCGGTCCCATCCGTATGAACGGCCACGACATTTTCTTTGTTGAACCCGATATTCTTTGAACGCATAAAATTCAGTTGCCGGAAAATGATCAGCGTGGAAATGATCAGCACCGCCGAAAGCACAAATTGAAAGCTGACCAGGCCCCGCGTAAAAACATTTGCCCCACCCAGTCTGATCCTGCTCTTCAACACTTCAACCGGCCTGAACCCCGACAACACCAGGGCGGGATAGCTGCCAGCCAGCAATCCGACCACCAGGGTCAGTCCGCCCAGCAACCAGATCAGCTCAGGGAATTGTGAGAACGAAAAGTGCAGTGTCCTTCCGCAGAGCTGGCTGAAATAAGGCAGCAGTATATCCGCAAGCAGCAGACCGATACAGGCGGAGAAAATGCTTAGTAACATCGACTCGGTCAGGAACTGCAAGGCCAGTTGTTTTCTCTTCCCACCCATCACCTTCCTTATACCCACCTCTTTTGCCCTGCCTGCGGAACGTCCGATAGCCAGCGTCGTAAAATTGATACAGGCGATCAGCAGTATCCCCGAGGCTATGCCGATCAGGATCCAGATATTCCTGGGGTCGGTGGCGCTGCCCGGAGCGCCGGATTCGATATCGGCGGAGATATGCGTCATGCGCAGCGGCCGCAGTTCGAAGCTGGCAGATGCCTTTTTTGTTTTGGCATACGAGGCGGCTTCTTCCGGATAATGTTTCAGCCGGAAATTCAGCAACCGGCCCGGGTCTTTATCAAGACGGCTCTCTTTGCTGAGCTGAACATAGGTCTCATCACCAAAGGTCATATGCCAGTTGTTCAACCCTTCCTTCCGGAATTCCGCGGCGGCGATATAATCATAGCTTCCCAGCACGGCGAACTGAATGCTCGAGTTGGCGGGAATATCATCGGCTACGGCGCTGACGACAAAAGGCTGGAATCCATCATTGGCCTGCTTATCGTCTGGATTCATTTTTATCTGCACCGTTTTGCCGATACAATCCAGCCCGCCATATAATTGCAAAGCCGTTGTTTTGGTAAGCACGATGGCATGCGGATCTTTCAGCGGGCTGCTGTCTGCACCCTTGAGCAGGGGAAAGGAAAAAACGGAGAATAGTGCGGGATCGGCAAAACCCATGGACAACCGGAGCGTTTTATTGTTCGCCCTGACTACGTTCTCCCCACCCGCGTTGAACCGTACAAAATCCTCGACATCGGGAAACTCTTTTTTCAGCGCAGGCCCCAACGGCATATTGAGACCAGCCATCCTGCCTTCGCGCCCATCTTCGGCCTTCCAGGCCTCGTTGACGCGGAAAATGCGACCCGCATTCTTATGCCAGCGGTCATAGCTGAATTCATTGACCGCATACAGCAGGAACAGGCTGAAACAGGCAATGCCAATCGACAGCCCCGATACGTTGATAAAGGAAAGGATCTTCTGTCTGGAAAGGTTGCGGATGGCAATTTTCAGGTAGTTTTTAAACATGGCTTTACATTTATGCGGACCCGGGAACAGGGTCCGGGACTTATTGCTCCAGGAGAATGCCGGATTTTAAAGGTCTGACCATCATCTGATTAATTTCAGCAAAGGATATGGACTGTTCGTTTTCGATACGCCGACTGTCCGCACCCGCTCCCATACCGCCTGAATGCAGCACAAGCAACACGAGCATTTCACCAGCCACTCTGCTGGTTCGTTCTGCGCTATCCCGCATAAGAGCCACTCTGCGGGTTCGTCCCGCCCTATCCCGCATAAGCGGAGTCTGCGTGGATGATCTTTATAAATGGCCGGATGCCCAGCAACACTTTTGATCTTTTTGGAATAAGGGGGTCAAACCGGTCCGGCGTCAACAGCAGCACCAGCAGGATCAGCAGCGGGAACAGCGAATAGACCAGCATAACGCTCCAGGCCTCCACAGGAATGCCGGGCCCGCCCGCTTCTCTTGACTTTACAAGCCATGCAAGAAGACCAAACGCAATAAAAGGACCGAGGACAACCGTAAACAAGGCAAGAAAGAACTGACTGCGGCTTAACAGGACATGCGGTCCTCTGTGCTCCAGCAAAAAAACCGTTTCCTCCTCTATTTCACGCAAGTCCTCTTTATAAAAAGTCCTGATCGCAGAAGAATAATATTTCTCAAAGTCCCCGTTCTCTTCAAGGTTCTGCTCGATAAGTATGCAGATATGATCGAGGAGGTTTTGCTGCAGGCTCCCGATCCGGATGCCATGGATCTGGATATCATCGAGTATAAAATCGATCTGCTGGTCGCTGAGCTGGTACATCAGGCGGTTTTTGGTTTTATGTCAAGCAAGGAGATCATCGTTTCCATAAAATTAGCCAGCTCACTTACTTTTTCCTTTGTTTTTGCTTTTCCCGCGGGGCTTAAGCTGTAATATTTGCGCACACGCTTTCCGATGTATTCCACCTGCGTCGTCACCAGCCGGTCGGCCTCTAGTGCATGCAGGGTCGGATACAGCGCCCCTTCGGTTATCTGGATCTTATCGAGCGTCAGTTCCTTTACCTTCTGGGTGATCTCATAACCATACATTCTTTTATGGTCGGCCAGTAGTTTCAGGACAATGGTCTTCAGCGTGCCTTTTATAAGTTCTGATGAGTAGGTCATATAAATAGTTAATCCGCCCTGAACACCTTATTCAGGATGCGGTTGGTCTGTTTCATCGTGCTGGCCAGCTCGCCCATGTCCACTCCGTTGCCGGGCGCCATTCCGCCACCGGATGAAGATTGCGCTTGCTCCTGCGATGCGGGTTTCTTACGCCATTCCATCAGCCCGTAGATACAGAAGATCCCGACCTCACAAAGCAATCCGGCCGTCAGGGCGGTATCGCCAAATTCCTTATGCTCGATCTTGCCCCAGGCGCCGAAGATAACGACCGCCGAAGCAAAGGAGAACACGGTGTTGATGATCTTGTCAAAATGCATGGCTGAAGTTTAAAGATCAAATATACATAAGATTCTAATGCATCACACCCGAGTGTAAAAATATTTTTGGCCGGCCACCCACCCAGGACTCCCGGCTTTAAGCTTCCCGACCGGCCAACCGAAAGGGTCCGGCTTCAGGCGCCCCAACCTCACAGCTCTTTCTCCATGGGGATATCACAGCGGGATGATGCGGTTTGCCGGCCGATCCTCCGGAAGCCGGATTTTTCATACATGGCGATGGCCGCCTCCATGCTGGTGATCGTCTCCAGCATTATTTTGCTGAACCTCAGCGCCTTTGCCTTTTTAAAAATAGTGTCCAGCAGCAACTGACCAAGCCCCAGCTTTCTGTGCCCTCCATCGATATACATCTTCCTCAGCTTGCAGCAGCCGGCGCCCAACGGAATAAGACCAGCCGTACCGATAATGTGCTGGTCATCGCCGACCAGTACAAGAAAGATGCCGCCCGGTTCCTCATAGGTCTTCCCGATATCGACCAGATCGGATTCCGAACGCTGTTCGTCATAGACCTCGCCGAATTCAGGCAGTATTGACCGCACAAGCCTGACGATCTCCTCCCGGTCCTCACCGCCGGCAGCTCTCAGCCTATATACCTTTCCATTCCTATGCAGAAAGTCTTCCAATTTATTTTATATAATTACGTATTACCCCGAACAGCTTTTCAATATCGCTGTCCCTGGTATATAAATAAGGCGAGACCCGGATACTTTTTCCCCGCATCCCGACAAAAATATTTTTCGCATTCAGCTCATCTTTGATCTCTTCAGGGAACGCACCCGGGAAATCCACCCCGATCATATGGCCTACCCGCCCGGGATAAGCCGGATATCCCATCCCCAGCATGGCCGCCTTCTCCTCGATCTTCCGGGTTATTTCGCTGAGCGCCGACTGGATCTTCACCACACCCCACTCCAGGACCTGGCTCACCGCAGCCTTCGCCATGGGAAGATTGATAAATCCAGGGTACTCGCCCATATCGAACCGCCGCGCGCCTTCCCGGAACTCATCCCGGTAATTCACGAGCTGGGCAAAATTCTCGCTCTCCTTTTTCGCAAGCCAGGAATATTCAATAGGCCGCCCCTCCTTTCTCCATCTGGGAGCCGCATATAAATAGCCAAGTCCATACGGCCCCAGCAACCATTTGTACCCTACAGAAACGAGGAAGTCGGGATCTAGCTTTTCAATGTCCATCGGATAGGCGCCCAGGCTCTGGCTGGCGTCGATCACCAGCGCTGCACCCACGGAATGGGTCTTTTCACTTACCCGCTCCAGGTCGATAAGGGCGCCGTTCGTCCAGTGACAATTCGGGACCGATACGATCGCCGTAGAGGCACCGATCGCTCCGACGATGGCCTCCGTCCAGTCCCCCTCTCCCTTTTTTACGATGGTCAGACTGGCCCCGCTGCTCTTCGCCAGCTCCCGCCAGGAATAATAATTGGAGGGATACTCCTGGTCCAGCACAAGGATCTGCTGCCCTTTTGCAGCGGGAAGATTGGCCGCGGCAACGCTGACGCCATAGCTCACCGAAGGCACCAGCGCGATGCCTTCGGCCCCTGTATTCATTACCCGGGCTACAAGCGCCCGCAGGTCCTCCGCATCGTCAAACCAGTCTCCGGACTTTATCTGCCATGGACTGCTTTTCCGCAGCACCGCCTTCAGACCGGCCTCCGTAACGGAACGCGGCTGCGGTGATAAGCTGGCGCAATTCAGATATACGATGTCTCCGGGAATATCGAATGATGTCTCCATAGCTGCAATTTAGCGATAATAAAAAAGGCCACCCGTATGGGCAGCCTTTTTTTATCGGGTGCAACTATGTTGATCAGCCATTCAGAACAGTAGACTGAGCGAGATATTTTTTAGAAGGATAATAGATAAAGAAACAAGTTCCGTTCTTTACCGCCGGAATGATCTGCGTGCTCATTTCGGTAGGGATAGCAGGACAACCGAAGGTCGTACCCATGACACCGTATTTATGCAGGATCCTCAGACTTACATATGGTGCGCCATGTATCACGATATTCCTTCTGCTGGCATGATCGTTAAACCCCTTATCGACTCCATTGATCCTCAGCGAAAGGCCATTGATGCCGACATACGTATTGCTGGTCACATAAAAACCCAGGCTGCTCTTACAAGATTCATCGGTGTTGGAAAACGAATTTGCAAATTCTTCACCAGAGTTGATACCATGTGCTACAAAAGTACGGTAGAGCAGCTTCCGGTGACGGACATCGATCACATACATTCTTTCCTTACTGGATGACTGGCTGAAATCACAGATAGATAAGATACCCGTCTTATGGAGAACACCTTTTTTCTGAAGTTTGTAATATCCCATCCACGCATATTCAAACGCCTTTCTGTCCAGACCCGAATCCTCAAGATCCATTTCATCATATATGCTGATGGCAGTCCGGGCGACCATCTTCATCTCCGCTTTGACGGCGATTGACTTTAACAAATTTTCAACCTCGGCGGTTTTCGTATACACCGGTGTGGCGGAAACAGTATAACTGATGAATTTCTTTATAGCGTCTGCAGAATGGAAAGTAGAAAAGGCATTGATCTTATTGGAAATATTCCTGTCGATCTCATTTTTACCTTCTACCAGGGTGGCCGGGGCAATCAGGATGATCATTATCGCGATAAACCTGAGGATCGAATTGGTGGTGGTTGTTTTCATTATAACGGAATTTCCATTATAGTTTCAATCCACAGGCCAAACTAATACGTAATGACAATCAATGGGTTACGAAGAGAAAAAATCTACCTTCCTTCCCATTTCCGGAATCCTTTCCAGAAATAAGCAAAACTCCGGTTTAAGGCCTTCTTTCCCGCCGCCGTCCCTGCCAGGAAATTTTCCCGTCCCGGAGCCGCTGTGCTCTGAACAGACAGCATCCTGCTCTCACAGGGGATCTTGCCCCCTGCCATCCCATCCTCGCGGGAATCCCTCCAGCTGCTTCCCTGTCTTCCATCAGCTGCACCCTTACAGCAATCCCTCTACCGTCCGCTGCTCCCATACAGCACGATCCCTCTACCGTCCGCCCGCGCCCCCCTTCCTGCCTGTTTCCCGCTTCATCCCCAATGCCTTAGCGAACGTCCTGACGCATAGCTATAGCACGATCCGCCTGCCTTCCTTCGCAGACTGCCTCGCCGCCTCCAAGATCTTAACGACCACCAGATTATTTTCAAGGGAAGAAAGATCATTCGCGGGCTGGATCTCCCCTCTCAGGACCGCCGCCAGATAGGTCAGGCTTTCCGTATAAGCAGGTGCCTTCAGCTCTATCTGATCATAATTGCGGCCACTGCGCAACCGCTGCTGGAGGCTGTTCCCATTCAGCGCATGCAGATAGCCCGTTGCACCAAATACTTCCAGGTCTTTAATGCCATAAGGCCAGTTCCAGGACCCTTCGATCAGACCGGTTGCGCCGGGATATTCCAGAAGGATAGTTGCATCATCATCCACCTTTGGATAAACATCCGGCTTATAATGCCGCAAAACAGCGGTTACCGCGATGGGCGCCTTTCCACCCATCAGCCAGGTCATCAGATTTGCTCCATAACAACCAAAATCAACGACTGCGCCTCCCCCGTTCTTTTCCGGGTCTGTCAGCCATTTTAAAAAGTCCGGGCTGCATCCGATCTCCTTCGGTCCCTCATGCCCATCATGCGCCACCATCTTCCGGATCTGCCCGATGTCCCCAGTGCGCACGATCTTATAGGCTTGCTGATTGCTCGCATACCAGGTCGTCTCATAGTTCGTCAGCAGTTGTATATGGTACTGCCGGACCAGGGCCAGCATCCGGTCCGCTTGTTTTACGGTAGTTGCCAGCGGCTTTTCCACCATTACGGAAATTCGTTTAGGGGCGCAGGCTTCTACCACGGCCAGGTGTTCAGAAATGGGATTATAGGCCAGCACGGCATCCGGCTTTATATGTTCCAGCATGGTCTGTACGTTGACATAGAATATCGAATCGGGCAGATTATACCGTATCTTATATTTACGCACAAGCTGTGTATCGCTTTCCGCAATTCCAAGGATGATGACCTTTCCTTTCTTATAGCTCTCCATAAGCCCGTACACGTGATCATGGTTGAGCCCGGCCACTCCAACATGCAGGGGTTGCTGAGCGGCGGCGGCAACGCAGAGGAATAACAGCGCCGCAGTGAATGCTTTTATCATGATAATAATTTAGCTGAAAATAGCGCTTTATTATTTTAGCT
>DATHHO010000255.1:0-2364 GCA_035317125.1 Puia sp.
GAGGCCGCATTCAGCCAGCCGAACCCTATCGGTCCTACCTGCAGGATATCTCTTGCATAAACGGGGATCAGCGCCACAGCGCCGCCGAAAAGAACGGCAAACAGGTCCAGCGCCATGGCCCCCAGCACTTCCTTGGTCGTATAGACGAAGCGGAGTCCGTCCCGGATGCTGTCCCAGGTCTTTTTTTCCGTGCCGGTCAGCATGATGGCCTTTGGCGACAGTGTCGACAGGGAACACAAGGCAATGACAGCATAGAGGGCCGCCATGCCAAAGGAGAAAAAATAGCTGGTATGCGCGATGAGGAAGCCCGCCGTCGCATGGCCCAGCACCGATGCAAATAGAAATGCGCTTGAATTCAGCGTAACGGCCCCCGCCAGCTGTTCCCTTGGGACGATCTGGGCGATCACGGCATTGAGGGCAGGCCCGGCAAATGCACGGATCACTCCCGTGCAGAAAATTAAAGTATACGTCAGCCACTGGATCCAGTGCGTTCCTATGGCGCGCATTACCGGCCCGGAGGCGAGGGAGATGAGTCCGGCCACACACACGATATAACAGGAGGTCGTGATCAGCAGCAGTTTCCTTTTGTCGCTCTTGTCGATGACATGGCCGGCATACAGGGCCAGACAGAAAGCAGGTAGGAATTCGGACAGACCGATCAGCCCGATGGCCAGTGGATTATGCGTAATCTCATAAATGCGCCAGCCTACAACGGTCGTTACCATCCTTAAGGCCATGATATAGAAGAAACGGGCGATGATAAAACTCCTGTATTCCCGGATGCGGAGCGTGCCCAGCGGACTCTTTCGGTTGTTCATCTTCGGTAATTAACGGTTCGGCAGCGTCGTCGGCAATATCGGGCGTCTGCTGTCTCCGGGCATTCCCACAGTATCGCAGCATTCGCCCCATCCTCACGGCAACGTAAAATAATGCTGCCCTCCTTCGAAATCCTTGTCGAGTGCATCGAGGATCACCTGCAGATGTTTCTCATTCCCTAAAAAATCGGCATTGCTCACATCTACGAAAATAGTCCTGATATTATGCTGACGGATATAATTGGTATAGGTTTCCTGCAGATTGAAAAGATAATCGTCTCCGATGGACTGCTCATAAGGACGGTTCCTTTTCCTGATGTTCTGCTGAAGCTTGTTCACCGGGGCATGAAGGTAAATAAGGATATCGGGCTTCACCAGCTGCGGATAGATGATATCGAACAGCTTCTGGTACAGCCGGAACTCGGTCTCCTGCAGGTTCACCCTGGCGAATAAAAGGCATTTGGTAAATAAGTAATCGGACACCGTGATATGCTGGAACAGATCATTGGTATGGACCAGCTCCTTCATCTGCTTATACCGCTCCGCCATAAAGAACAGTTCCAGCGGAAAGGCATACTGCTGCGGATTCTCGTAAAATTTGGGTAAGAAAGGATTGTCCGCGAACTGCTCGACGATGAGCCGTGCATCGAAATGTTTGGCCAGTATATGCGCCAATGTCGTCTTTCCCGCTCCGATATTGCCTTCGATGGTGATAAAGTGATAGTTCATGGGTAATGCAAAGAAATACTAAAGCGTTAAATTATCGACCGATATTTTTTTCACATTCCCTTCATCTTCTTCACATTTAGTTCATCGGGGCATTCCGCCAGAAGCTGGCGGATAGATTTCCGGAGTAATGGGTGAATATACAAGGGCGCGATCTCCTCCATCGGGACAAGCGCAAAACGGCGGTTCTGAATTTCAGGGTGGGGGATCACCAGTTGCGGCTGCCGGATGATCTCTTCGTTAAAAAAAAGGATATCGATGTCGATCAGCCTTGCGCCCCATTTCTCTACCCGCCGGCGCCCCATCTTTTCTTCTGTCATCAACAGAACATCCATCAATGCCGGCGCATCAAGAGAGGTCCGGATCTGCAAAGCCTGGTTGAGGAAGTCGGACTGGTCCGTTTTGCCCCAGGCGGCTGTCTCATACAAAGAGCTCCGGAGCAGCACAGGGCCTGCTGACCGGCCAATATGTTCACAGGCTTTCTCAAGCCAGGATACCCTGTCACCTTTATTGCCACCTATCAGTAAATACGATATGTTCATAGATTGATTACTTTCGGGGCCCCAAATATCTTTATTTTTGGACTTAGCTTAAAAATTACCTACACATGGGAGGCTTTTTCAGATCATTCCTGGCAGCATTGCTGGCGCTGACGGTTTTTGCCGTTGTCGCGGTGCTGATCCTTTTGGCCATAGTCAGCGGGCTCACCTCTTCAAAAATACCGGAGGTCGGCGAAAAGGCCGTGCTTTTTATTGACCTTAACCTTTCCTTCAAAGAGCAAAAGGAAGAAAATGCACTGGCCGGACTGGGTTCGGTTGATCAT
>DATHHO010000256.1:0-4055 GCA_035317125.1 Puia sp.
ATGACCGAAGCCATGCGGTCCATTCCGGATGAGCAGGCAAGGTTCTATGCCGCCTATGCGGGCCTGCAGGTGCAGGGGCTGGATAAGCAGAAGTTGCTGTCTACCGCTGACGAGTACCTGCGCATACTGGAGGCGGACGCCGGCAATTTCCGTGCGACGGCAGAACAGGCGATGCGGGAAAAGGTGCATGGCCGGGCCGCTTCGCTGCAGGAAAAGAACGATCGTATCCAGTCACTCACAAGGGAGATCGGCGACCTGCAAGGCCAGGTGCTTTCCCTTCAGGCGGAGATCCGGGACAACGAAGCGAAGATAGCCGCCAGCACAGGGGGGTATGAGGCGGAGAGCGGGAACAGGAAAGCCAGGTTGCTGGCCGATATAGAGAAGATCAAACAATATATACACTAACACTTAAAACCGAACATCATGAACAAGCTGATCCAAAAAACAAGAACTCCAGGGTGGTGGAGCGAACCGAAGAATATTGCCACCGCAGTCGTCGTCGTGTCGATCCTCACCGGGCTTGCCTATGGCTTTCTCACCTGGGTATTACCCTGGCTGGTGAAAGTGACCTGGAGCCTGGTGAACCTGGTGATCGGTGGCGTAGTCGCAGGTTTCCTGCTGATGACCGTCACCAGCAAAAAGTTCTGGCGGGCCATGAAATATTTTTCCGAGTTCATCGCCAATTATTCCATCGGGTTGGCCATCGAGCTGAACCCCTTCAATATCCTGCAGTTGAAGATAGACCAGGGATATAAAGACAGGGATACCCTGTACAAGCAATCCGGCAGGCTGAAAGGCAAGCAGAGCGAACTGATGGATAAGCTCGCCGCCAAAGAAAAGGAGCTGCAGCTGAACGTGCAGAAGGTAAAGATCCTGCAATCGGAAGGCAACAAGACGAGGCAGATCGACCTGTATGCCAACAGCATCATCCGCTGCCGTGAATATGTAGACAATGTGACCCCCATCGTAGGTGATCTGAACAAGCTGATCAGCTTTGCCGATGCCGCCTATGAAGAGAGTGGGATCATGCTCGAGGATGCAAAGCTGGACCTCGAAGCCAAGAAAGACCTCTATTATTCCGTCACGACCGGCTTGTCCGCAGTGACCAGCGCCATGAAGGCCTTCAAGGGCGACGATGAACTGAATAAGGATGCCGAAAAAGCCCTGGCCCTGCTGAAGGAGCGGATCGGGGAAAAGATCGGGCATATCAAATCCGCCATCGATGTCACTTCGCGCTTTATGGACGACAAGGTCCTCGAGGACAAGGCAAAATCGGCACAGGCCATCGAGCTGATCAACAGCTGGGACATTCGGTCCGACTTTCATTATACCTCGAAGGCCCTGAAGGACAACGAGGACGAAGGAAGGCTGAAAGGCGTGAAGGTCCCCGACCGGTACAAAGGATTGCTGGACTAAGGCCGGCAACCCACGCCCACAGCGATCCACAGGCCGGACGCACGGATCGCGCCAACGATTAAAATTTTTATAAACCATTAAAACATAAACATATGTCACTCAAATTAAAACCCGCAGGAAAATTGCTTATCATCGCTGCCGTCGTAGCAGCCGGCATTCTCAGTGTAAAATGGTACCAGGCCCGTCCCAAAGACGTCATCAGGGCCGTCGAACTGGGCAAGGTATCCCTTCCCGATGCGGCGGAAGCCTCGCTCAACGGAAATGCCGTTCAATTGTCCCTGCCATCGGATGCCAATGCCGTAAACGGCGGCACGCCCATCACCTGGGAACGCATGGCCTGGAACAGCCAGTTCTCCGGCATGTATGCTAACGGTAGCGTACGTACGGCAAAAGGTTCTTTATTCGACAAGGCCCATCTGGACGTTACCTACATCCGGCAGGATGATTGTAACAAGCAGATGGCCGACCTGGTAAAATTTGCAGGCGCATATAAGACCAACCCCAATACGCCGGCGGTGCTGATCACGTTTATGGGTGACGGTATGCCCGCCTTTATGACCTCGCTGGCCAAAGAGCTGGAAAGCCTCGGTCAGGAATACCAGCCGATCATCCTTCCCATCGCCCACGGTAAGTCTTACGGCGAAGACCAGGTGATGGGCCCCGTCTCCTGGAAGCAGGACCCGCAGAATGCCATCGGCAAGTGCGTAGCCGGTGTATTGCGCGATGGGGACGTCAATATCCTTTTGAAATGGGCCGGCGACAACGGGATAAAAATAAATCCCGACGAGACCACTTATGATCCCGCCGCCATCAACCTGATCGCCGCAAACGACTTCCTCGATGCGCCGAACAAATATATCGCCGGATATACGGAGCATCGTAAGATCGTCCTCAACGGGAAGACCACCGGCCGGGATACTACCGTCGGGGTGGATGCCGTAGCCACCTGGACACCCGGCGACGTGAACGTTGCTACCAAAAAAGGCGGACTGGTGACCATTGCAAATACAAGGCAATATGCGTCCCAGATGCCCAACCAGACGATCGCCATAAAAAAATGGGCTTACGATCACCGTACGGATGTGGAGAATATGATCATTGCCCTGGCAGAGGCCGGCGACCAGGTGCGTTCTTTCTCCGGGGCGAAGAAGTTCGCCGCCGAAGTCAGCGCTAAAGTCTACCAGGAGCAGAATGCGGATTACTGGCTCAGGTATTATAATGGCGTCGAAGAAAAAGATATTCAGGGGCAGAAGGTGAGCCTGGGTGGTTCCGCGGTATTCAACCTGTCCGATATGGCCAATACCTATGGCCTGGGCAACGACAAGATCGACCGGTACAAGGCGGTGTACAACACCTTCGGTAACCTGATGGTGAAAATGTACCCTGCCATCATGCCCAGTTTTATCCCCTATGAAAAGGCGGTGGATAAATCCTTTCTGCTGAGCGTGCTTGCCAATCACGCCGAGCTGCTGGAAGGCAAGGCCATCGAGACGAAATACGCCGACCGGATCACGGAGGCCGTTTCATCAAAGTCTTACCACATCGAATTCGAGACGGGCTCTGCCACGATCAGACCTTCCTCGTTCAAGCTGCTGGATGAGATCTTCGAATCGGCCGTCGTGGCCGAGGGCCTGAAGCTCGGCGTAAACGGTCATACGGACAACAGCGGCACGGATGCCGTGAACATCCCGCTCTCTGAGAAAAGGGCCGCCGCCGTAAAGGATTACCTGGTGCGGAAAGGACTGAAGGAAGGCCGGATGGAGGTCAGAGGCCTCGGCTCGGCAAGACCGGTCGCCGACAACGGAACGGCGGACGGCAGGTCGAAGAATCGTCGGGTGGAGATCGTGCTGGGTGAGTAATTTTAATCATTGGGAGGGGCCCTCCGGGCCCCTCCCTTAATAAAACTATATGTTCAAACCATTTGAAAAGATCAGCAGGAATACCTTCCTTATAATGGTGCTGTTGCAGGTAACACTGACCTTACTGTTATGGCAATCCGGCGCAGGAGGGCTGATCCCTGCACCCACGAAGATCGCAGCAGCCCTCGGACACCTGCTTACTACCCGCCTGCTGTCGGATAATATCCTGGTGAGCCTCTTACTGACAGGGCAGGCCATGTTCTGGTCGATCCTGATCACGCTGGGCTTTGCTTATCTTTCGGTCATCCCTTTCTTCTCCAGCATCGCACAGTTCATCGTGAAATGCAGGTATCTGACGCTGACCGGTCTGATCTTTATTTTCACGCTGCTGACCCGGGATGGCAGCCAGCTGAAATTATCGCTGCTGGTGGCCGGCATCGTACCTTTTTTTACCACCTCTTTTCTGTCGGTGATCGTCAACATCCCCAAACAGGAATTCGAGCTCTGCCAGACCCTGGGGTACAGCCGCTGGCAAAGCCTTTATGAAGTGATCATCGTGGGCAAGGCCGACCAGGTCTTCGAGATCCTCAGACAAAACTTCGCCATCTCCTGGATGATGATCACCATGGTGGAGGGGCTGAGCATGAGCGAGGGCGGCATCGGCACGCTGCTGATCAGGTACAACAAGTACAATGACCTGACGAATGTGATCGCGCTTCAGATGGTGATCTTCGGCATCGGTCTTTGTTTCGACTATTTGCTGGGAACCCTGCGCAGATG
>DATHHO010000257.1:0-51278 GCA_035317125.1 Puia sp.
AAAAAAAGTTGTTGCTGGTCAGCTGCGGGACGGGCTGCAGGGATGTCGCGGCGTTCCAGTCCTGTGGTGACACGCCCATGCTGGCGGGGTTTGCGACATTCGGATATCCCACCTTGAATGTATTATTGTTCCCTCCGTCAAGGATAGTAACAAAGCCCGTTGTGGAGGTTCCCGTTCCGGTGCGGCGCTGAACAAGGAATAAGGACAACGGAGTGTTCAGGACAAATGCGGCAGAAGCCATTGTGCTGGAAACCCCATTGAAATCACAGACCGGCTTTCCGTTCTGGGTGTATACGATACCTGCATTGACGATCGTGGGCTGTTTTGCGAGGGTAGCTTGTATTGCGTCGTGGCCGTTGCCGGACTGGTCATACCAGATGCTGACAAAAGCGTTGTTGGCGCCCACAAAAGCAAGAAGGGCTGCCTGATCTAAATCACCACCGGCGGTGAACCCAATATCCATGGTAAGATTATCACTGCTCCTTCGGACCTGGATGGCTTTGGTAGCCGAGCTTTTCAATTGTCGCAGTGAGTATGCGACAGCAGACGGTGCCGATACGTTATCTAAGATCTGCTGTGCCTGCACCTGAACTGCGAATAAGATCAGTAAAAATCCGAAGGATCTTTTAAAGGTCATGCATAGTGGTCCTTTCATAGATTGGATTTAGAGCCTGGTTATTTGTAGGAATTGGAAAATACATATACTTATATTCCTAAAATATGCCATTATTTAACGCTCTATTTCCCAATCTATTGCAAATTTTTAATCAAATTTTAATTCCCGCAAATGGAAACAACGTCTCGGAATGGGAAGGATTTAAAGTTTGGCATGCTAGGGGTAAATATGGAGGGCGTTGCTACTGTGGATGATAGACCCTTTCCGCCGTACGCAGGATCTGTTTCTTATCGAGGGTCATCGGCTTTGTCTGCTGGCGCTGGAACAGTTCCATCTGGTCCTTATAATGCGGCGAGCCGGGATGCGAGGAAGCCCCGAAAGTATTTATGGATTCAATGATGGGCAATCCATTTTTCGGATAGCGTACAAAACAGATATAGGCATCGCCAGAAGTCACCTTCAGCATTCCGTCGCGGTAGGGAGAAGTGTATGCCGCCGCGAGTACATCCGGTAGTCCCCATGCCGGCCGTGCGTCATCGCCACGCACTAATTTCTGGATATCCCCCAGGCTAAGGCCTGTCCTGTGAAAATGTTCTTCCATGTAATCATAAACATACTGATAGGTCTCCACGCTTTCGCTGTGCGTGAGCTGACGTGGCAGGGCGCCGTGCAATCGTTCGGCCACATGATTGTAAACGAGCAGGAATACGGCCGCCCCCCTGCTATCCGCCACTGCCCTGTGATCCCATTGCTGCAGGGAGACGATAACATCTTTGAGCATAGGGTAATCCGCTGCATCGATCTGCATCATGCTGTCGATGCCATAGGGATAAATGAGCCGTTGAGGAAGCTGCAGATCGTATTTGATCCGCCTGAACTCCGCGTAGCTGATCTTACCGGTTCCTTTCAGCAATTCCGCGACCCGCAGGCTCCGGTTGTTATGTTGCAGCTCATATCCATCGTTGCGATCGAACTTCTTTGGGTCCAGGTTATATGCAGGATCGGTGGCCAGAAAAGGGGAATGATTCGTATTAAAAAGATAACCGGATGGCGGGTTGATGTACTGTGGCAACTGTTCAACGGGCCTGAAGGTCGTCCAGAGCGTAGCGGATGAGTTGCCCGGAAGTGTGCCTGCCCAGTTATAGGCCGGATCGGGGTTGCGCACCGGGACCTTGCCGTTACAGATATAAAAAATGGTATCATAGCGGTCTGCATACATGATATTGAACATGGGCAGGCTGGTCATGCTGAGAGCCCGGTAGAATTCCGTAAAATTCCGCGCCTTGTTCATACGGTACCATTCTTCGAGAGCTTTGCAGTCCATATTGGCGGGCAGCCGCAGCGAGAACACACCCTTTGCAGTCTTCACGGTAGCGCCATACCTGCTCCACCAGATCCTTTTGCCGATGGGGATGGGAATTCCTTTTACATGAAGTTTTATCTTTTCAGACTCCAGCCTGAGCCACTGGCCATCGAACTTATATTGACTGGGGTCGGCCGGGTTCATCTGCAGCTGAAAGATATCGAGCTTGTCCTGGCCGTTGACCGTGTGCGCCCATCCCAGATGTTCGTTGGTGCCGTGGAAGATGAGGCATCCGCCCGGGAACACTCCACCCAGCATGTTCCACCCCTGATCGCTCTGTACATGCGCTTCATAGAAAGCGGTGGGCCCTTCCACCGGCTGATGGGCATTGATGGCGAGAAAGGCCTCGCCGCTGACCGTGCGTGAAGCATGAAAGGCAAATGCATTGGAGCCCTGTGAAGCAAAACCAGGGATAGTAGCCATCCCGCCGCCAAGGATCTGCGAGAGGGCCTTGTCCGCCCCGCAGAAAATGCTGATGGAAAATACAACGCCCGCGAGGTATTCTTTTTCGGTAAAGGGAAAGGCGGACCTGTATCTTACTTCGGCGGGATGGGCCCTGGCATAAGCATTGACCCCTCCGACAAATCCTTTTAAGAGGGCCATAAAATCGGGGCTGAGGGTATTCCATTGGTCGTCTACCAGCTGACGGCAGCGTAGCAGTTGGAACGCATAATCCGCCTGTGCGCCACGCCGACCCAGGGCAGTGCCGAGCCTCGCCTTTCCGACCAGGACTACCAGCTGAAGGGTGCCGAAATCGTCTTCGGCCTGCGCCCATGCCAGACCGTAAGCCGTCTCGGGATCGGTGGGCGAAAAAATATGGGGAACGCCAAAGCTGTCACGCGCGATGCTGATATGCTGCGGGTCGATGGGCGGAGATTGTACTGTTGTCTGCGCGAGCGGGGATTGTGCGGAGGCGCAGAGGCTGGATATCGCGGGGATAGCGAGTGCGAATATCAAAATTGTTTCCCATGTTTTCTTCATGCTGAAAAGTTATGAAAAATGAGGTCCGTCATCCTGAGAAAGTAAAGAAGCTGGCGGTTACCGGGGCCAATCTGCGGTCGGATACTTCGGCAGTAGGTCCAACGGTCTACGGATTTGTTCAGCCAATGTTTGCGAACATGAAGAAGAGCAAGGATACTTCTGCCCGTTTCAGAACGGCATTCAAGCTGTTCCGTATGCCGAAGAATTTAACCACAAGGTGGATGATTTCTTCCAGCAGCCTTACCGGAAGATCGAAGGGCAAGGGCGCTTTTTTTAGACCGGAAGTTTGGTCAGATCAGCGGCTTGCAGGCAGTGGCCTGACCGGGGCTGATCCTTAATCGCCTTTATCCTCTTCGAGGTCATCATGGTCATCCCCGCCAAGGCTGTAATAATTATTTTCTTCATCCTCTTCGCCGATCTTTTCATCCTCATCGTCCAGCTCCGAGCCGGGCACATCCAGGTCGCTGCCGGGCGATTCGCTTTCGGGTCCGTCCCCGTCCCCGATACCTTCTACCGCGTCTTCTGGTAATTTGGTATCCTGGTTGTAAATATCTTCTTTGTCCGGATAAAGGAGGGGCTTCATCGCCTCTTTATCCGCCTGTTCTTTTGTCTTTTTCATAAAAACCCATTTGTCTGTAATTTCGGAATAATCGAGGGAAATACCATGTTAATAAAATGGCATGGATCATGGATTCCGATGTCGGATTCCCGGTTTACCGCGCCGGGATGGAGGCCGCAGACGCTAATAAAACTTTGGGGGCGGGTTGAGCCGGGTATCCTGCCGCTGGTGCCAGTAGGGATAGATGGGGGGAACCTCGCTGACGGCATCGAGCGTCCTCATCTGGTCCGTGGTCAGTTTCCAGCCGATGGCGCCAAGGTTCTGTTTAAGCTGTTCCTCATTACGGGCGCCGATCACGATATTGTCGACGGTAGGCCTTTGCAGGAGCCAGTTGATAGCCACCTGCGCAACCGATTTGCCCGTCTCCTTTGCAACTTCGTCGAGGGCATCGACTATATTGAACAACAGATCTTCCTTTACGGCAGGCCCGTGTGATCCTCCCTGCTGTACGCGGTTGTCGGCAGGATGAGGTTGTCCGCGTCTGTATTTTCCACCGAGACGACCGGAAGACAGCGGGCTCCAAACGATGGTCCCCACCTTCTGATCCAGTCCCAGCGGCATCAGTTCCCATTCGAATTCGCGGTCGAGAAGGGAATAATAGGCCTGGTGCGCGACATATCTGTTCCAGCCATAACGCTCGGAGACGGATAATGATTTCATCAGATGCCAGCCGGAGAAATTCGAGCAGGCGATATAGCCGATCTTACCTCCCTGTATCAGGTCATCGAGGGCCCTCAGCGTTTCCTGCACCGGCGTATTGCCATCGAAGCCATGCATGTGGTAGATATCGATATGATCGGTGTTCAGGCGGCGCAGTGAATCTTCACAGGACCTGGTGAGATGGTAACGGGAGGAGCCGTAATCGTTCGCGCCCCCACCCATGACAAAGGTTGCCTTGGTGGAGATCAGCACCTTATCGCGGAGGCCATTCAGGGCCTTCCCAAGGATCTCTTCCGAGAGGCCATTGGAATATACGTTGGCGGTATCGAACATATTTACGCCAGCATCCAGACAGAGCTGGACCATGCGTCTTGCCTCCTCTACCTGAGTGCTGCCCCAGGCCTTGAAAAAACTACCAACTCCGCCGAATGTGGCGGTACCTAAGCTTAAGACCGGAACGTTGAGCCCGGATGCCCCTAATTGTCTGTATTCCATACGGCGAATATCCGAAATTTTTCCAATCCCAGGCCGACGGGGGCTGGAATGCAAGAAAATCCGCGTTTCAGCGTTTGATCCTTGTAAGTGAAAGACCGGATCGCGGATAAATAACTCAGCATCGCGGAACCCTGAACCCAAACAAATCCTGTTGATGAGAATCTTTTTACTATTTGTTTCCCTTATCCTTTTCTCCCGGAGCTTTTCGCAGCAGAACTGCGTCAGAAATTCATCATTGTATCATTTTGACCGGAGCGCACAACCCCGCCATTTTACCGAGAGGCTGGGCAGCCATCCCGAATTCCCATTTCTCCAGGAGGTGAACGGCGTGAGTACGACGGATCTGTTCCTTCGGTCGATCCGCAACGACTCGGTCCATCTGAAGTATGCGAGGGAGTTCAAGGCCTTCGACCTGTTGTTGCGCAACTCCGGATTCAGGAACGGCTATAAGGACCTGTCAAAAAAAAATGTGGAGAACGTGCATGTCAGTCCGGGAACGATCGGCAACCTGGGGTTCTATGACAAACAGAAAGATCTGATCAGCTATATCTATGTCCGGCTGAATCCCGCAGGAGAAGATGCCAGCGGCATCGCCGCCTGGAAGCTGACGAATTCCAGCGGCTGCTTCCTTTATATCCTGCATACCTGCGGGAACGCTTTTTATCCAAACAGCACGGAATGCTGTAAGGCGATCAGCGTCGAGACCGGGGCAGACAGCCTGGACATAAAGCCCGACTCTTCCAGGCGGAATGTTCATGTACGGCTGAATTTCTACGAGGCAAGACTGGTGGTCGCCGGTCAGAAGGAAAAAAGATCGGCCGGAAAATATGATACCATCGTAAGTCTTATCCGCCATACCGATACCGTCAGGGCCATTAAAGAAGCAGAAGGTAGAAAATTGAAAATATATGCTTACGGGTCATCGGGAAAAATATTGGTCTGCAGGGACACGGTGATCAGGCTCAATCCCCGGCTGGCGGTGGACAGCAGCACGGCCGGCGTCCCCGACAGCATTCTTTTTATCGTATCGGATACGGCTTATCCCCGCCCCGCCAGCAACCCGCTGCCCCTGTGCCATAAGAAATGGGAGATCTCCCTGGATGGAGGGATCTCGTTCAATTCCATTCCGCGGCTGAACAGCGCGACCGTCCATACCCAGACCAACGGAGGTCACCCTGCGGCCGAGCTGGCGGTCTCCCGGATCTTTAATCACTGGTTCCAGGCTGGATTATCCGCCTCCTATATCACACTCTCCTACCAGGACGACATCGTCTATCCCGGTACGGTAGCAGGAACCTATAATACGGTATGGATCGGCAAGCCCATCATACCTGTGCAGCTGTTCGGCAAGGCAACCATCGGCGGTCCGCTCGGCTGGCAATCCAATATTTCCCTGTCGGCGGGCTATTCCATACCGATGAACGATAAGATCGAAAACGGAGGTAGCACCCTCACGACGAAGCCATCGGTAAAGGGCGGCCTCACGGCGGGCCTCAAAATGGGAATCGCTTATTTCTTTTCCTGCAGATTCGGGCTTGGCTTGTCCGTTAACGGTCAGTACTTTTCCAATAAAGCCACCACCATGTCCTATCACCTGTTCGCTATGCCTGTAACTGCGGGTATACGGTATAGGTTCTAGGAGGGCGAATGCAGGTCGGCGTGGCCTGCCCCAGCGTTGCAGGGCACTGCGGATCAGCGGTAGACTGGCTACAGCTTTGGATTAATGGGTTTTTGCGGTGTGTCGAATGGATTTGCGCCAACGGTCTTCAGCTTGCGGCGATATACTTTATCTACACAGGTCACGTACAATATATTAAAGCCGGGACCGCCAAAGCAGCAATTGGAAGGCTGACCGGAGCCGGGGGGCAGCGGCAGCACGGCGTTGACGCGTCCCGTCTGATCAAGTACCTGGATACCCATGCGGGTGGTAACATATACACGTCCATCCCGGTCGCATTTCAACCCGTCGGACCAGGCGTTCTCCTGATTGTCGGGAACCTGCAGCCAACCGTAGCGTTGCTTGTTGGTCAGGGTGCCATCCGGCTGGATGCTATACAGCCATACCCAGTGGGAGGCAGATTCCGTCACATAGAGCTGGGTCTGATCGGGGGTAAGGGCGATGCCATTCGGGAATTTTATTCCTTTGTCCACCAGCAGTTTCTCGCCATTGGGCCGTATCAGGTAGAGTTTGCCCGGCCTTTCGCTACCGTCCGGCGAGGTGACATAGATATTTCCATTTCTGGCGACCACGAGGTCGTTGCCGGAAATACTGTCTGCAATAACCTTTTCTTTTTCGCCTGCATCATAGCTCAGGATCTGTTTAGTCCCGCCTGCCGCCACATATCTTTTGCCGTCCGCTCCGAAGCAGGTGCCGCTTGCATTTTTTGCATCGACGGCCAGGGTAGTAGGCTTGCCATCTGCGCCTACCTTATAGGTTTTCGAATTCGGGATGTCCTGATAGAACACCTCCCCCGCCGCATTGGCTGCCGAACCTTCCGTGAATTTATAACCCTGCCCTACCAGCTCCCAGTCTTCACCCGGGATCAGCAGATCGCTCAGTGCCTGGTTCTTTGAATTGCCTTTTGCTACTGGTGTGGGCCAGTCTTTCCAGAGCCAGCGCATGGCGTCGGGGAAAAGAGATTCTCCCTGCTTACCGCTGTGGCCACCTTCGCCCCAGGCATGGTTCACTTCATATCCTGAAAATACCAGCGCCCGTTCCATGGTCTCATTGGCCTTCCACCAATCCCCGCCATAGATATTGAGGTCGTTGGAGCCGTCCTGCAGAAATACGCGGATCGGCTTTGGCTCATATTTACGGATGAGGGCCGGGTAGCGGTCGCCGCCGCGAAGACCCACATAGGTGCCGATGGCGCTGAAAACGCGGGAAAATTCACCGGCGCATTCCCATGCGGCGGTAAAGGCGCAGATGGCCCCGCTGCTGGAGCCGCCGATGGCGCGGTCGTTCCCTTTTTTGGAAAGGCGTATGGGACGTCCGTCGCTGGTCTTTTGTTTTTCCACCTCGGGCAGGATCTCGTCAAGCAGGAAACGTGCGTACGCATCCCCAAGCCCATCGTATTCGAAACTGCGGTTGAACCGGTCGAGGCCTCTTGCCGTATCGGACGTTCTTACGCGCCCGGGTGTTATGAATATGCCGATGGTAACGGGCATCTCCTTACGAAAGATGAGGTTGTCGAGCACGGTGGGCGCATGCCACTGGATGCCGTCCTGGTTGACATATACACAGGCCGGGGTTTCGGGACGGTATTGCGCCGGGACGTATATCCAGTATTCGCGCCAGGTGCCCGGAAATATCTTTGAGGTGGAAAAGGTGAATTTCAAGATCTCCCCTTTTGGTACGCCCGCGTGCTCAACCGAAGCGGAGTCGACGGGATATTTTTCAACGGGGGGCTGGGCGGAGACCGCACCGGCTGAGGGTTTGGAGGGGGTCTGTGCGTATGCGGTAATCTGGGCAAGGACCAGCATACTGCAAAAGGCCAGTACAAGAAAGAGCGCTTTTTTCATGGCAGACAGTTGTTATAATGAAGAAAGCCAGCAAAATAAATGATTTTGCTGGCTTTCCCGCTGCTGAACTTAATATTCGTACTACTTAATACCCATTATTCTGTTTGAGATTCGGGTTTTTATCCGTATCGTATTTTGGGATCGGGAGCACTCTGTAGTTCGATCCCCATGCCTGAACAGGCACGGTGCTGTGCGCAGGAATGTCCATTTTGTTCCGCTGGAACTCCAAAGAACCCTGCCCTTCAAATGAAAGCTCGATCCTCCGCTCTTTTATGATCGCATCGATCAGATCCTGCTGAGTAGCAGGAGCGATCACCGATGCATTCGACCGGGACCTGATCTGGTTCACCAGACCAACGGCAGTAGCATCTACTGTTGCAGATAGTCTGGCCAGGGCCTCCGCCTTGATCAGTAATATTTCGGCATACCGCAACACCGGAACGAAATCCGTCGTCAGACCCGAATATTTTCTTGTCCAGTAAGCGCCACTAGAGGTTCTTTCCACCAACGAGTCGCCGCTTTTTGCTCTGTAGCGGAGATCCACGGTGGTATCCATCAGCTTCAGATAGTCCAGGCTGATGGAGATGTCACCCCTTCCCCTTGGACTGTAGTGCTGTCCAAGGGCATTGTTGGTGTTCGGATTGTCGGACCCGTTCATAGCTACTGAAAAAATAGATTCTTTGCTGGTGTAAGGCGCCCGGAAGGCGGCAATGGGATTGTTGGCGTTTAAACCATAGCCCGCAGCGGAAGCGATCACCTGATCTGCAAACTGGTTTGCTTTTGTCCAATCTCCTTTATATAAATATAATCGCGATAACAAGGCGGCGGCAGCTCCCTTTGTCGCTCTGGCTACTTTTGTAAAAGCATCGCCTGGGTTGTCCGGCAGTTTTGCCTGTGCTTCCAGGAGATCCGCCTCTATCTGATCATAGACCTGTTTTACGGTGGCTCTTGGCAGATTGTTGGCCGTTGAGAATGGATCATCCTCGATCTTTAATACCAGCGGAACTCCCGGGTGAGAGGCATCCGCCGTAAAATTGTATGACTGAGCCCAGAGGTTTACGAGGTAAAAATTGCAAAGGGCCCTGATGAATTTTGCTTCACCGGTGTATTGATCGGCCTTGGCTTGCGGTACAGTGCTTGCTTTTGGCGTAAATCCTTTCAAGAAAAGATTGGCCTGATAGATCGTCCGGTATGCGCCTTGCCAGGCGGTGCCTACTGTAGCATCGCTCGAATTCGTAGTGGAATAAAAACCCATCTGACCGAAAAAGGTATTGGGGATTGCGTCAAGTCCCCTGATATCTGCATAGATGAGGACCCTGCCGCCGAAATAATTTAAGTTCTGAAGCGCATCATACATACCTACGGATGCTTTTTCAATCCGGTCCGGTGTACTGTAAGCCGCATCCGCGGGAATGGCGTTTTCCGGCGCCTTAAAAAGGTCGCTTTTTTTACAAGCCGTAAAAAGACTTCCGCCCATGATACAGCCAGCTATTATATTTTTAAGTTTCATACTTCCCTGTGTTTGGAGTGATTAAAAAGTAAGGTTTAGACCAACTGTGATGATCCTTGATTGCGGAGCGCCTCTGGCGTCCACTCCCAATCCCACATTGCTTTGAACGGTACCAGATGTACTCACATCGGGGTCAAGACCTGTGTATTTTGTGATGATAAACGGATTAAATGCCTGCACATAAGCCCTGATGGTTTCGATGCCCGCCTTGGTCAGCATTTTCCTTGGGATCGTATAACCGAGCGTAATAGTCCTGAACCGTATAAAGTCCCCTTTTTCCAAAAATCTGGAAGATGTTTGATTGGCCGTCTGGTCGTTCAGCCACAATCTCGCCACATCTGTTTTGTCTCCCGGTTTCTGCCATCTGCTCAGGATGTCCGTGAAATTGTTACTGAACTGATTGGTGAGCATACCTGCCTTCGAACTATTATAGATATAATTGCCTCCCTGATAAACGATAGATATATTCAGATCTATGCCCTTATAGGTAAAGGTATTATCCCAACCGCCATAGTAGGTGGGCAGACCGCCTTTATTCTGATAGACGAAATCGGTGCCTCCGAGGGCTGCAACATTGTTGCCTTTACCATCGGTCCAGATGGCTGCTCCGGTGGCGCCGAAGTTATATTGTTTGATCGATCCATCCTTGGCAAACCACCTTGGATTGCCTGTGGCTGGATCGACTCCAGCCCAATTGGGCACATAAAAAGTTCCCAGCACTTTCCCGATACTTACCACATTTACACCCGATACGATATCCGCATTGTTGTTGGTTGGGATCAACCCGGTCACCTTATTCCAGATCCGGGTAAAGTTTATAGAGGTGGTCCAGGTAAAATCCTTTGTGGCATAAGGAGTACTGTTGATCGTCAGTTCGATCCCTTTATTGGTCATGCCGCCGATATTGGTATTAATGCTTGAATTCGGAATACCAACCGTATACAGAACAGGGGCCGCGAGTATAAGACCATCGTCCTTGTTAATAAAGTAGTCTGCCGTCATACTAAGTTTGCCCTTGAGAACGGTTGCATCAAATCCAATATTTGTCTTTTTCCCGGTTTCCCATTTCAGATTCGGATTACCCGCCTGGGTGATGCCCAGACCATTCAGGCTGGTATAAGCCGCGCCTCCATACAAGGTCAGGGCAGCAAAATCGCTAATCCCTCTTGAGTTACCGACCTGACCATAGCTGCCGCGTATTTTTAGATAGTCCAGCCAATGCAGACCTTCCATGAAATCTTCCTTCGTCACCTCCCAGCCCGCGGAGGCACTGGAGAAGTTCCCAAACTGGACGTTTGCTCCAAATCCGGAGAAACCATCCCTGCGAAAGGAACCTTCCAAAATATATTTACCGGCATATGAATAATTCAACCTGCCGAAATAAGAGATCAGACCGCTCGCACTAAGCGTACCTCCCGTAAAATCCAGCAAGGTGGTAGTTCCTGGTAATGTATTCGTAGATGCACCGCCAACCACATGCGTAAAGAAGGGATCTGTGAAATTACCTGCCCCGGTATATTGATTGAAACTACTGTTTTTCTGATATTCAGTACCCACAACCACACCGATCTTATGCTTATCAGCTATCAATTTATCGTAGTTGGCATAGTTCTGCCAAACCCAAAGGTTATTTTTGTTGACCTGCTCCTGTACAAGGCCACCATAGCTCGATCCCAGGCCATTCACCAGGGGCGAACCATACTGGTCTTCGAAGTTGGTGATGTTCTGGATGCCAAATTTCGAGGTGATCTTTAATCCAGGGATCGGCTGGAGCTCGCCATAAATATTTGCTCTGAGGTCCTCTGCCGTATTATCGTTCCGCTGCAATTTGATCTGTGGAATGATATTGAGGTAATAGGAATTGCTCGGCAAAAAGGACACGCCACCGACTGATGTTACGTTATTACCATTGCCCAACAGCCCGTTTGCCGTCAGGTTATAACCCGTGGCATTCGTCGGATCGAATGGCGATACATTCGGTTCCGCCTGCCAGCCGGAAATCGTCGTTCCTGCGATATAGCCGTCTGTCAGTACGCCTTTGTTCAATGTCTTTGCATCCGACATCTGAACGCCTGCCTTGAACCAGGATTTTGGCGTGAAGTCCATATTCAGGCGAGTCTGACCGGAAGTGATCTTATTGCCGAGCGTAATACCTTCCTGGCTCAGGTATCTGGCCGAACCGTACACGGATAATTTATCGGCGCCACCGGAAAAGGAAACGGAATTATCATAGGTCATCGCCTTGCGATAAGCATAATCGTTCCAGTTCGTCCTGTCCGGCTTGCCATCCTTATTTATGTCACTGTTCTGCGCCATGCTGGCATAAGCCGAAGCGGCGCCGAAACGGTTGGCTCCTTTTTCGTTCTGAATGGTATTAAACTGATCGCCATTTAAAAGCGGCGCTAATTTCTTGGCGGTGGCCCATCCTGCTTTTGAATCAGCAGTGACCTTTACAGAACCCTTGCGACCTTTTTTAGTCGTGATCAGGATCACCCCGTTGCTGGCGCGGGAGCCGTAGATAACGGCAGCGCCGGCATCTTTCAGCACGTCCATGGATTCAATGTCGTTCGGGTTTATGAGCGCCAGCGGATCGAATCGTGTGCCGTTCCCGCCATTGAAACCATTTAAGTTGGTGACCGTATTTTGAGGAATTCCATCGATGACGATCAGTGGCTGGGAGGAGGAAGAGATCGAATTGATCCCTCTGATCCTTATAGCCGTTCTGTCCGCAAGGACGCCGCTGCCAAGGGAGATCTGAACCCCGGCCGTTTTGCCCGCAAGGGCCTGGTCGAAAGACGTCACAGGTTCCGCGGCAATTTTTGGACCTGCAATTCTTGAAACGGCGCCCGTATTCTCACGGGCCGCTCTGGTGCCGTACCCTACGACCACAACTTCCTGCAGTTCTTTGTTAATGCCTGTTTTTAAGGAAATATTCACCGTGTTTCCGCTGCCTATACTGGCTTCAGTACGGGCCATACCAATGGCTGAAAAAACAAGGGCTTTTGCGGACGGTGAAACAGAAATGGTATAGGTGCCATCTTCCGCAGTCGTAGTACCCCGGGCATTGCCTGGGCTAACAACCGATACATTGGGAATGGGCTTGCCTTCCACATCTGTAACTTTTCCGGTAATTGTTCGATTTTGTGCTAATAGTTGCCCGCATAGGACAAAACTACCCAGCAAGAGGAGGAGTCTCAAGTTTCTCATGTGCAGCGTATTTTTGGTTTGGTTAGGAATCTACTGAACGCAATTTAAAGTCGTATCCGCAAAAAAACTAAATAAAAAAATATCCTATATGTTCTTACCAATCAATAAATTCTAAAAAATCGAATGATTTTTCAGAAAAACTATAAGGATATTTAGCTTTTTTAGCCTTATTTATTGGGAAACGACTTTTTATTGGAAAAGGTTTGCCGGCAAAGTTATTAAAAAAACATTAAAATTGTGCTGAACGGCAGGATGAACGGACTGAATTCCTACCGAAACGTGACAAATTGGGACTGAAGAAGGAAATCAGAATACTCAGTCTACATCTTCTTCCTGGTCCTCTTCTTCTGGATTTTTGTTACCAGATGACGAAGCCCCCTTATTTCCCGTTTGTTCCAGCTCTTTGTTCATCTCGGTGATGTCAACTGGCCGTTCGGTATTGTCGCCCATGAGGTTCCGGGAGAAATAATCGGCCATCCGCCAGAAGAAATATTCGTTCATGTCCCCGTAAGCATGGCGTTGTCCCGGGAGAAGCACCAGATCGAAACGTTTATTTGCTTTTATAAGGGCATTGACCACGCGGATGGTATTGCCGGGATGGACATTATTATCGATATCGCCCGTGGTGAGCATAAGATGCCCCTTCAGGTTCTTTGCAAGCTCGGGGTTCTTCTCGATCATATAGGCAAAGGAGGTGTCGCCTTTCTCGCTGATGATCTCTTTCACCCCATGATGCTTTTCGCTCCACCATCTGTTGTAGATGGCGTTGTCGTGATTGCCGGAGGAAGACACCGCCACCTTGAAGAAATCCGGGTACACCAGCATCGCGGCCGTACTCATAAATCCGCCACCGCTATGCCCATATATGCCAACGCGGTCGATATCGATAAAGGGATAGCGGTCGGAGAGTTGCTCGATGCTTGCTTTCTTGTCGGCCAGGCCATAATCCCGCAGATTGCCATACCCATAATTGTGGTACCATTTGCTGCGCCCGGGGTGCCCTCCCCTGTTGCCGACGGTGATGACGATCATCCCGAGTTGGGCGAGGCGGTCGGTGCGGTCCATCGATTTCCCAAAGGATTTTATAACGGCCTCCGTCTGCGGACCGGGATAAACATATTCCATGATGGGGTACTTTTTCGTAGAATCGAAATTGAAGGGCTTGTACATGACGCCATAGAGGTCGGTGACCCCATCATCCGCCTTTACCTTAAAGGGCTGTGGGAACTTATAGCCAGCCGCCAGCAGGGAGCTGAGGTCAGTCGTCTCGAGGTCAAGGATCTTTCTCCCGTCACCGCCATAAAGAACAGACTTGGGCACGGTATTGACCCTTGAAAAATTATCGACAAAAAACTGCTGGTCGTCGTTCATGTTCTGGGCATGATCGAAGTCTCCGGGATCCAACAATTTAAGCCCGGAGCCGTCGAGGTTCACCTTATACAGATGGAGATAATAGGGGTCTTCGCCAGACTCCCTTCCGTTGGCGGAGAAGTACAATATGCGTTTTTTATCATCGATACCGGCAATGTCCTCGCAATGGAAGGCGCCGGTGGTGATCTGGTTCTTCAGCTTGCCGTTTTCGTCATAGAGATAAAAATGCGCCCATCCGTCCCTTTCGCTCCATTCGATCAGCTCCTTGCCATCATTGACAAGGCCCAATCTTCTCAGCTCCACATACGTGTTGAGCCGCTCCTGTATCAAGGTTTTCACCGCGCCCTCCTTTACTTCGGCCATACACACATCGATCCTTTTCAGATCACGGCTGGTGCGGGTGAAATAAAACCGGCTGTCGGTACCAAGCCAGAAATTTGGGCGGGTATCATCATCCCTTGTATTGGCAAGGGCAGGCTTTGACCATAAGGAGATGTTCTGATCCTTGAACATTCCCGCATTCACAGTGCTGTGCGTTGCGGCCTTTATATCGAATAAGTACAGCTCGTCGGTCGGCGCGTCCTTCTCGCCGGGCATCTCATATTTATAGGTCTCCAGGGTGGGACGTGGCTCCGCTATCGAATTGATGACCCAGAGGTCTTTTACCTTCCTGCTGTCCGTACGCACCATGGCAAAATGTTTCGAATCGGGGCTCCAGAGGATCTGCGCGCCTTTACGCTTGTTCTTGTTCTTCTCCTTGTCGACGTTGGTCTCTCCCCCACCGCCCTGGATGCCGCTGCCGTGATAGCTGTAGTATTCCACACCGTCGCTCGTAAGGGCATGATCCACGATGCTGCTGTCCTCTTCGTTCTTCAGGGCTTTTTCATAGTTAGCGCGGTCCATCCAGTAGAGATTGAACCGGCGGCCGAAGACGATGGTATTGCTGTCGGGAGAAATGCTTGCCCACTGCGGCTTGCGTCTGGGTTTTTTAAAATCCGTAAGCTCCGTAAGCACGCCGGTGAGCAGATTGTATTCGAAGTAATAGACCTTCTTGTCTTTACTTGCAGCAGCGCCTTTGCTGATGGCTTTGACTGCGGAGTCCTTTTTTTCCGAGTCCTTCTTTTCTATTTCCTGGGTGCTTTTTACTTCGAACTGGATCGAGTTCTCATCTCTGATAAAACGCATGCTGTCGAGACCGAGGTGCAGGGCGTCGAAGGGTTCTTTGACGATACCGCTGATCTCCGCGGCCAATTTTTCATTATCGAACAATAGCTTCTTCTCTCCTTTTGCGGGATCGACTATATACCATTTCTTTCCTTCGGTAGTCTCATACATATACCAGAAACGACCGGTCTTCTTCAGCCAGTGCGGGTCTACGGATACGGAGAAGAGCATCTTCTCCAGTTTTTTGGTGGAGAAGCGGGCGAATGCGGGGTAGTTGGCGTGGGTGACATATTGCTGGGCCTGAGCCAGGGCAAAAAGATTTATTAGCAAAAATAATAATACAGATAGTTTACGCATAAGCAGGGCTTGATTTTTGGCCAAGGTAAATATCGAAGTTTGATTTGAAAGACCGTTTATAAAAATTTACAGAGCGAGATGTCCGGTGAATCCCAGTTCGACAAGCCGTTCCCAGGCTTTCCATATGTCAGCGGGGATCTCCTGGAAGATCTGGAAACCTTTTGCGGGATAGTCCCTGATCCGCTGAAGATCGCCGACCATGATATTGATCACTCGTTCCATGGGGATGTCTTCCGTCGGGTAATCCTCAAAGCTTATCTGCGGGGAAGTGACGATCAGCTTCTTGCCGGGCCATTGTTGCATGAAAGTGGCATAAGACCTTCTTTCCATATAGGGCTTCTGAACAAGCAGGAAGCGCTGTGGATCGAGCCTGTTGGCTTCGAGCAGCTGTCGGGTGAATAAAATGTTCTCCCCTGTATTCGTGGATCTGTTCTCAATAAAGATCGCCTCGGCGGGTACACCCCTGTCCAGCGCTATGGCGGCAAACAGGTCGGCCTCGGATCTTTTCCAGTCCTTTGTCAGTTTGCCCTGACCTCCGGAAAAAATAAGGATCGGCGCCAATCCCTGCAGGTAGAGCTCAGCCCCTCTGTCGGCCACGCGAAGGTCCTGGCTGCCCAGGACAAGGATACAGTCGGACCTTTCCGGGATGTGGTGGAGATGAAGATAGTCCCAGAGCTGCCTTGCTGATGATATCGCTTCTTTTGTGATCATAAAGGATGGATCAGCGATAAAGGTATAATTTTGCGGGTAAATGGACTTATGACCGTTCTCAGCCTCCCAGACCCCGATCTTCATTCCAACCGCAGCAAGGCGCCGGTCTTTGCCGATCACACGCTCTTTACTCAAAAACTGTCTCACCGTTACGAATATGAGGAGCATGTTACCGGCAGCGGAATCCTTTATATGCTTTCGGGAAAGGGGGATTATTATGTCAATGGGCAGCGGGAAGAGCTGGCGCCCCAGTCCTTTCTCGTTGTCAGCCATGGCAGCCGGCTTTCCGTCAATCTGCCGCAGGCGCCTTCGCAACCCGGGCTGCTATTTTTTCACTCGGGCCTCGTATCACGGGTCATGGAAAGTCTGGAGCTGCCCGCAGAAAAATTGCTGCAAAGGGAAGGTGCTGCTCAGGGCGGAGGAGATGGGCTGCCAGTCGGGGCTGGATTTTCTGGAAAAGGTCGCGTACAGCCGGTGGACCTTTCCTTTCTGGAGCGTATCCATTCCGGACAGCCCGGTATATATACAAAGCTGAGCTGGCTGGCAGGACAGGCGGACAGCTGTTCTTCCTTTGGCGCGCTGAAGGCTGATTTTATGATCCGCAGCGTGCTCGAAGAGATACTCCTGCAGAACTATTCGGCCCTGCATATTTCCAGACGGCTGACCGTCATCAAAAGGTCCACGCGGATCGAATTATTCAAGCGACTGTCGGGTGCAAGGGAATGGATCCTCGAAAATTCTGCATTACCCCTTACGCTGGAAGACATGGCAAAAACAGCGATGATGAACAGTCAGCATTTTTTGCGGATGTTCAGGCAGTGTTATGGGATCACCCCTCATCAGCTGCTGGTGGAGACCCGGCTGGACCAGGGAAAGAGGATGCTGACCGTAACCGATGAAAGGATCTCGGTCATCTGTGATAAGGCAGGATTTGAAAGCTTCTCCTCCTTCAGCTGGCTGTTCCGGCAACGTTATGGCTCGACGCCTACTGCGTTCAGGAATTTATCACGTTGATCAGCTCCAGCTTTTTATTGCGCAGGTCGAGCCCTCCTTCGAGGATGGATTTGAGATTGGCGAGATAGAACACCCATCCTTTCGAATCTTCCGATAACCGTCTCCGGATGGTCTCTTCGTCTATGGCCGCAGTACTTTCCACAAGCTGGACGACCGTCTCGTCACATTCGGTGAGCAGGCTGATATGAACCGGACAGTCGTCGGCAAAGCTGAAGCTGAGATGGTCGACTCCATTTGCATCCAGAAATTTTCCTTTTACCGCAACATCGTCCAGGTATCCATGCCAATGCCATTCGTAGCTGTCTCCCTTTGCGGCCAAAGACCGGACTTCCAGCTTTTCTCCGCCGGGGCGGGTGATGAGGGCCCTTCTCAGGAACCAGGATTCCAGACCGGAAGGGCTTGCCCAGGCCTGGTAAACACGGGAAATGGGGGCATCGATGCCAATGCGTAGCTTGAATTCATTCCGGGAACTGTTCATAGTTTTTTTTCTGCAATCTTACGGAAGGGACGGGAGAATGATTGTTTGAAAATGGAGAATTTACCCTGCCATAAAGCGGTAGCCTACACCGGACTCGGTGATGATGTGCTCGGGGCGGTTGGCATCTTTTTCGATCTTTTTTCTCAGTTGTGCGATGAATACGCGCAGGTACTGGAGCTGACCGATATATTCAACGCCCCAGATCTCCCGCAGCAGGTACTGGTGCGTGAGCACCTTACCTTCATTCCTGCCGAACAGGGCCAGCAGGGCGTATTGGGTAGCCGTCAGCCTGATGATCTCGTTATCTTTTTTTACGGTACGCAGGGACAGGTCGATCTCGAAACCGGAAAAGCTGATCACCGGACCGCTCTCTTCAATCGCGGCGACCCGCAGGGCGGAACGGATCCTTGCCAGTAGTTCGCCGGTGCGGAATGGTTTGACGAGGTAGTCATTTGCGCCATTGTCCAGCGCCGAAACGATGTCTTCCTCATTGTTGAGCACGGAAAGGATGATGACGGGTTTACGGGACCATTCTCTCATTTTTTTCAGCGTCTCATGGCCGCTCTCATCCGGCAGGCCCAGATCAAGGATGACGAGGTCGGGGGTATGAAAGGCCGTCAGCTCCAGCCCTTCTTTTGCGGTAGCGGCGTGCAATACCTTATATCCGTGGGAATGCAGGGTGATCTCCAGCAGTCTGCGGATCGCCGTTTCATCATCGATCACTAAGATCTCTTCATTGTCCATTTGCCTCTTTGTTTACGTATAATTTTTCTGCGGGCAGCCGCAATACAAAACGGGCCCCGCCGGTAGGTCTGTTGACCAGATCGATGGTGCCGTTGTGCGCCTCCACGAACCCTTTTACTATGGACAGACCCAGCCCCGATCCTCCGATCCGGGAGTTCTTCAGGCGATAGAATTTGTCGAATACGTTCCCGATCTCCTCCTCAGGGACCCCATTGCCGTTGTCTTCGACGACGATCTCCAGGTTTTCGTCCGGGCAGTTGGCCCGGATGCTGATGAGCGACCGATCTGGCGTATAGAGGATGGCGTTATGAACAAGATTGTACAGCACCTGTTCCATCAGACCGTAGTCCAGCCTCACGAGAGGAAGGCTTTCTTTGATCTCGGTCTCGACGGAATGAGTGGAAAGGGGCTCTTTCAGCTGCTGAAGGATCGCGTTCACCAGTTCGCCGACATCGCACCAGTCTTTTCTGGGTTGGAGGAACCCAGATTCAAGCCTGGACATATTGAGCAGGTTCTCCACCTGCCGGTTGAGCCGGAGAGATGCGGAGGAGATAGCCGACAGCAGCTTTTTCCTGTCGTCGGGGGAGAGCAGGGATGGCTGCTCCATCAGATTGTCCGTGGCGCCGATAATGGTGGCGATCGGGGTGCGGAATTCATGAGAAAGGGAATTCAGCAGGGTATTATAGAGGCGGAGCGCTTTGGCTTTTTCTTCTTTTTTGCGGGCGAGCTTTTCGACCTGTCTTATCTTAAAGGTAAGCACGGCGTTGACCAGGGCGATGACGAAGTACATCGAAAGCAGGATCTTGTCTTCGGTGTTGCCGACCCGGAAATTATACCGTGGAAGCAAAAAAAAGAAGTCCCAGATAAGGGCGCTCAGCAGGGCCGTCAGCAATACGGGAAGGATATCGAAGAACATGGCGATCAGGGAAAGCGTGATCAGCAGGATAAAGGCGACGACCTGGTCCCCTATATAGGCCGAGAAGAGAAAACAAACGGCCGAGACAAAACAGACCAGGAGGATGCTGAACAGGTATTGCCGGTTCTTCGGGATCTTGTTACCCGCGAGGAAGCCAGCCAGAAAGGGCGAAATAGGGTGAGCATCCTGTTCTTGCATCAATTTATTATAAAAAATAATTATATAATTTATTAATCTTAATTCATGCTCAATTTAGTCTAATTTTTATTAATTATTCATATTAATTATATTATAATGTTATTGGGAGATCTGTCATAATTAAATGAATATTAAGTTATTAAGTACAAAAATAAAGAGGAAGCTCCGCAGCTTCCTCTCTTCATTAACAAAAACTCTAAAAGATATAATAATATTTTTATAGCACTTCCTGCTCTTTGAGGCCTTCCCTTGTCGCGACCAGGAGCGTGCCCTGCATATACTTTTCACCATGCTGGCTGCCATCGAGGCCTTCTTCTTCCTCATCACGGCTGACCCGCAGTGGCACGATGAAGTTGATAAACTTGAAGATCAGGAAGGACACGACAAAGCTGTACCCAACGGCGATGCCCATAGCCTTTACCTGGATCCAGAAGAAGTCTGAGTTACCATAGGCCCAGCCATTATTACCGGCGGCATTGACTGCCTTGGTGGCGAAGATCCCGGTCATCAGCATGCCTACCATCCCGCCTATCCCGTGACAGGGGAATACATCGAGGGTATCGTCCAGTACCGTCTTTGTCGATTTGAAATGTACGGCCAGGTTGGAAATAACCGCGGCGAACACTCCGATGAAGATACTCTGGGGGATAGCTACAAATCCTGCTGCCGGAGTAATCGCTACAAGACCGACCACGGCGCCGACGCAGAAGCCGACTACCGATGGTTTCTTACCCCTGAGCACATCGAAGAACATCCAGGAAAGACCGGCGGCGGCAGCGGCGGTATTGGTGGTGGAAAATGCGGAAACCGCAAGGGCATTGGCGCCCAGTGCTGAACCGGCATTGAAACCAAACCAGCCGAACCAGAGCAGACCCGTTCCGATAAGAACATATGGAATATTGGCAGGACGGGATTCCTCCCGGTCGATATGCGATCTTCTGCGTTTGAGCACAAGCGCACCGGCAAGCGCAGCACAACCTGCAGAAATATGTACAACCGTTCCGCCTGCGAAATCCAGCGCTCCCATTTTGGCGAGGAAGCCATCGGGATGCCAGCTCCAGTGGGCCAGCGGCGCATATACGAGCAAGCTGAACAGGACCGTGAACAGGACATAAGCGGAAAAACGCATCCGCTCAGCAATGGCGCCCACCACCAGACCCGGGGTGATAATGGCAAACATCAGCTGGAACATGGAAAACAAAGATTTGGGAATGGTTGGCGCCCCGACCCAGGCCGTCCCCGAAGCCACACCCTTGTAAAGGAAATGGGTCATCGGATTGCCGAACAGTCCGTGAACGCTTTCTCCGAAACAGAGGCTGTACCCTACCACGATCCAAAGGACGCCCACTACTCCGGCAGCGACAACGCTTTTCATCATCGTGGAAAGCACATTCTTGCGGTTGACCATTCCGCCATAAAAAAAGGCGAGGCCTGGGGTCATCAGAAATACCAGCGCTGTGGCAACGATTATCCAGGCAATATCAGCCAGATTGTACTTGCCGTCGTCGAAATTCGGCAACGTGGGAACCATTGTGGCAGCGATCGCTACGATCACCAGCGTCAGAAAAGGCGCTACGCTCTTAAAAGTGATTTTGTTCATAGTCTTTGTTTCATGTTTAAAAAAACAATAATGTATTAAAACCAGATGGAAAATTATAAAAAAAATATAAAATCTGAACATAGATTTATATTTATATTTTTTTAATATAAATAAATATAATGTTAATTGATTCATTACAAGATAATTGTGAGAGGAAATGCGGAAAAGTTGGGTTTTTTGATTTTATCATTTTTTTATAAAAAGGACCTGAAAACTGCTGCTAAAATGAATATTTTTCAATGAGCAGGCTCCTGTATGCTGCATGACAGGAGGTTGGCGGTCTGACGAGCGGGTGCTGGAAGTGCCTGGGGTGCCGGGGCGCAGAAGTGCCGAAGGAGCAGGATTTGATATGCGTTTTGGCCCATTAAGGTTGAACTTTTTTCAAGTGCTTGCAAATGAATGGGTTGCAAAAAGTTCAACTGGTATGTCCTGAAAGGGAGAGCGTAAAATGGTGGTTTTGTATTAAATGTGGCATATTCGCGTTATTAAAGTACAACGTCAAAATCTGATCTCCATCTATGTCCAAACCTGTTTCCAAATCGGTACCGAAGGCCGTCCGCATTTTCTGGATCGTTTTCCTTTCCGGCCTGACGGCTTTCATTATCCTGGTGTTTATGATCTGGGCCGGCGCTTTTGGCAAGCTGCCTTCCCTGGTGGAACTGGAAAATCCATCCATCCTCCTGGCCTCGGAAGTTTATGCCGATGATGGCACGCTGATGGGAAAGTATTATCAGGAAAAAGGGAACCGGACCCATGTGGAATACAAGGACATCTCGCCAAATATCATCAATGCGCTGATAGCAACGGAAGACCTCAGGTTCTATGACCATTCCGGCATCGATGGGAAGGCAGTGATAAGAGCCGTTCTGAAATTCGGTACGGACGGAGGCGGCAGCACCCTGACCCAACAGCTGGCGCTGAACATGTTCAATGGGGAAAGGTCGCATAATCCGGTGAGCAGGATCATCCAGAAGTTGAAAGAATGGATCATCGCCATCGAGCTTGAACGCAATTTCACCAAACAGGAGATCCTCGCCTTGTATCTGAACCAGGTATCCTTCAGTGACAATATCTATGGCATCCGTAATGCAGCCCGGACCTTTTTTCAAAAAGACCCGGCCAATCTGAGCGTGGACGAGGCGGCAGTGCTGGTAGGAATGGTCAACAACCCCAGCCTGTTCAATCCCAGGAGAAATCCAAAAGCGGCTGTTGAAAGACGTAATACCGTGATCAACAGAATGGCCACCAACCATTTCCTGCCGGAAGAGGAAGCTATACTTCTGAAAGCAAAGCCGATCGATCTGAGCCATTACCGCAAGCTGGATGAGAACAACGGGCTGGCCCCCTATTTCCGGGACGAGCTCCGGTCGGACCTGAAGAAATGGTGCAGCGAGCACAAGAACCCGGCCAGCGGGGAAAACTACAACCTTTACCAGGATGGACTGAGGATCTATACCACGATCAACCCGCGCATGCAATCCTATGCCGACGAGGCAGTCGCCAAACAGATGCCCTTTTTACAAAAGGCATTGAATGCGCAGGAGAGCGTCCGCAAAGGCACGGTGTGGCTGGACCATGCCAACCTGCTGGAAGCGGCTATGCACAACAGTGAGCGCTGGAAGAACGGCGATGAACTTGGCCTCTCCGTACCCGCCATAAAGAACAGCTTCTATGTCCCCGTGAAAATGAAAGTATTCGCGTGGAACGACGCCCGCGAAAAGGATACGGTGATGACGCCGCTGGATTCGATAAAATATTACCGGCAGATGCTCCAGACCGGTTTTATGGTCACGGACCCTTTCACAGGCGCCGTAAAGGCCTGGGTAGGCGGCATCGATTTCAGGAACTATAAGTTCGATCATGTCAATATCAATACCAAGCGCCAGGTGGGCAGTTCGATCAAGCCTTTTCTTTACAGTCTCGCGATCGAGGATTTTAATTTCACCCCGCAGACGGTCTGCGAAGCCACCCAACAGTACTTCCCCGGCTTTGGCTATGTACCGGCCAGGATAAACCCAAGGATCAGCGGGACCATGACGATGGCGGATGGCCTGGCACGCTCGGTCAATGAGGTGGCGGCCTATATCATGAAGCAATTCGGTCCCGACGGACCCAAACGGTTCGCCGAATTCATCAGACAGCTCAATATACCCACCGCAGTAGAACCCTACCCTTCCATGGCCCTCGGCGCCTGTGAGCTTTCTTTATTCGAAATGTTGTGGGGCTACACTATTTTCCCTTCCGGCGGATACAGCTCGCGGCCTTACTATCTTACGAGGATAGAAGACAAGCATGGAAATGTGCTGGCCCGCTTCAACACCGAACGCAAGGAAGCCATCAGCCAGACGACGGCCTATACCATGGCGCGCATGATGCAGGGAACGGTGGACTATGGTACAGCAAAAGGACTGAGACAACGGCTGGGGATCGCCGAAATGGGTGGCAAGACGGGCACTACCAATGAGAATTCCGATGCATGGTTCCTAGGCTATACCCCTCAATTGCTGGCCGGCGCCTGGATAGGCTGCGACGACCGCTTCATCCACCTTGAGAGCGGGCTGGGGATCGGAGGCGAGGCCGCCCGCCCTATCTGGGAATATTTCTTCAGCAAGGCGCTGGCGGATAATACGCTTGGGCTGGATAAACAGATCAGGTTCGCCAGACCAGACAGTGTCGGCCCCGGGGGTTTATACGATTACGAAAAACTTACGGATAAATCGAACCTTCCCGGAGCCCAGGGCTCCAATCAGGGCAATGGCATGGCCAGCGATTATCTTGACTCCAACGCGGCAAAAGCGCAGACCAATCCTCCATCGAGACCGGTTGCGGCAAAGCCGGCAGCATCCAAACCTGCCAATAATTACTAAGACTTTGCGGGGTCGGCCGAGTACGAGGAGGTCGGAAGCATGCAGGTCGGCCGCGTGAGGGTTGGCGCAGTCTGCAAGGACGTGTAAAGCCTGCCGCGACGATCCGATTGCGGCGTTTATCGTGACCGCAGCGCAATCTGTTGAATAATCCCGCCGGAAAAAGATAATCTTGCTAAATTCGGCCGAAATTGGCGTACTGAAAACGAATTCAAAATATTACACCCTGGCCAACCTTCAATGGTTAATATGGATCTTCGTTTTCCTCATGCTGTTCTTTTATATACTACCGGTAGATCCACTGGGCGAAGCGTTCAATTACGGCATCAACACCACCCTTACCTATGCGGCAATCGTATACGGCAACGCAGTGTGGCTGATGCCGCGTCTTTTCAAGAAAAAGCGTTATCTCCTTTACGGTCTCGCCGTCGTCGCCGGTCTGATCTCCATCACCTGGCTCCGCATACAGGTGCAGACCTATATCTATAACCATTTTGTCCCGCACAGGGAGATCTACAAACCACTGTTCAGGAACTTCGTGACCACCATGATCACGCATACGCTGGTCTTTATCTTCAGCATCGCCTTCCGGTTCACGCTGGATTTCTTTAAGATCAAAGATCAGCAGGAAACCTTGCTGAAACAGCACGCCGAGGCACAGCTCAACCTGCTGAAGGCACAGGTGCAGCCGCATTTTTTGTTCAATACGCTGAACAATATTTACTTTATCGCCCAGCGGGAATCGCCGAGAACGGCCGACCTCCTGGAAAAGCTCAGCTCCATCATGCGGTATTTTCTGGACCAGGGCCCGCAGAGCCGCATCTTATTATCGGCAGAACTGGACTTTATCCGGAATTATGTGGAGCTGGAAAAAATGAGGATCCGGTATCCTGTGAACATCACGATCCGTTTGTCCGGGGAGACGGATAATACCGCGATCCCACCGATGTTGCTGATCCCCCTGGTTGAAAATGTATTCAAGCATGGGATCGATAAGACCAAGGAAAATAATTATATAGATATTTCTCTGCGTGTTGGGGACCGGCTTTATTTTGAAGTGATCAACAATACGGGAGATCAGCCCTTCAACAACGGCAAGGGCACCGGTCTTAAGAATTTATCCGACCGGCTGTCCATATTGTATGGAAAAGAGTACAGCCTGGAAGCCACCCGGTCGGGAGATATTTATACCAGCCGATTAAACATTCCATTATGATAAAACTGGATTGTCTGGTGATTGACGACGAGCCCAATGCGGGTAAATTACTGGAGGACTATATTGCCAAGATCCCTCATCTCACGCTGAAAGGGAAATGCTACAATGCAATGGAAGCCATGGAATTCCTCGGGCACACCCCCGTGGACCTGATCTTTCTGGATATCAATATGCCCAGATTGAGCGGAATGGAACTGGCGCATCTCCTGCCCCGGCATCAGAAAATAATTTTTACCACCGCTTATTCCGAATACGCGATAGAAAGCTATGAATACAATGTGATCGATTATCTGCTAAAGCCGATCTCCTTCAAACGATTTCTGAAAGCCATTGAAAAGACGGAGCAGATCATCCATGAGCAGCCGTCCTTGCCCCCTCCTGCCGAGGATTATATATTCGTAAAGTCGGACAAGAAAATGATCCGTATAACGCTGAGAGATATCCTTTATTTCGAAGCCGTCAAGGAATACATCTATGTCCATATGGACAACCAGAAGATCCTGATCTACAAACGAATGAAGGACCTCGCTGAAAAATTACCGGCCGACTTCATCAGGGTGCATAATTCCTATATCATCAACTGCAAGCATATTGGAAGGATCGAAGGGAACTTCGTGCAGATGCGGGGAGAGAGTATTCCCCTGGGTATCTCGTATAAGGAGCAGTTCCTGCAGTTTATCCGGACGAGAGCACTGTGATGCCTGGGCCGGAGCCCGAAACTACGGCAGACGGAGGCACCGTATAAGCGGTCACTCCGTGCAAGTGGTCACTGTGATCAGGGCAACAGGATCCATTCCTTGAATGCTCTGGCCTTAAGCTGGCTGATGACGATACGTTCGTTGGGTTCCGGATCGAGGGTCAACTCCAGCTTGCCTTTCATACCAGGCCTGAATTTCACTACCGACTTGCTGTTGATCAGATATTTCTTGTTGGCCCGGAAAAAATCCCTTGGGTTCAGGGCATCCTCGATCCTCCGCAACGGTTTTGCGGCTATGTATTTATTGCGCGTCTTCCTGTCCACCAGATAAGAGATACCATTCTCTATGAAGAAATACGCAATATCCTCGAAGCGGAGGACCATGTATTCCCGGCCTCTTTTTGCTATGATCTTCGTGCCCGGATCGGCTGCCTGCTCTGCGGGCTCTACCCATTCCTGGGTGGCGGTATTCCCTGTGTTTTCGATATTCATACGGTCTTTCATAATAAGCCAAATCTCATGGTTCCATTCCTCAATGAAAAATTATTTCAACGGACTTTAAAATTATTTCAACAACTTAATCCGCTTAAAATCCAACTTGACCACCCCTGTCCCCGGTCCCGGGTATTTTGAAAAAGATTTTGCGTACATTGGATCGGATGACAACCCCTTTGTATATGAACAGACCACAAGGAAGAAATCTTTCTCCGGCCATTGCGACCATCCTGACCGCTGGGCTGATCGCGGGCACCCTCGATGCTACCGGCGCGATCGTAGTCTATGGCCCTTTTCTGGGCAAAGCAACGGTGGAGGGGATATTCAGAGGCATCGCCAGCGCTATCTTCCGAAAAAGGGCTATGACGGAAGGCACGGAGATGGCTTATTACGGCCTGTTGTTCCATTATCTGATCGCGATGAGCTTTGCCGTCTTTTACTTTTTTATATTTCCACTTATTCCTTTTCTCCGCAAGCATAAAGTAGCCTCGGGGCTGATCTATGGGATACTTGCCTGGTGTGTGATGAACCTGATCGTGCTGCCGGTCGCTTTTTCCCGTCCCCCTGTCTTTCATTTCCCCGCTTCCTTCACCGGGATACTTCTGATCATGTTCCTGGTAGGTCTGCCTATAGCACTCATTATCCCCCGTTATTACCGGCATCTGCGGAGAGACTTCATTCCCTGACCGGGAACGGGTTCCGGCACAGGGAATTTTCCATTTTTTGTAGATCTATAATTAATTGAATATCAAATTATTGCAATTTGGTATGTCATTGGAAGTATGTGTTGTACTATATCGTTTCAACACACACGCTATGAAAACTCTTTACGCCTTCCGGACCCGATTTTTTGCGCTGATCATGACAGGGAGCGCCCTGCTTTCAGCCGGAATGATCTCAGCCCAGCCCTGTACTCCACTCGGCGATGGCACCACTTATGGGACCAATAATGTCTGGATCGGATATGCCTACCAGGGGAAAAATTTCGATACCTACAAGGGATATGTCACCGAAGGGATCTCCAGTAACCCGAATTTCGACGAGAGCTTCGGCGGCGACCAGGTCAACTACAATACCAACGGCTGCAGCGTATATACGGAAGGATTCAGCATGCGCTATAAACTTAATCAGAGCTTTATCAATGGAAATTATCTTTTCACGGTTGGGGGTGACGACGGTTACCGGTTAAGTCTGGACGGCGGTTCGACCTGGCCGATCAACAATTGGGGTGATCATGGTTATACGACCAGCACCTACACCATTGCGCTCAACGGCCCCGTTAATATAGTCCTCGAATATTATGAAAATGGCGGTGGCAACAGGGTAAGCTTCAATGTGACGGCTATCTGCACCGGCACGGGAGATCCCAGCATCTATGGTACCAACGGCGTATGGCAGGGCTATATTTATCAGGGCATGAATTTCGATCTTTATAAAGGTTCCGTTACGGAAGGGATCGCAAGCAATCCAAATTTTGATGAGAGCTTCGGCAGCACAGGAACTTATAACACCTCCAGTTGTTCCATACAGACGCAGCAGTTCAGCGCCCGTTACCGGCTGAAGCAGACCATCACTCAGCTTACCAACGTTGTCATTACGGTGGGCGGTGATGACGGCTACCGGCTCAGCCTGGATGGTGGTGCGACCTGGGTGATCAATAAATGGGTTGATCAGAGCTATGGCGTCACGGGTTATTCGACCCATCTCACTGCCGGCACTTATGATATGGTCCTCGAATATTATCAGAATGGCGGTAGTAACCGTGTCACCTTCGGCATGTCAAACACCCTCCTGCCGGTGACACTGATCAACTGGTCCGCTTCTGCGCCGTCTGCCGATCAGGAGTTGCTGCAATGGAAATGTACGGATGCCGTCAATTTCGATCATTTCGAAATTCAGCGGAGCACAGATGGCCGGGCCTTCAGCAATATCCACACCGAAGCAGGCCCGGGACCCGGTAATGTTGGGGCAAGCGCGGGCAATGGCGGAACACAATCCTATTCCTTTACCGACCAGTTTGCATATAATGGCATGGTCTGGTATCGTCTGGCCATGGTGGACCTGGATGGTAATACCCGTTATTCAAACGTTATCACGCTGTCCCTCAGGCAAAGCCGGGTTGCCAATATTTATCCTACTGTAGTGCAGGACGGAAATATATTCGTTGAATTCACCCAGCCTGTCAGCCAGGCCAAGCTCGAGGTCTTCGATATGAGCGGACGCAAGCTCAGTGAAAAGGATTTTGCCGTGCTGAATGGCCGGCAGCAGGTATCACTGGCCGCGGGTGGTCGCGCAGGCATCACTTCCGGTCTGTATGTGGTCAGGCTGTCCAATAACAGTGAGATACTGGCGAAGACCATCGTTGTGGTGAAATAGGCCGGTCCCAGGACCGTTGCCGTGCTCCTGATATGCTGCGGATCTGGCCTCTAGTCATTCTGATTATAAGGCTGGTAAGGCACGAACTCGTCGAAGTCGTCCAGCGCACCTGCGCTTCCTCCCGAATTGCCGGTACCCACAAAGCTCCGTCCACTGATCGTGAAGGCGACGGCACCCGACCTTGGTTGGCGATGATAGGCAGTCCGCTGCGCCCACTGGTCATGCGAGAAATCATATACCCATGTTGAGTTGACCGAGCCTGTACCCAGATTCTCACCCAGTGTAAGATAAGCGGAATCTCCATTGACGAAGGATACGGCATATTGCCGCTGGATATCGATGTACTGATCGTCCTTAGCCGATGTGTTGTCGGAAATAATATCCCCCAGACGAGTCCATGGCTGGGGCAGCGAAGGATCGAAGGACCAGAAATCCTTTGCCAGACTACCGCTGCCTGCACCGGTCACGATATAGGCCTTGTTCTTATATATAAATGAAGTGGCCGCCCGGCGTTTGGTAAATTGCCCGGCCGTACCGATCGTGAGCGCCCAGGTATCTGATTGCTCGTCATACTGATAAAAATCGTTCAGCCAGATATAGCTGTAGCCCGTGCCGATATATCCTTTTCCCTGCAGGCCGAACCCCAGGGCATCCATGCGGGGATCTCCCGGAAAAGATCTCTTCTGTGTCCACTGATTAAGGGAGGGATCGTACTGATAAAAATCATTATACACCGTCCGTCCATCGGATCCCACGCCTGTACCGACATACCCATGCGTGCCAAGACTGAAGCCTACCGCATTGCTCCGGGGATCGCCCGGCATGTTCTCCACCTGCTTCCAGCCGCTGTCCACGCTGAATCGCCAGAAATCACTGAGGCGGGTGGTGCTGATCTGTGAATTGTACCCAGTTCCAACATAAGCAAAATCTCCGATGACAAAGGAGACGGCGTTGCTGCGGGGATAGCTGCCGATCTGTGCGCTCTGGATCCAGTTGCCGGTCTGTGTAAAAGGCAGGCTGGTCTTATGGCAGCTTGCAGCGGGTAGAAATAAAATGACGGGGGAGAGCAGGGCGAGTGAATAAATTGCACGACGCATTTTTCAAACTTTTTAGGTTGAGTTAAGAATTTAGTATGATGGAACTATCGTGCGGCCGCTGCTGTGTAAGATTGTTTTTCGCGTCTTATGGCTGGTTAGAGGGTTGTTAATGTTTCCCTTATAAATTGTTAACGGAATGTTCTGATCTGCGATCAATATCTTTGCCTCATGCAATTCCCGAGAAATACCCTGGCATGTGTGGCGACGCTGACCTTTGTTCTCTCTCATTCATCTGCGCAGCCGGCAGCTGCAACTGCGGTGACGCCGGGTTTATCCGCTGTGACTTCGGGTTCATCCGCGGAGCCGGTGAGTTTGTTGGCGCAGCGTGCTTCTCCGCCGGGGGAGCCCGTCGCCAGACCTTTTCCTCAACACGTTGTTTATGCGGCCGGAGTGAATAAGCCGGATCATATCGGACAGGACCGGATGGATGACAGCGTGCGATCCTTCTATACTGCGTGGAAGCGGCGTTATATCCGCAGCGGCTGTGTGAAAGGGCAATATTATATCTGGTTCGAAGGGCAGGACGCGCGTAAGCAGTGCGTGTCCGAGGGACAGGGCTATGGAATGGTCATCGTTGCGATGATGGCTGGCTACGATCCCTCTGCCCGGAAGATCTACGACGGGCTTCTCCTGTATGCCCGCGCACACCCGAGCAAGGCAGCACCGGAGCTCATGGCCTGGGCGCAGAAAAAAGATTGCAGGGATATAGATGGCAGCACGGCCACGGACGGAGATATGGATATTGCCTGGTCATTGTTGCTGGCGCATGAGCAATGGGGTGAGAAAGGGGAAGTGCATTACCTGGAGCAGGCCCGAAATATGATCGCGGCAATCCGAAAGCAGGAGATCAACCAGAAAAGCTTATCCGTGCTGCTGAGCAATTCCGTCGAGCACGACAGCAGGGATTATTCCGACATGCGGTCCTCCGATTTTATGCCTTCACACTTCAGAGCCTTTGCCGAATTTTCCGGGGACCGGTCGTGGGACAAGGTGTCGGATAATAATTACCGCCTCTTCCGGTATATGCAGGAGCGGTATAGCCCCGGTGCGGGGCTGGTGCCGGATTTTATCAGACATATCGTGCTGGGAGATGGTCGCGGGGAACGGGCGATGGCCGCGGGTGATGTCAGCGCGGTTCCTGCCCAGCCGCATTACCTGGAAGCCCGTTATGACGGGGCCTATAATTTCAATGCGTGCCGCGTGCCCTGGCGGGTCGGCCTGGACTATATCCTTTATGGCGATAAGCGGTCGGCGGCGTTCGTAGAAAAGATCAACCATTGGATCCGCAGCACCACCCAGGATGATCCGGACAATATATCGGCGGGGTATAGTCTGGCCGGCGAAGACCTCAAGAACCGTTACTATGAGGCGCTGTGCTTCAGCTCTTCATTTGCCGTCTCCGCGATGGTGGGAAAAGAGAACCAGGCCTGGCTGAATAAATTATGGGATTATATCGTTCACTTCCGGCTGGCCGGATTCGACTACTATGACAACAGCATCAAGATGATCCATCTGATCATCTTATCGGGTAATTACTGGAGCCCGCGGATATAAATCTCTTCAATGCACATCCGAGCCGTCCCTGATCTCTTCGCTGGCGGTCTTTATAAGCTGGTCGCCGGTCTTGAGGTTGCCATAGACCTCGGCCTTACCAGCTTCCTCACGGCCCATTTTTATGTCCACCCACTGCGCTTTGTGATCCACGACGCGGATCACGAATACACGCTCCGTCGAATTCACGACGGAGGATTTCGGGACCAGAAAGGTGCTGTCCCGGGCGGGAAGCGGGATGTTCACCTCGGCTACCATGCCGGGCAATAGTTTCTTATCGTTATTGAACACATCCATCTCGATCCGTTCGGCGCGCAGATGGTTATCCAGCGCCCCGGCCAGGCGTTTGACCTTAGCATAAAACCATTCATCGGGCCTTGATTTCACTTTGAACTTTACGGCGTCATTGTCGGTAAGATAGCCCGTGTAGGCCTCGGGTACGGAGATCACCAGCCGCAGATGTTTCTGTTCCTGTAAGGTGAACAGAGGGAATTCGGAACCTTTGCCCGAAGGGCCGACATAGGCGCCGGGATTTACGTTCCTCGCGCTGATCACGCCCGTGAAGGGGGCCCTGACCTCCAGATATTTCAATGTCTCTGCCACCTGGTTGTAGGCCGATTTCGCGGCTTCCAGCTGTGCGTTATCGGATTTCTGACGGGCATCGGCCTGATCGATATCGTTCTGGGAGATCGTTCCGGGCGTCTTGCTGGTCTCCACGATGCGGTCATAATTGGCCTTGCTGGCGATAAAGATCGCTTCCTGCGACTTGAGCCGCGATTGCGCTCCGGAGAGCTGTGACAGCAGCTCGGGGGCTTCCAGCGAAGCAAGCAGCTGACCTTCCCGCACTTCAGATCCCACGTCGGCATACAATTTTTTTACAAAGCTGTTCTCTTTGGCATACAGGTCCACCTGCTGGTAAGCAATCAGCTCACCGGGCGTATAGAGCGTGGTGGACAGCTTGCCTTTCTCCAGCATAAAGGTCGCGGTGGGAGCCGCAGCGCTGTCTGTCTGCTTTTCCTTTTTCTCCTTATCTCCATCCTTCCCTTCGCCATCCGAAGAAGAACAGCTGCTGAAAAGACTTGCCGCGAGCAAGGTGCAGGCCAGCAGTAAAGATGTCGCACGGGGAGCCCAGGCGCGGGTAGCACGGCGGACGCCGGAGGAGACGACGGGTGATCGGCTATTTCTCGGTATGTTCATACAATGACGGTATATAATGTTTACTTTCTTTATCTGAAGGGTCGAGGGAGACGGACTGTATCGAGGTCTTGCCCTGCACCCATGCAAAGATCAGGGGTAATACGAATAATGCGGCAAAGGTGGAGGCGATCAATCCCCCGATCACGGCGCGTCCCAGCGGCGCAGCCTGGTCACCACCCTCCCCGAAGCCCGAGGCCATGGGGATCATCCCTACGACCATCGCAACGCTGGTCATCAGGATGGGGCGCATACGAACGGCCGCCGACTCACGGGCAGCCTCCAGCGCATTGCCGGAATGCATCCGCAGCTGTTCGGCGTTGGTCACCAGTAATACGGAGTTGGAGATCGACACTCCTACGGACATGATCATACCCATATAGGATTGCAGATTAAGCGTCGAGCCCGTCAGCATGAGCAGGCCCAGCGAGCCCAGCAAGACGGCCGGCACGGTGCAGAGCGTCACCAGAGAAACTTTAAAGGACTGGAAATTGGCGGCCAGCATGAGGAAGATCACCACGATAGCCGTCAGCAGTCCTGTCTGCAGGCTGCTCAGCGTATCGGTCAGCACCTCTACAACGCCCTTGGTCTCTACGCTGACGCCACGGGGCAGATCGCCCAGCGAGGCGATGGCCTTCTTTACATCGGTGGAAGCCCGTCCCAGGTCCATTTTATTAAGATTGGCCGTCACGGATAATACAGGAGTGGCGCCGATATCATCATTTTCTCCATAGACGGTGCCGGTACTGATCGAAGCCACGTCACTCAGCAAAGGCCGGGGAGCATTGGGCTGAACAGGAGTCTCTCCGATATCGTGCAAGCTCGTTATTTTGTTCTCGGGGACCTGCACCTGCACAAAATAGGAAAGGTTGGCTTTATGATCTACCCATACATTTTTTTCGGTGAAGCGGGAAGAGGAAGTTGCTGCGATCAGCGACCGGCTGACGACGGCGGCATTCGTACCCAGCTGTGCAGCCCGCTCCCGGTCGATATCGATATTGATCGCGGGATAATGAGTGGCCTGGCCGAGCTGTATATCGCGCAGATAGGGTATTTTCTGTAGCTGGGCGATGACCTTGTCGGCATATTCTTCATTGAGCTTCTTATTCTTTCCGGAGATCTTCACCTCGATCGGCGTCGGAGAACCCTGGCTGAGGATCTTATCGGTGAGCTCGATCGGCTCGAAGGAGACTTTCAGCTCCGGCAGATCAGCGGCGAGCCTTCGCCGGAATTCTTCTTTCAGATCATCCATTTTCACCTTATAATCTTCTTTGAGGCTCACCTGGAGCACGTTCTCCTGGGGACCCGCCATGAACAGGTAGATCGGGCTGGTGGAAAATTGTCCGGCATGCATACCGACCACGGCCGACGTCAGTTCGATATGCTCATTTCCCACCATCGAATCAAGGATATGCAGGGTCCTGATCATGTACTCTTCCGTTCTTTCGATACGCGTACCATCCGGCGCACGGAGACGGACCTGGAATTCCCCGGCATTGGATCTGGGCAGCACGTCGCGTCCGATGCTGTTGATCATCAGATACGCCCCGCCCAGGCCCAGCAGGATATAAGCGATGGCTATCGGGGTACGGAAAGGCAGCATCCGGTCGAGGAAGCGGAGGAAACGGGCCCTGAACCTCTCGAAGCCCGTCCGTTTGCCTCCCTGGCCATGACCATGCTCCAGCTGTTTATGTTTTTCTTCCGCAACATTTGCCTCATCGGCGACGGAAAGACCGGAAGCCCTGAACTCTTCTTCATCGGACTGATATTTCCCTTTTTTATGATGCCCCCTCATGACCCAGTTGGCCATGACCGGTACAAAGGTCTGCGCCATGAGATAGGAGACGATCATGGAAAAAGCTATCGACAGGGCCAGCGGGAAGAAAAGAGCGCCGGGTATGCCGTTCATGGTAAAGGCCGGGGCAAATACCGCAAGGATACAGAGCAGGATAAGGAGTTTGGAAAAGGCGATCTCCCGGCAGGCATCCCAGATCGCGAGGGACTTCGGCTTACCCATCGCCAGATGCTGGTGAATATTTTCGATGGTCACCGTGGACTCATCCACCAGGATCCCTATGGCGAGAGACAGACCGCTCAGCGTCATGATATTGATCGTCTGATGGAACAGGTTGAGGAAAAGTATACCGGAGATAACGCAGATGGGTATCGTCAGGATCACGATAAAGGCCCCGCGTGCGTCGCCGAGGAACAGCAGCACCATGAGGCCGGTAAGAATGGCCCCGATGGCGCCTTCGGTGAGCAGGTTCTTCACCGCGTTGATCACGTAGACGGACTGGTCGAACACATAGGACAGCTTCACATCTGGCGGCAACTGCGCCTGAAATCGCGGCATCGCTTTTTTAAGACCCTGCACCACTTCCCAGGTAGAGGCGGCGGCGGATTTTGTAATGGGCAGATAAACGGAGCGCTTGCCATTGATCAGCACATAACCGGCCGTGATATCAGCGGCATCCTCCACCGAAGCCACATCCTTAAGGTAAAGGTTCTGTACGCCGGTGGTATAGATGGGGATATTCCCAAAGTCCTTTATATTTTCTACCGTCGAATTGGTGGGCGTGAAATAGTTCAGGTTGCCGATACGTACGTTGCCCGCGGGGAGGGCCTGGTTGTTATTCCGCAGGGCCTCGACGAGTTGGTCGGGCGTGAGATTATGGGAACGCATGAGGTCGGGATCCGCCTTGATGACGATCGTCCTGACATTGCCCCCGAAAGGGGCCGGGGCCACCAGGCCCGGTACGGTGCTGAACTGGGCCCGGACATAAATATTCGCCATGTCCAGCAGCTCATTGTTCGTGCGGGTGGGGCTGCTGAGGACGAGCTGGCCCACGGGCAGCGTGCTGGCATCGAAACGCAGGATGAAGGGCGGCTGGGAGCCAGGCGGAAAACTGGCTTGCGCCCGGTTGGTATAGGCGGTCACTTCCGCCGCGGCCTGCGCCATATTGGTGCCTTCGTAAAATGTGAGCTTGATCAGCGTGAGCCCCTGGATATTCTTCGACTCGATGTTTTTTACGCCGCCCACATATAATAAGAGGTTGACGTATTGTTTGCCGAAAAAAGTCTCCATCTGGTCGGGAGTGAATCCACCATAAGGATGGGAGATATAGATCACGGGCAGGTTCATATCCGGGAAGATATCGATCTTGATGCTGCGGACGGCGGCGATGCCGAAGAACAGCATTCCGGCTACCAGCACCAGAATGGTGATCGGTTTTCTGAGGGCGCTCTTTATTAATCCCATAATATATTCATTCAGTTAAAACTCATTATAAAACAATCCGAAATCGCCGGTGGAGGCGGCTTTGAACAGCAAGGCCTGCCATACATTGTTATTGGCAATGTCGCGGTCGGTCTCCGCACGCAGCAGCGTGAACAGGGCCGTGGTCACATCCACGATCGTCGCCAGCCCATTCTTATACAATACGGTCTTCTGCAGATAAGCGTCTGATGCCGCCTGCACCTGTATGGGCGCTTCATTATGATTATCCAGCGCATTTTTTATCCTGGTCCCGGACAGCACCAGCTGGGCTTTCAGCTGTTCGCCGATGAGCCCGTATTCGGCCTGGAGCCCTTCGGAAGTAAATTGCTGGGCCAGCACCTGCTGATGGATACGCAGGGGGCTGGTGAGGTTCCATACCATGCCGACGCCCAGAAGATAGTTGCCCCGGGCGAAGCTCACGCCTTTCAGGTAATTGCCCGTATACGCATCGGATGACTGGGCGCCATAGGTGTAGTCAAACCCCGAACCACGGTCCTGCACGACCCCGAATAAGGAAAAGGTGGGGTAGCTGAAGGTCTTCAGGTATTTCGCTTGTTCATTACTGGTATTGATACGGGCCTGGAAATATTTCAGCAGCGGATGCTGGTCGATGGGCTGAGCGGGAGGCGTATTCAGACTTACAGGGAGTCGGGAGACAAAAAAGCTGTCGAGCACGAAGTCGGCAGGCGCAACGCCCATCAGCTGGGCCAGCTGGTTAGCCTGCTCCTGCTGAAATTCCAGCGCATTGGTCAGGGTGATCCTGGCATTCGACACTTCAGCATTGGCAAGCGATGAATCCACGCCGGGGTTCAGACCGCTTTTTGCCCGGGCCACTACCACCGTCTGGAGAGAACGGGCCCTGTCGAGGTTTTTCTGCTGGGAGATGGTGAGCTCCTGCGCGGCCAGTAAATTGAGATAGGCCGCCGATACGCGGATGCTCTGCTGGAAACGCTCCTGATCGAGGTCGTTCTGATCACGGGCAAGGACTGCCTGCGCTACTTTGGTTCTTTCCTTTGCCTTGCCGAAGCTGAAGAAATCCCAGTTGACATTGGTAAGGTAGAGGGCGCCGAAAGCCGCATTCCAGTTCTGCGAAGGGAAGGCAGGACCTGAGGAGGATACGCCGGGGACACGCAGGGCACCCAGCGGGCCGAACTGGTTGTTGATGGTGCCATAGTCATGCTGGGCAGAGATATTCAGGTCCGGAAGATATTCCCTCCGGGTCTCTTTTACATTTGCCTGGGAGGCCTTGACATAGCTGGTCTTGGCCCGGATCGTACCATAATTGCTGAGGCCGGTCTGCACCGCTTGTTTCAACGTCAACACCTGGGCATTTGCCGGATTGGTCTGTATGCTGAAAAACAACGACCATGACAGGACGCAGTGAAAAGATCTTGACATAATTGATGAAAGATTTTAATGCAAGCCCGCATGTAAAGGGAGAGAAAGATTTTGAAGTAATTTTGAAGCCGGCACCTGGGGGTGGAAACTTATGGCCAGCAGATGCAGGCCGGAGGCGTATTTATAAACGATATTAAAATTGTTTAATCCGCATATCTGGTTCACGATCGCAAGGCCAATGCCGATGGAGTCGCTGCTGGGATTGCCTTTTTTGAAGCGCTCGAACAGTTCCATTACGGGTACACCGGGTTCTTTTCCCGGATTGCTGATCAACAGCCCTTCCCGGGTCAGCACTACGCTGATCGATCCGCCGGGAATATTATGCCGGATGGCGTTGCTGATGAGATTGGTGAGCAGGAGATCGGCAAGCGAGGCGTGCAGCCGCAGATGGATATCTTCCTCGATATGGGTCTGCAGGTCCAGCGCCTTCATCTGGATGAGCTCATCAAAGGATCTCAGCGTCTCGCGGGTGAGGATGCTGATACAAATGGGCTCCCCTGGGTTATATTCATGGTTCTCCAGCTTGGTCAGCAGGGTCAGCGAGCTGTGGATGCGTGATAGTTTTTCGAGAGCGTTCTGCATTTCCGCGATCAGGATGGCCTGGTCGTCGCGGAGATCCGACTCCATGAGCAGGTCCAGTTTGCCGCGGATAATGGCCGTCGGGGTCTGCAGCTCATGCGAAGCGTTCTCGGTGAATTCCTTGAGCAACTGATAGTCCTCCTGCGCTTTTTCAGTCATCTTCTTCAGGAATTCATTCAGCTCCCTGAACTCGGAGGTCCGGGTCGCGGGCAGCCGGACAGGATCTTTTTGTTTCAGGTCGAAGGATTGAATGACGCGGAGGGTCCGCTTGAACGGGGCGAGGATATATTTGGAGATCAGCTGACCGCTGATGCCTACCAGGATCAGCAAGAGGAGGAGGATCCACTGGAAGGAATTAACGACCCCCGGCAGGAGCTGGTAAAATGAAGGGATAAAGGAATAAGTCGAGACGCGGTAATGCTGTCCGTTGATGGTATAAAAGGAGGTGACGGTCAGCTTGTATTCATTGGACTGGAATTCCGGGTTCCAGCCTGTGCCGCGGGTATAAAAGGAAGCAATGTCCTTTGGCACAGCGTCGGCGGGTATGACGGAAATGGTCGCTCTTTTGCGGGTGGGGTGACCGGAATAATCGCCACCCGTGCGGATCTGCTGTGCGATGAGGTCGTTCAGCCGCTCGTGCCTGACCACTTCCACACGGCTGATCTTCCCCTGGATCTCATAGTACACGATCGCCCCGCCGATGAGCAGGACCAGCAACATAATGGCAAAATACCAGAGGGTGAACTTGTTTGTAAGCTTCATACGAAATTAAAGTCTTTTTTAATGGCCGTATGGAGCTCGCTGTTGGCTCGCTTCATGTCGGTGTATGCGAATTGAATTTATATCCCAGTCCATATACCGTACTGATATAATCGGTGCCGCCGGCATGACTGATCTTGCGCCGGAGGTTCTTTACGTGCTGGTATACAAAGTCGAAATTAGCCAGATTATCGGTATAATCCCCCCAGAGATGCGCGGCGATGGATTGGCGGGACAACACCCGGTTCTTATTGACGATAAAATATAACAGCAGATCGAATTCCTTTGGGGTGGTATCGAGGACCGTATCCCCCACTCTCGCCTCGAAGGTGTCGGTGTTCAGGCTGATCTCGCTGAACTCCACGATATGTGCTCCGCCGAGGTTCTTTCTCCGGTAGACGGCCCTTATCCGGGCGTGCAGTTCCGCGAGGTGAAAGGGCTTGGTGATATAGTCATCGGCGCCCTTCTCCAGTCCGATGATCTTATCATCGAGGGCGTTCTTCGCGGAAATGATCAGCACATTGCTGTCCTTATGTTCGGAACGGATATGGTGCAGCAGGTTGATGCCGTTGCCATCCGGCAGGCCGATATCCAGGAGGATACAGTCGTATTTAAAAAGGCTGAGTTTTTCCTGGGCTGCCTCCATCGTACCGGACAATTCGCAGACATATCCTTCTTTGGCGAGGAAATCATGGATATTCCTGGCCAGCTCCTGGTGGTCTTCGATGATGAGGACTTTCATAGAGCAAAATTAGGTAGATTTAAATGCATCACCGAACTTTCACATGTAGTAAACCCTTGCGCGCTATATGAAAAGAAGACATTTTATCAGGAACAGTTCGCTCATCGGAGGCAGCCTGGCCCTGTCCGGTCCCGTTGCCCTGGCCAGCTCCGCCATCTTGCCCGGCCCCGTTGCATTGCCCCAGGACCCTGCAATGACCGGGTTCCCCGATCCTGCCGGTAACGGCACAGCCCCAGAAGCATCCTGGTTCGATAAATCATTGCGCTGGGCGCAGCTCGCGTTCGTCGAGAACGATCCCGGACGATTCGATCCTGATTTCTGGCTCGGCTATTTCAAGCGTGTCCATGCCGATGGCGCCCTGCTGAGCGCCGGAGGAGTGGCGGCCTTTTATCCGACCGATATTCCCTTGCATCACCGCAGCGCCTGGCTCGGCAATACCGATCCGCTCGGAGAGATGGTGAAAGGGTGCCGTAAAATGAATATGTCCGTCGTGCTGCGGACCGACCCGCACGCTACCCGGCAGGATATGTACGACGCCCATCCCGATTATATTTCCGTGACTGCGGATGGAGAGAAGCGCCGCCACTGGGCCAACCCTGAATTATGGGTCACCTGCGCATACGGCCCTTACAATTTTGTCTTTATGACCGAGGTACATAAGGAGATCATGAGACGCTTTATGCCGGATGGGATCTTTTCCAACCGCTGGTCGGGCCATGGCATCTGCTATTGCGAACACTGCAAGGAAAATTTCAGGACGGCAACCGGTCTCGAACTTCCCCGCACCGCGGAACGGCTCGATCCGGTATATCATAAATGGGAGGACTGGCGCACGGCCAGGCTGAAAGAACTGTGGTTTCTGTGGGATGGCGAGATCCGTAAGATCAGACCCGTGGCGCGGTTCATCCCCAATGGATTTCCGGACAAGCTGGAAACCGGTAAATATGCGGATTTCTTTTTTGCAGATCAGCAGGCGAGACGCGGCGTGATACCACCCTGGTCCAATGCCATGGGCGCGAAAGAGCTACGGGCAGGGCTGGGTATGAAGCCTATCGTCAATATCTTCAGCGTGGGTATCGAGGAAGAATTCCGCTGGAAGGATTCGGTGCAGAACGACGCGGAGATCAGGATATGGGTTGCCGAAGGAGTCGCGAACGGCATGCGCCCCTGCTTCGTAAAGTTTGGCGCCTATATCTATGACAAGCGATGGATGAACGCGGTGGAGAAAATGTACCAGGCCTATTACAGGAATGAAAGCTATCTGCGGAATGAAGCACCGATGGCGCGGGTGGGCATGTTGTATTCGGAACAGACCAATCAGAAATACGGTGGCAAGCCCTGGCAGGATAAAAGCAATGAGCATGCGCTGGGGATGTACCATGCGCTGGTGGAAGATCATATGCCCTTCGAAATGGTCAACGACAAGCTGCTGGATGCGGGGCATCTGAAGCCCTTCAGGCTGCTGATCCTCCCCAATATCGCCGCTCTTTCGGATGCACAATGTGAACAGCTGCGGCAATTCGTGGCAGGCGGTGGCAGTGTGCTGGCTACATTCGAGACCTCATTATATAACGAGGAAGGCAAGCCGCGCGCCGACTTCGGGCTTACGGATCTTTTCGGCGTGTCTTTCGACAAGGGCGTGGAAGGGCCGATGCGAAACAGCTATCTGAGGTTGAAAGCCGATGCGGGCACCGGGCAATTTCATCCGGTGGTAAAGGGGTTGGAGGATGCGTATAAGATTATCGGCTCGGTGTATAGTGTCAAAGTAAGACCACAGGTGGATTTCCCAGGCCCCGTCACGCTGATCCCTACCTATCCCGATCTGCCGATGGAAGACGTTTATCCCAGAGTGGTGGAAACAGGCACAAGGGAATTATACCTGCGCGAAATCGGAAAAGGGAGGGTTGCGTATTTCCCGGGCGATCTGGACCGGTCTTTCTGGCAGATGATGAGCACGGATCATAGCTTGCTGCTCCGTAATACGATACGCTGGGCGCTCAACGAAGAGCCGATAGCCAGCGTAGAAGCGTCGGGCATTGTCGATGTAGCTGTCTGGCGGCAGAAAAGTTCCATGACGGTGCATCTCGTAAACCTGACCAATCCTATGATGATGAAAGGGCCATTCCGGGAACTGCTGCCGGTAAAAGCACAGGTGAGCATCGGGATCCCCGATAATAAAAAAGTAACCGGTGTGCAGTTGCTGATGAGCGGGATGAAGCCGGCTTTTGAGAACAAGGGAGGGAGGATCACGCTGCATGTGCCGGAGATAACCGATCATGAGATCGTGGCGCTGGACCTGGCGTAGAAAGGCCGCGGGGATATGATACAGACGGTATGGCTGATGGGCAGGTATGCGAAAAATTTATAGTATGCAATGGATGCAAAAGATAATGCTGTTCATCGTTTGTCTGCTTCCGCTCTTTTCGGATGCGCAGGTGAGGGTGGCCTTTGATCCGAATGATCAGCCCATGTCGTTCGGAGTGTCGCGTATGGAGGAAGCGCTGAAGCGGTCGGGGCAGCAGGTGCGGAGAATGGATATATCTTCGGGCGCAGGCGAAGGACGGGCTGAAAAAGCAAACATCCTTGTCCGGGTGGTCCCGTCCGGAGAACTGCCTTCCGTCCGGAAGGAGGGATTTGAGATCCGGTATACTGACAACGTGCTGATCGTCTCGGCAACGGATGCGGCAGGGGCCATGTATGGCGCGCTGGATGTGGCCGGACAGATCAGGATGGGCAAGGGATGGCAGACGATCACCCCGAAAAGAACAAATCCTCATTTTACCGTCAGGGCGCTTAAGTTCAATCTTCCCTGGAACTCTTATCGCGTTGGTCCGGCGATGGACCAGCATCTGGAAGTTTGCCGGGACCTGAGGTTCTGGCGTACATATATCGACCAGATGGCGGAAAACCGGTTTAACCTCCTCTCGCTCTGGAATGTCCATCCTTTCTCTTTTATGGTAAAACCGAAGAATTTTCCAGGGGCAAATAATTTTACCGGAAAGGAAATGGAGGAATGGCAGCATTTCTGGACCGCTTTGTTCCGGATGTGCAGAGAAAGGGCGATCGAACCGTTTATCGTAAACTGGAATATCGCGGTATCACCGGAGTTTGCAAAGAACTATAGCGTGCAGGAGAGGAATGACACCTCGGCGATCATTAAGCGCTATACGCGTGAAGTGGTCACACAGGTCATCAACGAATACCCCGATCTGGCGGGTATCGGGATCACGTTGGCCGACTGGATGAGCAATTTTACTTCACCGGGCACTTCCTCGCTGCCTGTGATGACGCCGAAGGACCGGGAGGACTGGATCGAACAAACGGTGGTCGCAGGCATAAAGGCCGCAGACCGGCCCGTAAAATTATTGCACCGGTCGGTCCTTTCCTCCGACCCGGCAGAAATGCGCCGGGTCATCAACCATGCAGCCCTCCAGGATACCGCATTGGTCGAAGTAAAATTCAACTGGTCGCATGGGCATTCGACGCCGGTGCTGGCGCTGACGCATGATACGCATACCGGTAAGCCGGACGATGGCTACTGGAACCCGGTGCCAGCCAACTACCGGATCGAATGGATGATCCGGAATGAAGATTTTTTCATACTGCGCTGGGGACAGCCGGATTTTATCCGTCAGCATATTGCCGCGAATTCCAAAGATTATGTCAATGGATATTTCGTCGGGTCGGAAGGCTATATCCCGGCATTGGACTATTCGCATCTTCCCAACGGACATAAGAACTGGGATTATGCTTTTCAGAAACAATGGCTGTTCTATGCCCTCTGGGGGCGGTTATTGTATGACCCTGCCACGCCCGATGCGGTGTTTGAGGCGGCGTTCGGTGAACGGTATAGCGAAGGAAGCTTTCCCTTCAGTGGCCGTGGGACGGCCCGGGGGAAGATGCTGCTGCAGGCCTATGCAGCGGCGAGCCGGATGCCGCTGAGGCTGGCCTCTTTCCACGCGGCGACCTGGGATTATACCTTGTATTCCGAAGGCTTTCTGGCGCCGTTTGCATCCGGCGGGCTGAACGATACCGTCAGTTCCTTTATTTCCATCGATGAACTGATCGATCATCCGGTGCTCGATCCCAGCTATATGTCGATCCCGGATTTTGTAAAATGGAAAAAGGAAAAGAAGGAACTGCCGGCTGGAAAAATTTCGCCTCTGGCATTGGCCGATTCCCTGCGGGCCGATGCCCGGAAAGTATACGACATTGTGATCCGGCTCAGACGGGGAGCTACGGGGCCTCTGAACTGTGAGCTGGATGATCTGGAGACCTGGGCGCAGCTGAGCCTGTACTTTGGCTATAAGCTGATGGCCGGTGTTGCCCTCCAAACGTACCGGGTCACCGGAGAAAAAGAGATGCAGCAGACGGCTGTCCGCGAGCTTGGCTTTTGCCTGGACCATTGGAAAAAAATTGCCGCGATCACATCCGCCCATTACCGCGAAGTGCCCTATATAGATGATCATGCTACCGGGGGAATTGCGTATAAGGACGCGCTGCGATTCTCATGGAGCAAATATCTGCCGCAGGCAGAGCGGGATATCGAACTGGCGAAAAAGGCGGTGGTGGAGAAATAAGGCGGTGACACGTTCCAGCAACGACGAGGGTAATGACGCTCATCGATAGCCCTGCGCCTGCAGGTTGAACAACTCGGCATAACGCCCGCCTTTTTCCAGCAACTCTTCATGACTTCCGATCTCGATCAGCTCCCCTTTCTCCAGCACCAGAATACGGTCGGCCATCCGGACGGTAGAGAACCGGTGGGAGATCAGCACGGCGGATTTTCCCTTCGTCAGCTCGGCGAAACGCTGGAATACTTCGTATTCCGCCCTTGCGTCCAGTGCGGCCGTAGGCTCATCGAGGATCAGCAGCTGTGCGTCGCGCAGGTAGGCGCGGGCCAGCGCGATCTTCTGCCATTCTCCTCCCGACAGATCGACGCCCTGGTGGAAGCGTCGTCCGAGCGCCTGATCGTATTGTCCGGGAAGTCTTTGCGCAAGGGTATGAGCGAGGCTCTGTTTGGCGGCACCGATGATCAGCTCTCTGTCATCCTGTTTCGCAATATTGCCGACGGCGATATTCTGTGCAAGGGTCATCTGGTAACGCAGGTAATCCTGGAAAATGATGCCGATCTGTGACCGCAGGATCTCGGGATCGTATTCGCGCAGATCGATCCCATCCAGCAGGATCCTCCCCTCGGTAGGGTCATAGAGCCGGGCGAGCAATTTGATCAGGGTGGTCTTCCCCGCTCCGTTCTCTCCAACCAGGGCCAGCTTTTCACCCGGTCTGAGCGTGAAACTCAGATGACGGTTGGCCCAGTGTTCCGAATTCGAATAACGGAAACCCACATCCTCAAACTGGAACCCTTCCCGGATCGGGTTGGGGAACGGGCGCGGGTGGGAAGTCCGCACGATGCGCGGAGTGATCTCGAAGAACTCGAAAAGGTCGCGCAGGTAGATAGCGCCCTGGGATACGCTGGTAAACCGGCTCAGGATGCCTTCGAGCAAGCCCCTCAACTGTCTGAACGAACCGGCCAGAAAGGTCAGGTCACCGATGGACAGGGCCCCATTGATCGTCCGCATGATGATGACGACATAGGCGGTATAATAACCGGCGCTACCCACCAGCGCAAACAAGGTTCCCCAGGTGGAGCGGCGGATAGTAAGCAGGCGGTTTTCCTGATAGAATTTATCCGAGAGGTCGCGGAAACGGTCTATAAGAAACCCGGAGAGCGAGAACAACTTGACCTCTTTGGCCGTATCGTCGCTGGCCCCCAGGTAGCGCAGATAATCCAGCTCACGACGTTCCGGGGTACGCCGTCTGCTGAGAGCATAAGTACGGTCATTAAAATAAGATTCCCCCCAGAAGGCCGGTATGACGGCAATCAGCAGCAATACGATCAGCCAGGGGTTAAAGGCCATGAGGCCCGCTGCGAGAAAAGCCATCGTGATCAGGTCCTGGATCTGGCTGAGCACCTGGGAGAGCAGGACCGTACGCCCGGTGGTCTGCTGCCGGGCCCTTTCCAGCTTGTCATAAAAGGTGGAATCTTCAAACTGGTCGAGATCGAGCTCGGCGGCATGCCGCATGATCCTTATTGAAGTATAATTTGAGAATAAATCACCTAATAAATTATCCATCAAATAAATAGCTCTACTTAATGCATCCGATATGATGGCCAGTCCAAATTCCGTGGCGACCAATACCCACAGATGGTGGATAGCCTCGGGCGTGGCATGCCCTTTTGCGAGATGCACGACCTGATCGATGATCAGCTTGCCCACATACAAAATGAGTACCGGGGTGGCCGAACGGGCGATCCGCAGAATAAAGTCGGCGATCATGATCTTCGGGCTGGTCTCCCATACCAGCCTGAAGAAGCGGGGCAGGTTCGTCAGCGCGGCTATTCTCTCTTTCCAGGTGAGCGGCTCTTCCTCCTTTGGGATTGGTTTCCTCATTATCCAAATTTACGGATCGGCCGCGGATTCCAAAGAATGGGTGAGCGAGATTTCGGGGCGGGGGCGCGGGGATTGACCATTATTTAGTATTTTGTACGCATGATCTCATCGATACCATCGGAGGCGCTGTTCCGGAATTATTTCAGTACGGATTATTCATACGATGAGCTGTTGGAAAAGGATGGCAATCTTCGCCCGCATTGGGAGACTTTCTTCCAGTCCTTTAGTGGGCTTGGACAAGAAGGTGTCCAGAACCGTCACGCGGAACTCCTTCGTTTACTGAAAGAAAACGGGGTTACCTACAATATTTATGGAGATCCGGCCGGGATGAACCGTCCCTGGAAGCTGGATATGATCCCCCTGCTGATCAGCAGGGAGGAATGGCAGACGATCGAATCCGGTCTGGTCCAGCGAGCCGGGTTGCTGGACATGATCCTGAAAGATATTTACGGGCAGCGGAAACTGATCCGCAACGGGCTGCTGCCTATGGAGCTGGTCTACCACCACGCAGGTTTTCTCCGGCAATGCGCAGGCATCCAGCTACCCGGCAAACACAATCTTGTTCTTTATTCAGCGGATATCGCGCGCGGTTCGGACGGAAAGATCTGGGTTGTAAATGACCGGACCCAGGCGCCCTCGGGGTCCGGCTATGCGCTTGAGAACAGGATGGCTATGGCGCGTATCCTTCCCGAATTGTTCGGAGGGCTTAAAGTAAGACATACCTCCGATTGGTTTGACTCCCTCCGGCAGGCCCTGAATGATATGGCCCCGGGACAGAACCAGAACCCCAGGATCGTCATCCTCACGCCCGGTCCGGGGAACGAGACCTATTTCGAACATTCCTATCTCTCTTCCTTTCTTGGTTACACGCTGGTGCAGGGCAATGACCTCATCGTGAAAGACAATTATGTCTGGCTGAAGACCCTTAGCGGGCTGGAAAAAGTCGATGTGATCATGCGAAGGGTGGATGATGTCTGGTGCGATCCGCTGGAGCTGAAAGAAGATTCCCAGCTCGGCGTCCCCGGTTTGCTGAACGCCGTACGCAAGGGCCATGTCAGCATCGCCAATCCGCTGGGCAGCGGCATCCTCGAGAATCCGGGCATGATGCCTTTTCTGCAGAACATCGCGCGGTATTTCCTCGGCGAGGACCTTCTTCTTCCCGCCATCGCATCCTGGTGGTGCGGCCAGCCCAAAGAAATGAATTATGTGTTCGACCATATCCGTTCGCTGGTGATAAAAAGGATCTACAAGAGCTCGTCCGGCAGCACATCGGTCGACGCCTCTTCCCTCTCCGTCAAAAAGCTGGAAGAGCTGAAGCTCCAGATAAAAGCACACCCTCATTTATATGTCGGGCAGGAGAAGGTAGGATTCTCTTCCGTTCCCTCCCTGGTGGGTGGAAAGATACAACCCCGCAACGCGTTGTTCAGAAGCTTCCTCGTGAGCAAGGACGATACCTACCGGGTCATGGCCGGTGGTCTTACCCGGACATCGGCGGAGCCGGGGAACTTCGTTATTTCCAATCAGTCGGGCGGCATCAGCAAGGATACCTGGATCATCAGCCCCGAACCCGGACGCGCAGGCGCCGGCTCTTTACGACCCGGACTGAAACGCGCCAACCCGGCCGCACCCGGAGGGTCGCTGCCCAGCCACACGGCGGAAAACCTTTTCTGGGTAGGCCGGTACACCGAACGGGTGCTGGGCAACGCAAGATTCCAGCGGACCGTCATGCAATGGGTGACGGAAGGCAACAAGCTGCTGGCCGACAACGATATTCAGGCGGAGCGGCATTTATTAAAGGCGCTCACCCGCTACACTTATACCTACCCCGGTTTCGAAGGTGCGGACGGGGGCACCGATCCATTCAGCGATCCCTGGAAAGAGCTGAAGGATATTCTCTTCGAAGAGAAAAGGACCGGAAGTCTGAGCTACAACCTTTCTCTTTTCAACCAGGCCGTATACGCCGTAAGAGAGCACTGGTCCACCGATACCTGGAGGGTGCTGAGAGGGTTGGAAGAAGAATGGGCGGCAGCAGTGGCCATACCCAATCCCGGACACCAACGCATGCTCCAGGCGCTGGACGGGCTGATCACCTCTATCGTGGCCTTTATCGGACTGAACAGGGAAAGCATTTCCAGGGAGCAGGGCTGGATCATGCTCGACACAGGAAGAAAGACCGAACAAAGCCTTTTACTGGTGAACATGCTGCGCTCCACGCTTACGGATAAATATGACGAGCAGACGGAATACGATATGCAGGAGTCGGTGCTGATCAGCAATGAGACGCTGGTGAATTACCGGTATAAATACCGCGCGCCCATACAACTCCCGCTGGTGCTCGATCTGATGCTGCTGGACCCGAACAATCCAAGGTCACTTATCTATCAGCTCGAAAGGCTGAAGACCTATCTGGCCGGACTTCCGCGCACCCAGGCAGGCAATGCCCTGCCCGAACACGAGCGGCTGATCTGGGAGGCTTATGCCCTGCTGAAGCTGTCGGACAAGGACCAGCTGTCGCAGCCCGGAACGGACAGCCTGAAATACAGCGCACTCGAACTGTTCCTGTCGAAAATGAACGCATCACTGTCAGCAATACCCGATATTATCTCGAACACTTATTTCAAACACGCGCAGACGCAGAAACAACTGTTCTCCGCCTTTATCGTCTGACCCTTTTTATTATGCATTACAAGGTCCTTCATACCACCCGCTATACTTATCACGAACCGGTAAGCCTCTGTCATAATATCGCGAGACTGATCCCCCGCTCCACATCCGGGCAGGCTTGCAGGAGCGTCCAGATGACGATCGATCCCCTGCCCGATGTGCTGAACGAATACGAGGATTTCTTTGGGAACAAGGTGACTTATTTCGCCATACAGCAGGAACACCGCTCGCTGACAGTGACCGTGTCCTCCGAGATCACGAGAACAAGAGCAGCCGCACCACAGATCGATCTGTTCGGGCACCTGCCATGGGAGGAGATCAGACAGGAGCTGATGGCATCCAGACATGAGTATGCGGATGTCCTGCAATATATCCCCGAAACCCCGCTGACTGCGGCTGATGAGGATATCAGGGATTTTGCCCTCCAATCCTTTACACCGGGCAGGCCGCTGTATGCGGCGGCAAGAGACCTGATGGAACGCATCTTTTCCGGGTTCCGGTTCCAGTCTGGTTTTACCACGCTGTCCACTCCCCTCTCGGTGGTCATGAAGGAACGTAAAGGCGTCTGTCAGGATTTTGCCCATCTGGGCATCGCCTGCATTCGTTCCATGGGATTGCCGGCACGCTATATCAGCGGCTATATCGAGACGATCCCGCTGGAAGGAACAGAAAAGCTGACCGGGGCCGATGCTTCGCATGCCTGGTTCTCTGTGTTCATACCGGGCGCCGGCTGGATCGATCTGGATCCCACCAATAACCAGCTGCCATCCGATCAGCATCTGATCGTCGGCTGGGGAAGGGATTATTCGGATATCACCCCGCTGAAAGGCGTGATCGTGAGCAGCGGCCCGCATGAATTGTCGGTGTCCGTCGACGTGAGGAGGATCATGTGAACGCTTGCAAAGGTAACGCGGTCTGGGCGGAGTTCCGGAGGCCTGGGCCGACGTGACGGGGAGCCATGGTCTTTACCGTATCAGGATCAGGGTGCCTTTCCGGAAGACCGGCTTGCCGGTATAGTCCGTGCCCTGGACCATCCACACAAAACTTCCCGTCTCCTGCGGCCTGCCATTGAGGGTGCCATCCCAACCCTGTCCGATAACTGAAGTACTGTATATAAGCTGGCCCCACCGGCTAAAGATCCTGAAATACTGGAGTTTGGAGATGCCTACGGGTATTGGCCGGATAATACCATTGGCACTTCTGCCTGGCGTGAATGCATTGGGGACGAAGATGTCAGGCAGTGTCGTAAAAATCTTTACCAGCTTTTGCGCCTCTCCATAGCAACCCGAATTTGCAGTCGCCCTCACCGTAAACCGGACGGAGTCGATGCCTCTTCCAAAGATCGCGATGGGATTGGAGATAGCTGGATTGTCAAGGCCGGTGTGCGGCGTCCATGCATACAAATCCTCTGCCGTATCGCTGGATGTTGCCTGGAGTTGCAGCGGCTGGTTGATGACGACGGATGTATCTCTGCCTGCGCTTACGATGATCTGGTTGTGCACGAATACATGAAAAGTATCCTTCAATGCATTTGGGCAACCGGCGTTTACGGTGGTCAGCACATAATCGCTTGTCTTCTGCGGAGAAGTCGTCACGCTGAAAGCATAGGGATTGGAGGGTATGGCGCCGCTGCCCGCGCCTATCAGCGGATTGCCATTCGTCCAGGTATAGTTGGTGCCGATCCTGATCAGCGCGTTCAGCGTAGCGGTGCCACCATAGCAGATGGCCGTATCGGCGGGCTCGGTATCTGCCTGGGGGAAGGCAACATGGATGATATTGACGCTTGATATGGCGCTGATATCCTGAGGACATACACCGCTCTTTACGATGGCGCGGTATTGGGTCGGGTCATTCAGCCCGACAATATTCAGCGTCGTGTCATTGTTCGTGGGTGCGATATCCGTCCAGTTCGTCGCGTCGGGGGACGATTGCCAGTTCAGCACGGAGCCTACGCTCCCGTTGAGCGTGAGAAGGGCGTCCTGGTTCTGTCCGATGCAGATATTCTTGACGGGTGGATCGATGATCCCACCGACGCTTTTCGGGTCGACGAGGATAGTGGCGCCCGTGCTGGTATCGACCGAACAGGATTCCCCATTCTGCACGACGGCCTTGAAAAGGGTTGTGGCCGTCAGGTTAAGCGCCGTATAGTTCGCCGTACCAACTGGTATATTCGTCCACGTGATCCCATTGTCAGTCGAAGCGATCCAATTCAATACAGTGCCTCTCTGGCCGCTGAGCACAAGGGGGTCGGTATTATTCTCCGCACAGACCTGGTTGTCCCCGCTGAGGGCGCCGGCAATCGTGGGAGGCGATGTGGTGACATCTATCGTATCGCGCAGATCTGCGCAACCATTGACCTCATGGGCAATGATCTTGCCGGGTGCATTG
>DATHHO010000258.1:0-28799 GCA_035317125.1 Puia sp.
ACTTCCAGCGGCATGGCGCCGTCCTTCAGGATCTCGTCGTGGAACGCGCCCAGACGCCAGCGGTCTGTCAACGCTTGCTGGTATCTGTCGCGCAGCGCCCTTATTTTCAGGGCCCCGATCTTATAGCCCAGCGCCTGCCCCGGGATCGCCATATAGCGTTCGATCTCGGCCGTGGCGCCTTCCATGGAAATGGCCTCGTTATCGGTCATGTATTTTATGGCTTCTTCCCGGCTCATGCCCCTGGTATGGATGGCCACATCCACCACCAGCCGGATGGCGCGGTGGATCTCATCGCCCAGCGCGCCCATATACTGATAAGGGTCCGTGTAAAGACCCAGCTCTTTTCCAAGGGACTCGCAGTACAGCGCCCAGCCCTCCACATAAGCGTTGTTGCCGCCGAAGCGCCGGAAGGCGGGCAAGAGGCTGTCCTCCAGTTGCAGGGAGATCTGGTAATGATGTCCGGGTATGGCCTCATGCAGGAACAGCGATTCCATCCCCGATGTGGTATTGAATTTTGTGGCATCCAGGATCGGGATATAAAAAATGCCTGGTCTTTTCCCATCGGGTGATCCCTGAAAATATTCCGCGCTGGCGCTCGCCGCGCGAAAAGCCTCCGTCTGTCTGATCTCGAAACCGGTCCGCGGAGTATGGCCGAACATCTTCTGCAGGTTGGGCTGCATGGTCCGGTGAATAGTCTCAAAGGCGTCCAGCACTTCCTGGGGGGTTTTATATGGCATGAATTTTTTCTCCGTCCGCATATAATTAAAGAAGGCGTTCAGATCCCCATGGAAGCCGACGGTATTCTTAACGCTGTCCATGACGGCCCGGATACGCGCCACTTCCTTCAGCCCCGTCTGGTAGATCTCATCCGGCTGTAACGAAGTGGTGGTCTGATCCCTGACCAGATAAGCATAATAATCGCCGCCCCCGGGAAGCGCGCCTATTCCCGAACTCGTCCTTGCTGCGGGCAGGTATTCCTTCTTTAAAAATTCCGCCAGTTTTTTATAGGACGGAATGATCGTCAGCCCGACAAGGACTTCATACTGCTCGCTTAATAGTTGCGCCTCCCTGGGATCGGGCACCGAGCTCAGCTTTTTGGCAGCACCGTAAAAAAGGTTCTTATGGCTTGTATCTCTGGCTATCGCCTCCAGCTGCGGGATTATTTTCATGACCAGCGCTGCCGGCAATACGAATTTTGCGGCCATGCCTTTTCTGAAATATACGATCGCGCTGTCGGCCCAGGCGCCAAAGGCCGTTGCCCTGCGGATCCAATCCTCATGGTCCTTACTGTTGCGGAAAGGCTGGAACGATTCGCCGCTGCCCAATTGGCCAAGTGTCAGCGGCATGGCATAAAACTGGTTGAATGGAATATAATTGCTGTGAAAATTCAATCCCTCCAGCTTCGTTCCCAGCTCCCATCTGAAAATATCATAGCTGAGCCGATCGTTTTCGCTTAATGCTTCGCGGTCGAACCGGTTGATCCCATCCCGGAAACTGGTGTAGAAATTCCTCAATGTGTCGCGGTAACTGTCGGTGAAATCGATGGGCAGAAGATTATTATACCGGTCATCCCCATTCTGCGTCGCGTCCAGTGGAAATAGCTTCATCCTCCCTTCGTAGTAATCGGAGAAGACTTTCGCCAGCTCCTTGCTGTCTTCCTTTGCAGGAGCGGTTTTCGGCATCAGCTTGCAGGAGAGCAGCAGAAGGGAGAGGCCAAAAAACAGGAAGATTTGTCTCATTGCGCGTGTCGTTTAAAAATAAACATATACAATTATAATAAGCCCGCCAAATCATCAGGATAAGTGCTCTTTCTCTATGTGATCCATGCCTGGCGAAAATATTGGCATTAAATTCGCCTTAATTTTGTCAGGCATAAATTCGCTTATTTGTCACGATAAGCTATCTTTGAGCCTATTCTTATTTATCGCATGACCCTCTCAGCGTATAGGAATAATTAATTTTTTAAAAAAAAGATATTACTATGAAGCTTAAACAACTCCTGTTTTTCAGTGTTCTTTCCCTATCCCTTTTCTCCTGTGTAAGTTCTAAGAAATTCAAAGCGGCACAGGCCAAGATCGATTCACTGACGGCCGCCAATCAGAAACTGGCAGGCGATCTTAAAAATTGTAATGACCTGACCAATCTGGACGCAACCCAGAAAGCTGCCTTGCAGGCACAGCTCGATGCACTCAACAAGCAGATCGATTTCCTGAAGCAGAATCATGACGCAACGCTGAAACAATTACAAGATCTGTCGGTCATCTCCGGCTCTCAGGCGGAAAGCATCAAGAAATCCTTAGACAATATCGGCTCCAAAGACGCATATATCCAGAACCTCCAGAGCGAACTGGCTCATAAGGACTCCATCAATCTGGCCCTGGTCATGAACCTGAAGGGCGCGATCGGAAATATGGATGACAAGGACATCAATATCAAAGTAGAAAAGGGCGTTATTTACATTGACATTTCCGACAAGCTGTTGTTCAAGAGCGGAAGCTATGATGTAACGGAAAATGCAAAGGCAGTACTTGGTAAAGTAGCCACCGTGCTCAAGGCCCAGCCCGATATCGAGTTCATGGTCGAAGGGCACACGGATAACAAGCCTTACAACAGGCCCGGCGGTCTGTCCGACAACTGGGATCTCAGCGTAAAACGCGCTACTTCCGTGGTCAGGATCTTACAGAAACAATATGGTCTCGATCCTGCCCACATCACGGCAGCAGGTCGCGGCGAATATGTTCCCGTTGCTGCCAACGATACCGAAGAAGGCCGCGCGTCCAACCGCCGTACCCGTATCGTGATCCTGCCTCAGCTGGATCAGTTCTTCAAACTGCTGGAAAAGAAATAAATGTTTTCCCGTATATCATTAGAAGAGGCCGCCCGGCATACCGGGCGGCCTCTTCTTTTTTTGTCCTACTCCATCATTTTATCGGGGAATCTGCGTTATGTACTCACCTTTAAGTGAATCAAAATCAATCAGTAGCCTGTTTTATGGCCCGATCTGTCCAAAATCCTATATCTATGCTCCCGGAAAGCAAAATCCCGACCCTGGCGGCGTTCCTGCTGGTCGTGCTGACCGGGGTATTGGCGCCTGGGCTCTCCCTCGCAAAAGGCCTCCCGGATCCCCAGGCAAAGAATGGCCTGATCGATCTGCGCGGCCAGGACCTTTTTACCAGACCGGTTGCCCTCGACGGAGAATGGGGATTCTACTGGAAAAAGTTGCTGACGCCGGACCAGGTACCGGCTGCCGGCAAACCGGATTATTTTCCTTACCCCGCACTCTGGAAAGACCTTCGGCTGAATGGACAGGCACTGAGCTCCCAGGGTTATGCTACCTACACGCTCACCGTGTTGCTTCCTCATAAACGACCAAGGATCGGTATGGAAGTACCAGACGTCTACTGCTCCTATAAATTATATGTCAACGGGGTCGTCCAGGGACAGAATGGAGAGCCCGCCACAACGGCTGACCAGGCCACCCCTTTCTGGGCGACCCGCACGATCCCGCTCCCGCCGGGAGAACCGGATACGCTGGTCGTGGTTATGCAGGTAGCCAATTTCTGGCATTGGAAAGGCGGCACCTATAAAAAAATATTGATCGGCGATAAGGACATACTTTTTCTGAAAAAGAACAGGGATGCCGCCTTCGACCTCGTTTTGGCGGGCTGTCTGTTCATGGGCGGTCTTTTCTTCCTGGGGCTGTTTGTTTTCGGGCGCCATGATAATACCACGCTTTATTTTTCCCTGTTCTGTCTTCTGTACTGCTATCGCATGGTGGGTACGGATTCATATGTACTTCATACGCTGTTCCCCGGCCTGAACTGGTTCATCACCATCCGGATAGAATATATCACCCTGTCCCTCAGCGCAGCCTTGTTCACGAGGTACACCAAACATCTTTATCCAGAGGATACGCATCCGGTCCTGATGAACTGGATGGGTTTGTTCTGTCTGACCTACAGTTTTATTACGATCCTGACCCCTACGATCATATTCACCCGGTTCCTGCATGTTTTCCTGGTGGCTATGTTCATCTGTACGGGATACGCGCTCTATGTTTATCTGCAGGCAGCCCGGAATAAACGGAGCGGCTCTCTCTTCGCCTTGCTCAGCACCGGGGTCATGCTGGCCATATTGCTCCTGATCAATATGAGCTTTTTCGGGATCATTCCACCCCTGAAAGTGGTGGTGTTCGCCGGGTATATCGCCTTCCTCTTCCTGCAGGCGCTGGCCCTGTCCCACCGGTTCGCCCATACATTCAAGCAGGCTGCCCTTCAGGCGCAGCAGGGGCTGAAAGCCAAGTCGGAGTTCCTGTCCACCATGTCCCATGAGATCCGCACACCCCTGAACGCCGTGATCGGCATGACCCATCTGTTGTTGCGCAACAAGCCGCGCAATGATCAGAAAGGCGATCTGGACGTACTGTTGTTCTCGGCCAACAATCTGCTGTCCATCGTCAATAATATCCTTGATTACAATAAGATCGAAGAGGGTAAGATCGCCTTCGAAAATATTCCCATGGACCTGCCGGCCATTGCCCGCAATATCGTGGCGGGGCTGAAAAGCACGGCACATGATAAAGGCATCGGCCTGCTGATGGACATCGATGCGGGCCTGGATAAGAAGCTGATGGGAGATCCCACCCGCATCAGCCAGGTGATCACCAACCTGGTGCACAATGCCATCAAGTTCACCCGCGAAGGCTATGTGCGCTTATCCATCCACGTTGACTCTGCCGGACCGGCCCATACGCCGGGCAGCCCGGGCGGGATAACGGATGGCTCCGTCACCCTGACGATAAAAGTGGAAGATACGGGCATCGGCATCGCGAAGGAAAAACAGCATATGATCTTTGACCGGTTCACCCAGGCCGATTCCTCCACATCCCGCAGCTATGGCGGAACAGGGCTGGGACTGGCCATTACCAAACGCATTCTGGAATTGCAGGGAGTTTCCCTTCAGCTGGACAGCGAGCCCGACAAAGGATCCTCGTTCCATTTTACGCAGGTCTTCCTGTACAGCACCGAAGCCGCCGGAGAGAAGGAGCCTTCTGCGGGGGCCTGCGACCCGGAGCACCAGTTGCTGGGTATTGCCATCCTCCTGGTCGAGGACAATCCGCTGAACGTCCTGGTCGCGCAGACCATCCTCGAGAACGGAGGAGCCGTCGTCGACGTGGCCGTCAACGGGCAGGAAGCGCTGGACAAGCTGGACAGCAGCCGGCACCGCCTGGTCCTTATGGATCTGCATATGCCGGTCATGGATGGTTACGAGGCGACCATGTGCTTACGCAAAAGAGGGGAAACACTACCCATCATAGCCCTGACGGCCAGCACTCCGAAAGAAGTGGAAAGCGAAGCGTTTGCGGCCGGCCTCACGGACATCGTGATCAAACCTTTCAACCCCGACGATCTTTACCGGGTCATCCTCCTGCATGTACCCTCGCCCACTTCCGCAGCGACGGGTCATCCTGTTTAGCAAAAGGCGCCATCTGGCAACCCCGGTGATCCAGACTTTCCTCGGCGTCACCAGCTCCGGTGATCAGACCGCCCATGACGACAGACGGGGACAATTTTCCCCAGTTCCCGCCCAGCACCCGCTGGCGCACGCATGATCCGACCCGCTCAGACGACCATTGCGGATGCTCACGCCCCGCTCTATCCGATCTGAGATCTGGAAGAGGAGTTGAGACGCTGGAACCTGGCTTCCTCCAGGTCGAGCTCGAATTCTTTTCCGCGGATCAACTCATCGGCAAATTCGTTATCCCGCCGCATCTGGGCGAGCTCCTTACGCTGGACCTTTACCAGCTCCAGCAACATTTTCCGGTAGCGTGGTAAAAAAGGAGGGTTTTTTTCCGTCCCATCCTTCTCCTGTATTTTTTTATTGGCTATTTCGACCATCCGCTCATAACGGGCTTTCAGCCGGTGGAATGCATCGACGGAGCTGGCATCGTCCGCATACTCCGTTTCGATGTGATCGAGCGCGGCCTTTGCCAGCCGCAGACGGATGGCCAGGGTCTGTTCCGACTCGTTCTCCTGCGCTTCGAGATTCAGCCATCGCATCAGCAAGGGAAGGCTGAGCCCCTGCAATACCAGCGTAAAAAGGATGACGGTGAACGTGATGAACAGGATCAGGTTGCGATGCGGGAAGGCGGCGCCACCGGTCATGCTCAGGGGTATGGCCAGGGCGGAGGCAAGGGATACGACGCCGCGCATGCCGCTCCATCCGATTATAAAAACGGCTTTCCAGGTGGGGCGTCTTTCCCTCTTCCGGATCGATTGGCTGAGCATCCTGGGAATATAAGCCGCAGGGAATACCCATATTATACGGATTACGATGGTGACGAGGCTGATGACGATCCCATAAAAGATGGCTGCCTGCAGGGAATATTCTCCAAGGCCCTGCACGATGGCCGGCAGCTGCAAGCCGATCATGATGAACACGACGCCATTCAGCAGGAACACCAGGATATTCCATACGCTCTGCGATTGCAGCCGGGTGCTGTAGCTGAAAATATCATGTGAACAATAGCTCATCATCAGACCGCCGCTGACCACGGCCAGCACACCCGAAAAATGGAAATGCTCCGCGGTGATATACATCAGATATGGGGAGATCAGCGTGATCACGGTATCGATATTGGCAGTGGTAGGCAACCATTTATGCACGGCAAACATAATGAACCCGATGGCGAGCCCGATAAAGACGCCCATGCCGGCAACCAGTAAAAAGCTACCGCCGGCCTTCCATAACGCAAAATGTCCCGTAACGATGGCCAGCAGGGCAAAACGGAATATGATGAGTCCGGATGCGTCGTTGACCAGGCTTTCTCCTTCGAGGATGGTCACCACCCGCTTGGGCGCTTTCAGTTTCGCCAGCACGCCGGTGGCGGCTACGGCATCGGTCGGGGAGATTATGCCTCCCAGTAAAAAGCCGAGCGCCAGTGAAAAATCGGGGATCATCCTGTTCGACATCCAGGCTACGGCTCCGGCCGTGAAGATCACCAGACCGAGGGCGAGCAGGGCGATGGGCCGTTTGAAAAGCCAGAAGTCATGCCAGGAAGTGTTCCAGGCAGATGCATACAGCAGGGGTGGAAGAAAGATGATGAATACGGTATCGGGGTCGAGGCTGATATGCGGAATGCCAGGCACAAGACTGATCAGCAGGCCCGCTATCACGAGAAAAACCGGATAGGAGATGCGAAGCTTGTCGCCGAGCATGGCCAGCAGCGAGACCATGAACAGCAGCGATATGATCAGTAATAAGTTGTCCTGTAACATACCCCCGTAAATTAAATTTTTATGACCAATTTCCCCGTGAAAAATCATTGACGGCCATTCCTGCGGTGGCCGGCTGGTTTTGCGGCATGGCTCAAGGGGAATTTATTCCGCAGATCTTATTGGCATAGTTTTTCCACCCTTATACCGGGAACGGGAGTACCATTACCCGGGAGCGGGATGGAGTGCGATGGACCACCAACTAAATTGTCTGAGGATGAAAGCTATTATTTTAGGTTGCCTGATATTCATGACGGCTTGCGGAGAAGCGGTCTCCGACCATGCCGTCAGCAAGGATACGGCAAAAATGACCAGCGCCCCGGTGATCCGGGAGCCGGATACGACCACGCTGGCAGGAATATGGTTTCTGCAGCCCGTGCTGGCCTCCGATACGGCAGCCGGCAAGACCCCATTCCTGCGCTTCGATATCGGGAAGACCCGTATCAGCGGCAACACGGGTTGCAACAGCCTGAACGGCGCTTTCTGGTTCAGCGATAAAGACAGCAGCCTGTCCTTCAACGAAAAATTCGTCACTTCGAAAATGGTCTGTACGGGATATGATGAAAAGGCCTTTCTGAAGAGCCTGCTGAGCACCAACCACTACCGGCTCTGGAAAGGCATGCTGATCTTAATGGTCGATCAGACCGAGCTTTCAAGATGGGTCAGAAAACCGGCCACTGCACCAAAATCCGATAAAGCCTAGAGGTAGAGGAAGGCCAGTGGAAGGCCAGCCGTGGCGCCGAAGTCCAATAAGGCCTGGAGGGGAGGCAGCGGAACCGGCGGATGGCCAGTGGATAACAGGCGACGATAATCAGGGAAATGCACAATCCATCCACAACACATTCAGATAACACAAAGTTTACGATACGGTAATATGCACACAGGAACTTCATCAAACTAAATGGAACGGTTATGATAAACAGATTGATCGATCTCACCCGGGAATTACTGAGGAAAGGGATTTTCAATCATCTGCCCGACAGTGAAATTACGCGTCTGCACTGGATGATCATGCAGGGCAAAGGAGGAGGAGAGCTGCCCTTGCATCCCCTGCTCAGCTTCTGGTACCGGGGAGATTATTATTCTTCCAACGGCGAGCCTCACCTCCTGCAGCAATGCAATGAATGTTTGCAGCGTATGGGCCAGCCGCTTATCGATGTATTCGGGGAAGAGTTCTACGAAGTCTGATCCGTGCTGACGGCTGCGGATCATGAGACCGGCGGATCATAAGACCGCAGATCATCGGGTGGGCAGCGGACCAAGGCGGGTATCGGATCATCGGGCATCCTGATTTCCGTAGCGGTAATATTCGCCCGGATCGGTGAGCACTTTTTTCCATTGCCGCTGATGACTTTCCTGCCACTTTTTATCGGGATGCACCGCCCAGTTCACCGTCCTCAGCAGATCCCGTATAAAATCCCTTTGTTCGGGGTGTACGAACATTGGATGGAGATAAAACCATTTCGGGTCCTTTGTCAGCTCGGTCCAGAATGCCGCAAAATCGGGATAATCCGTCTCAAAAACTTTCAGCTCATCCTTTGTATCGTCATACGTGCTGTGATTATAATAAAAGTAAGGGTCCTTCCCTTCGCCACTGACCCGGTAGAGGCTTCCGCCGCTCTCCGCAGAGCTGATATCGAAATAGAGTTCCTTCGGCATAATGAACATAAAGAAAAGGAAATTACGTAACTTCAGGCCTGTTTTTATACCTATTTAAAACGTTCATATGGCACTTATTCCTAATAACAAAAAGAAAAAAGACGGTAAGCTGGCTGGAAATCAGAAAGGCAATAATCCGGGCTTTCCCGCTCCCAAAGGGAAAACGAACAGCAAGGGCGTTCCCAAAAATACCAGACTGACCGGCGGATCGCAACGGGGCTCCTGATCTTGCCGCGATTTAACTAACTTTGCAGCATGCGAGATTATCTAAGTGAACTGAATGACCCTCAGAAAGAAGCGGTATTGCATAAAGACGGGCCTATCATGATCGTGGCGGGGGCGGGGAGCGGAAAAACGAAGGTACTCACTACCCGCATTGCCCATCTGATGGCCCAGGGGGTTGACGCATTCAATATTCTTGCGCTTACTTTTACCAACAAGGCTGCCAAAGAAATGAAGGAAAGGGTGGAAAGGACCCTTGGCAACTCCGATGCCCGGAACCTCTATATCGGCACCTTTCACAGCGTTTTTGCCCGGATCCTGCGGGGGGAGGCTCACCGCCTCGGCTATCCCAGCAACTTCACCATCTACGATACGGATGATGCCAAAAGCGTGCTGAAAACGGTGATCAATGAACTGAATTTAGACGACAAGCACTATAAGCCCAATGTGGTGTACAACCGTATCTCCCAGGCGAAAAACAGCCTGGTGGGGCCGGCGGAATATGCCACCGACTATGCCATCCAGCAGGAAGACATGCGGAGCAACCGGCCTGCCATCGCACAGATCTATGCGGCCTATGCGGACCGTTGTTTTAAGAACGGGGCTATGGATTTCGACGACCTGCTCATCAAAATGTACCACCTGCTCAAGAATTTTCCCGAGAGCTTGCATAAGTTCCAGCACAAGTTCAAATATATTCTCATCGACGAGTACCAGGATACCAATCCCGCTCAGTACGAGATCATCAAGCTTCTGGGCGCGGTCCACGAGAACGTCTGCGTGGTGGGCGACGATGCGCAGAGCATCTATAGTTTCCGTGGCGCTACGATCGAGAATATATTACAGTTCCAGAAAGACTATGACGATGTACGGGTCGTAAAGCTGGAACAGAACTACCGGAGCACGCAGAGCATCCTGGAAGTGGCGAATGAAGTGATAAAGAATAACAAAGGGCAGATCCCGAAAAACCTCTGGACGGATAACGCCGCCGGCGAAAAGATACGCCTGGTGCGCACGATGACCGACAACGAAGAAGGGAAATTCGTGGCCGACACCATACAGGAACAGAAGCTGCGGAATCATTTTAACAACCGCGACTTCGCCATCCTTTACCGCACCAACTCCCAGAGCCGCGCCTTTGAAGAAAGCCTGCGCCGGATGGCGATCCCCTATACCATGTATGGGGGCGTCAGCTTCTATCAGCGCAAGGAGATCAAGGATTTTATCGCCTATCTGCGGATCATCGTCAACCCGCAGGATGAAGAAGGGTTGAAACGCATTATCAATTACCCGACCCGTGGCATCGGCAAGACTTCGATCGACCGGGCCGTGCTGGCGGCCAATGAACAGCATATCACCCTCTGGCAGGTGCTGGAGAGGGCCAGGGAATTCGGCTATAAGGCCGGGACGCTGGAGGCTATCGAGAATTTCGTTCTGATGATCCGCAGCTTTGCCAGCATGCTCGCCAGCAAAAATGCATACGAGGTAGCCGTGCATGTGGGCAAGCAGACCAGCCTGGTCAAAGAGCTCTTTACCGATAAGACCACCGAAGGTCTCGCCCGCTATGAGAATATACAAGAGCTGCTCAACTCGATAAAGGAATTCACCGAAAGGCCGGATGAGGATGGGGTCCTCGAAGAGGACATGAAGGGATTGGGCAATTATCTTCAGCAGATCACGCTGCTGACGGACGCCGATGAAAAAGACCCGAACGCGGACACCGTTAAGCTGATGACCATCCATGCCGCAAAAGGCCTCGAATTCTCCTGTGTATTCGCGGCAGGCCTCGAAGAAATGCTTTTTCCCAATGCCATGTCGATCAACACACGGGAGGAACTGGAAGAAGAAAGAAGATTATTCTATGTAGTGATCACCAGGGCCAAACAGCGGCTATGGATCACCTATGCGAATACCCGTTACCGTTTTGGCAGCCTGGTGCAGAACGAGCCCAGCCGTTTTATCGGGGAGATCCCCGAAGCCAATCTGGACCGGAGCTTTGCCGGCGGAGGCGCACGCAACCAGGGCGGCTTCGGTTTTGGCAGCCAGTCGGGAGGATCGGCCTTCGACAGCGCCACCGGCGCGGGATTTGGAAGAGCTGCGGCATCGGCCGAACGGAAATATGGTCCCCCACCGAATAAAAAAGAGCCCCGGCCTGCCTATGTCCCGCCCAAGCCGTATATGAAGACGATCGAACACAATCCCAGTCCCGACTTTATGGCAAGCGATACCTCCGCGCTGCAAAGCGGTCAGAAAGTGGAGCACCAGAAATTTGGTTTTGGCGAGGTGATGGGCGTTGAAGGTTCGGCGCACAATCCCGTGGCCACGGTCAGATTCCAATACAACGGCGATAAAAAGATCATGCTGAACTACGCTAAACTGCGGATCATCGAAGATTGAAGCCGCCGCCGCCCCGGATGCCGTGCTGACTGTTACCCGCAGTTCGCCCAGGGCCGCCGCCCCGATTTTCTATTGTGCGGAATTTTTCCCCGTTTGGGAACTGGACGATGTTTCATTGGGAGAAAATATTGGGATTCTCAGATAATTCCTTTCGTCCGAAGGACATGACTATTGATTTTAACAAAAGTTTACTATCTTTTACGCATGCCCGAAAAACGCAAGATGCGTCCACCGGGACTGCATTTTGTAACCCTGACCGTAGTTGGCGGGATCGACGTCTTTACCCGCTATGAATACTGTGATCTGCTGGTTGAAAACCTCAACTTTTGCATTGAGCACAAGCGTCTTCGCATATACGAATATGCCATCCTTCCCAGTCATTTATACATGATCGCAGGTGTAGAGCAAGGTAACCTGCCCAAGGTCTTAAGGGATTTCAAAAGTTATTCCGCCAAGCAGATCCTCCGCGCCATTGCGGAACATCCGGAGGAAAACCGCAAGGAATGGCTGCAGCGGTTGTTCCAGTTCTTCGCCAACCGCTATCAGAATAATTCCGAGCACCATTTCTGGCAGTTCGGCAATCAGCCCATCGATCTGGACAAAGTCGCCGAAAAAAATCTGCCCGCCCCCTCTCCCCTCAATAATCTCCTGAAAGCTAATATAGTGGACGAACCTGGCAATTACAGGTATTGCAGCGCCTGGTCTGACCAGAAGGTGAAATTGGCCGGAAAATTGTAATTTTAAATCTACCCCCTCACAGCCCGTTCCGGTCAATAATCTTTATTTCATCAAATCAGATGATTATGCCATCACGCACGCAAAAGTTACCCGCCGACAACTGTCATTTGATTACGCTGACCGTAGTAGATTGGATCGACCTGTTCACCAACCTGGCATACCGACAGATCATCACCGGTTCGCTCAATCATTTCACGGAGAGGCAGGGCCTGATCATTTATTCCTGGTGTCTGATGACCAATCAGCTTCATCTCGTGGTAAAGACCAGTGATGAATATGGGATCGCTTTGTTCGAACGCGATTTTAAAAAATACTCCACGGCAGAAATAGTCAAGGCCATCGACCATACGGACCTGCGACAGGATTGGATGATGGACCGGTTTGAAAATTTCGGCAAATCCTTAAAGAAAATTGAGAAGTACGTTATCTGGCAGAATTGCTGTAGCCCATTGTATCTGGATTACAGACAGCCAAACCTGCTCATGGAAAAAATTTCGTTTGTCCATGCCATTCCGGTCCAGGAACATATCGTCGAATTACCGGAGCATTATTTATACAGTTCGGCCCGCGACTATGTGGGTGTGAAAGGCCCGGTCCGCGTCACCGTACTGAAGCAGGGGTTGTCAAAATTCAAAATGTTATCGGAGAACTGACTTCCCAGGCTACAGCACCATGCCACCTGGTCGCCGATGGGCTCATCATCTGACGGCTTTCTTCAGTCTTTCGACCGTCGCTTTCTCGCTGCCGACGAAGAGCTCATCGCCCGAAAGAATTACGGGCCGCTTCAAAAAAGTATATTCTCCGAGGATGAGGCGCCGGTAATCTTTTTCCGTGAGCCGCTTGTCCTTCAGCCCCATTTCCTTGTACCTGATAGCCCGCCTGCTGAACAGCGCTTCATAGCTACCCGCTTTTTCCTTCAGTTCTTCCAGCTGTGACACCGTGATCTTCTCTGTTTTTATATCCTGCAGGGTAAAGCCCTTTTTTTCTGCCTGTATCTCCTTGAGGATCCTGTTGCAGGTGCTACAGGTCGAGAGGCAATAGATCTTTTTCATAGGGGCAAAAATACGGCATCCCCGATAGCCGGCCCACCGGAAGCTTTCTTTCGTAATATTTTCGCCATGCCGGCGACTAATAGTATAATTGCTAAACTGTTTTATTTGCAGGAGCCCGTCAGTCCGGAAGAATTTGTCCACCTGGTGCACGAACATCGCGCCATGCTGCATAAGGTATGCAACCTGTATTGCTATACGGAGCACGACCGTCAGGACCTTTTTCAGGAGATCATCGTACAGTTATGGAAGTCCTGGCCCAGATTCAGGGGCGAGTCGAAGTTCGGGACCTGGCTCTACCGGATCGCGCTGAACACGGCCATATCCGGTCTGCGCAGACAGAAGAAACAATTCACCTTCACAGACCCCGGGGGCCTGCCGGCGGAAACGCCCGATATCCCCTATCCCAGAGAGCAGGAAGAGCAGCTTCAGCAATTATACCATGCGATCGGCAAGCTGACGGAGGTCGAAAAAGCGCTGGTCATGCTCTATCTGGATGACAAGAACTATGAAGAGATGGAAGAGATCCTGGGGATGAACCAGAACAACCTGCGGGTAAAAATGAACCGCATCAAAGATAAATTACGTAAACTCACAAAAGAAGCTGCCGATGGAACTGGAAAGCCTTAAATATATCTGGCGCACGATGGAACATGCTCCCGCCCAGGAGCAGAACAGCGCGCAGATCCTTGCCCTGCTGGGAAAAAGATCACGCGGTCCCATCACAAAGATGAGGAGGAACCTCATCGGCGAGATGATCCTGATGCTCGTCACGTATATTCCCGCGATGGGCTATTATCTTTTTGAAAAGGATGGCAGGCTTCCGGAGATCGCCTGGCTGCTCGTCCTGCTGATGACGGTTTTCGCAGGATATTATTACCGCAAGAACAAGCTGCTGAAAGAAATGCAATGTCTGAGCTGTCAGGTAAGATCCAATCTGCAACGTCAGGTAAAGATGTTGCAGAAATACGTCCGCTTCTATACCATTGCGGGTACCCTTCTGGTCCCGGTCGTTGCGATCCTCTCCTTCCTGCTGATACGCTGGAGGCTTCCCCAGCCGGTGGGGTCCGTCTTTTTCTCCATGGCCCCCGACTCCCCCTGGTGGAGGACGCTGTCGGCAGGACTGATCGTGCTGGGGCCCGTCACCGCCGGGATCTATTACATAAATGCCTGGTGGGTGAACAGCATGTACGGGCGTCATATCGGAAAATTGCAGCAGTTGCTGGAAGAAATGGGCGGGGAGTAACGCGATACTGGACGAACATCATGCCATGCTTACTGAACCTCCGGGGACTGAACTTTTTTGTATATTTCAAAAAAACGCCCATGCAACGATCCCTCCTGCTCTGCTGCCTTCTTTTCTCCGTCCTTACCGGCCTGGCCCAGACCACCGGCGAAGAGGCTATCCGGAAACTTATGGAAGACCAGACCATTGCCTGGAACCGCGGCAGCCTCGATGATTTCATGAAGGGATACTGGGAGAACGATTCCCTGGAGTTTATCGGCAAGCAAGGGATCAGCTATGGATATGCTCAGGCGCTGAGCAATTACAAAAAAAATTTTGACAGCCCGGATAAAATGGGCCAGCTGACTTTCACCCTGCTCGAGCTGAAGCCGCTTTCCCCGGAATATTATTTTATCACGGGCAAGTGGTTCCTGAAAAGAGGGGCGGGCGATGTCGGCGGGATCTTTACCCTGCTGTTCCGGAAGATGGACGGTCACTGGGCGATCATTGCAGATCATACGAGCTGAGCCTTATCCATGCGGGAATCTTTTCCGCCAGGTCTTTACAAAGAACCGGATCAGAAAGGCCAGGCTGACGATCATGAAGATATAGAAGATCAGGTTGGCAACGGTCGGCCGGCCCCAGATAAAGAGTAACCCGAAATAGAGTCCCAGGGTCATGTTCAGGACCAGCCACACCAGGCCCAGCAACAGGGACAACACGATCCTTCGCATAAAATCTCTTACTTCGGGCTCAAAATGGCTCATAAAGGGGAATTCACCAGCAATTTCCTGAATTCGGTCGAATCGCCGTTAAAAACATCGAAATCGACATGCGTGAGGATCCCATTCACCCTGCCCGCCTCACTGTGCTGCCAGAAGATCCAGTCCCGGTAAATGCGCGGCCGCTCCTTCTGAAGGTAATGCGCCACCCAGAGCGGGTATTGGTCGAAATCGTCTTTCAGATACTGTCTGTAGAAATCCACATTGGTGTAGATGATCGGAATGACATGGTAGTAGTCGTGTATGGTCTGGAGCCATTCTTTTGCCCTCTCCCGCAACCTGTCCCCGGGCACGCCATAGGTCTGCTCGATGTCCAGCACCGGAGGCAGGTCCCCCGGCAGCAGTTCGACGGAATTGATGAAATTCTCGGCCTGCGCCTTGCCGCTCTTGGTGGCCAGGAAGAAATGATAGGCGCCCCTTACGAGGCCGGCGTTCTTTGCTTTTTTCCAGTTCCGGGGGAAATAAGTATCCTCGTTGCCCAACCCCTCGGTAGCCTTGATAAAGGCAAATCCGATCTGCACATCTTTAACTTTCATATCCCGCACGGACTCCCAGTCGATAATATCCTGGTATTTCGATACGTCGATGCCATGGATGGAATAATTTATGGGCACTTCCGTCCCAAATTCCGGATAACGTACAAAATGAGATCTGCCTTCCATCCACCAGTCATAAGTCGTGAATCCCAGCATGACGATCACCCCGCCGGTCAGAGAAAGAATTACAATTTTCCAGCCTGTATTTTTCCTTTTAATATTCACCATATTGCAGACGCCGTCCGGGTGCAAATATAAATTTACTGGCCGCCAAAAACCGAGATTCTTGCCGAATAATTGAGAAAGTTTACTTTTATACCTGTATGCCCGCATTTAACAGGAACGATACAGTCAATCTTCTGTCCAAGCTCACGCTGCGGCGCCTGTGGAACGGCAGCAAAGTATTGGGCAGCTATTATCTGAGCAAATGGACCGGAAAAGCCATTCAATGGGGTTATCCCGTATCCATTTCCTTCGAGCCTACCACCTCCTGCAACCTCCGCTGTCCGGAATGTCCCAGCGGTCTCCGTGCTTTTACCCGGCCGACAGGAATGCTGGAGAACGATTTTTTCAGGCAGACCATCGACCAGTTGTCGAAAGACCTGCTTTACCTTATTTTTTATTTTCAGGGAGAGCCTTATCTGAACCCCGGATTCCTGGAGATGGTAGCCTATGCCTCCGCAAAGGGCATCTATACGGCTACCTCCACGAATGCCCATTATCTCAACGACCGGAATGCGAAAAGCACGGTGGAAAGCGGCCTCGACCGGCTGATCATTTCCGTTGACGGGGCCACCCAGGATGTCTATAAGCAATATCGCGTCGGCGGCAAGCTGGAAAAGGTATTGGAAGGCGCCCGCAATATCGTTAAATGGAAAAAGGAGCTGAACAGTAAGACTCCTTTTGTGTTCTTCCAGTTCCTGGTAGTAAAGCCCAATGAACACCAGCTGGAAGATATCCGGCGGCTGGCGGCTGAAATAGGCGTGGACGAAGTACGGTTCAAGACCGCCCAGGTCTATGACTATAAGAACGACCCCAATCAGCTGATACCCGTCAATAAAAAATACAGCCGCTATGCAAAGAATGAAAAGGGGGAAAATGAATTCAGGAATGGCCTTGACAATCATTGCTGGCGCCTCTGGCATGCTACCGTCATTACCTGGGATGGCCTGGTCGTCCCCTGTTGCTTTGACAAAGACGCGCAACACCGGATGGGGGACCTGAAAGGAAAACCTTTCAAAGAGATCTGGCACGACGAGCAGTATATGGATTTTCGCAGGCAGATCCTGCGGAGCCGTAAGAATATCGATATTTGTGCCAACTGCAGCGAAGGCACAAAGGTTTGGGAAGATTAATAATACGATTAATGATTGCGATACATGACACTTGAAAAAGACCTGAACCAGACAAAATTCCGGAACGAACACCAGAAAGCCACGGTCAATATCATCTTTACCAACAACTGGCTCATGGACAGGATCACCCGGATCTTCGATGAGGCAGGCATCACCTCCCAGCAATATAATATCCTGCGCATTCTCCGGGGAGCAGGAAAACCCCTTTCGACCCTGCAGATCCGGCAACGCATGCTGGATAAAATGAGCGATTCGAGCCGTATCGTGGATCGCCTGGTCCTGAAAGGGATGGTAAAAAAGAATATTTCCAGGGCAGACCGGCGCCTGGTTGATGTGACCATAACCGCCAAAGGGTTGAAGCTGCTCGAAAAAATAGATACGTATAACGACCAGGTGGATGGCATTATGATGAACCTTACCGTGGCCGAGGCAAAGGCGCTGAATGAGTTGCTGGATAAGATACGCAGTCTGGATTGACGGCCGCCCGCCGCGGTACAAATAACGATGACGCCCCCTGGATCAATAAATAAAACGAAAGAAAGGATGATGACGCTCTCTGGAATGAAGAAGCTATGGCTTACTGCATATTTCGTACTCCTGATCGCGGGCCTTTGCCGGGCCCAGCCCAAATATGAATTTCGGGCGGCATGGGTGGCTTCCGTGGAAAATATCGACTGGCCCTCGAGGAAAGGTTTGCCGGCGGACAGCCAGCGGGCGGAGTTCATCCGCCTGCTGGACATGCACAAACGAAATGGCCTCAACGTGATGGTGGTGCAGGTAAGACCTGCAGCCGATGCCTTCTATGCCTCTTCTTTCGAACCCTGGAGCGAATGGCTGACGGGCGCACAGGGTAAGGCGCCTTCCCCGTATTATGACCCTCTGTCATTCATGATCGAAGAAACGCACAAACGGGGCATGGAATTCCATGCCTGGTGTAACCCATACCGCGCCGTTTATGCCATCGGCAAGTCTTCCGTCGCCCCCAACCATATTACCCGGATCCGCCCGGATTGGTTTGTACGGTTCCAGAATACGCTGTATTTCGATCCGGGCAATAAAGAAGTACAGCAATATGTGACGGCCGTACTGAGGGATATCGTCCGCCGTTATGACATCGACGGCCTGCACCTCGATGATTATTTCTATCCCTACGATATTGTCGAAGGCAGCCCGGCAAAGGATTTCCCCGACAAGGCCAGCTTTGAGAAATATGGCAACGGCATGTCCATAAGCGACTGGCGGAGGAGCAACGTGGACTCCGTCATCCTGCAGATCAGCCGGGCCGTCAAAGAAGAAAAAAAGACCTGCCGGTTCGGCGTCAGCCCTTTCTGCGTCTGGCGTAACAAGAGCAGGGACCCGGATGGCAGCGATACCCAGGCCGGACAGACGAATTACGATAACCTCTATGCGGACATTCTTTTATGGATGAAGAACGACTGGATCGATTATGTCGCTCCGCAGATCTATTTCGAGTTCACCCAGACCCATGTGCCCTATGCGGTGCTGCTCGACTGGTGGAGCCGGCATAGCTATGGGAAGCATTGCTATATCGGACTGGGGATCTACAAGGCAGGCACTACTGCGGCATGGAGGGACAGGACCTTGCTGACGCGCGAATTGCAGGCATGCCGCAATACGCCCGGAATTCAGGGAGAAGTTTATTTCAGCAGCAAGTCCTTTGAGAAAAACCCGCTCGGATGGAGCGATAGCCTGAGACTGAATTATTATAACTATCCCGCGCTGATACCGCCCATGCCCTGGATCGATACGGTAAAGCCGCATGATCCGGTGACCAGGAGCGAATACAGTAAAAAAGATTGGGTGCTGACGGGCTGGCTTTCGAAGGGTGCGGTCTCCGACAGCCTGAGAGGATTTGCTGTTTACAAGTCCGATTCCGCGCGGTTCGACCCCGATTCGCTGCGGGCTTTTGATTTCATACCCTATGATCCGGTCGCCTCCTTCACGATAAAAGCGGATGCCCTGAAACAGGAAAGGGCGGTTTATTATTTTGTGACCGCGGTGAGCAGGACCAATGTGGAGAGTTCCCCTGTCCTGTTGTTCGGGTTCGATCCCGCTACGCCGGGAAAGCCCATCGACAGACCGGTAAAATGATAGCCGGGGGTCCGGCGGAGCCCGGATACGATCTTTTTTTTACCTTTGAGGGCTGATGCCACATGCCGGTCGTCGGCCGGCCATCCTGTAAATCTAAATGCTGTACTATATGCCTGGTTTCGAATTATTCGGTGCTGAAGAACGCAAGGAAGTAAACGACGTCCTGGAAACAGGGATCCTGATGCGCTATGGTTTTGATGGTCCCCGTAAAGGGATCTGGAAATCGAGGGAACTGGAGGCCGCTATCTGCCAGACCTTCGATTGTCAGTATGCCCAGCTGGTGTCCAGCGGTACGGCTGCCGTGACCGTCGCCCTCGCTGCACTGGGCATCGGGGCCGGAGACGAGGTGATCATGCCGGTATTCACATTCGTAGCCAGCTTTGAGGCGGTGCTCAGCACAGGCGCCGTGCCGGTGCTGGCGGATGTCGACGAGACCCTTACGCTGGACCCGGCCTCCGTACGCAGGGCCATCACTCCCCGGACAAAATGTATCATGCCCGTTCATATGTGCGGCAGCATGGCCGACCTCGATGCCTTGCAGGAGATCTGCCGGGAACATAAGCTGATCCTGCTGGAAGATGCGTGCCAGAGCATCGGCGCCCGCTATAAAGGCAAATACCTGGGCACGATCGGCGATGCCGGCACTTTTTCCTTCGATTTTGTAAAGACCATCACCTGTGCGGAAGGCGGTGCGGTGCTGACCAACAATAAAGATATTTTTACAAAGGCCGATGGGTTCTCGGATCATGGCCATGACCATATCGGTAACGACCGGGGTCTCGAACAACATCCTTTTATCGGATATAATTTCCGGATCTCCGAGCTGCATGCCGCAATAGGGCTGGCGCAGATCCGTAAGCTGGATACCTTCCTGGCCATCCAGAAAAAAAACCACGCACAACTGAAAACGATACTGGCCAGGATCCCGGAGATCTCCTTCCGGTCCATACCCGACCCTGCCGGTGACAGCTGCACTTTCCTGAGCTGGTTCCTTCCTACGGAAGAGCTGACCATGGCCCTCGTGAAGGAACTGAAAGAGCAGGGGATCAATGCGGGTAATTTTTACTGGTTCAATGACCATAACTGGCATTATATCCGCAAATGGGAACATCTCCGGAATTCATCCACGCTTTTCAGGCTGAACGACCCGCAGATAAAAGGCCTGGAGGAGATCGCAGCCCGCTCTTTCCCATCCAGCGATGCGGTCATGGGTCGTTGTGTGTCCACCGCTATCAGCATGGCCTGGACGGAACAACAAATAACGGAAAAAGGAGAGAAGATCGCCGCCGCCGTCAGGAAAGTCCTCAGCAGGCAGAAAGAATATTCCTGAACTCCGCCCGGGTTTCAGGACAGCGGCTTTCTTTTCAGGAACCGTTTCTCGAACAATTCATAGCTCAGCGTCGCCGACGCGACGGTCAGCAGGCTCACTAATCCAAAAGCGATCAGATCGCCTGCGGGGCTATCCTGTAAGAAACCCGTCCTGCCCAGCCAGGTCCGGAAGACGAAGTATACCCAGAAATGGTGCAGCAGGTAGATCCCATAAGATATTTTCCCCAGATATTTCAGCGGCCTTGTTTCCAGTAAACGCACCGGCTGGTGCGTGATCTTCAGGATGACAAAGGCGAAGAGAACAGCATAGCATTGGTAAATGCTCGCATTAAGACGCCAGCTTATCCACAGAAGCCCTGCAAGAAGAGCGGTGATGATCCAGCCTCCGGCAGGACGCAATTCCATGCGCCCTCCGCTCATACTTTTGCCAGGGATTGTAACCCTCAAAGCCGCCAGCCCGCCGATCGCCATACAGTCGATCCTCGTGCGGAACAAGAACGCATTCAGGAAAGAATCGCGGCCGGCCGTGAGACCGATGACCATCCTTGCGACAAACCAACCGACAACGATCCCTGCAAAAACGGTTGCCAGTGTCTTTATCCGCAGCGTCTTCACCAGGAAAGGCCACAAAAAATAAAACTGTTCTTCGGTTCCGATGGACCAGATCTGTATGAGGATCTCGGGGATCCTGTTCAAGACGAAAGTTATATTTGGCAACAACAAAAAATTCAGGAGTAGACCGTTGGACCATGGGCCCGGGGGAGTGTCTTTCAGCAAGAATATGGAAATGAGATAACCGGCGATGAGGACGGCATAGTACAGGGGCCAGATCCGGAGCATTCTTTTTTTCAGGAATCTTCCGATCCGGATACTGTTGGTGGCCGTTTTTTCTCTTACCAGCAGCGAAGTGATAAGGAATCCGCTCAATACAAAAAAGAAGGTAACGGCGAGGCCGCCTATAAATGAATTTACCGGACTGGAAACGATATAGGGCAAGCCGGCGATCTGCCTGTAACGTTCTATATGGGTAAACAATACGATGAAAGCCGCTATCGCCCTCAAGCCGTTCAGGGATGGAAAATAAAATTTGTCTGGTACAGCGGTCATGTTCAATTCCGGGCTTTGGATTGCAAAATGAGCATATTTCCGGTGATCTCCGGATATTATTTGCATCTATTCCTTATTTTGTATCATGAACGCGCTCCGCCGGTTCCTGCGGCCATTGCAACCGTTATGCTCAGTCTTGGGGATCTTATTACTGCTCTATGCCATGACCAGGCTTGTTTTCTGGTGGTACAACCATCGTCAGTTCCCTGGGATCGGTTTCCACGAAGGGCTCATGATATTTTTACGGGGATTGCAGCAGGACCTGGTCACGGTGATCCTGGTGAACAGCCCCGTGTTGTGCTTATCAGCCATCGCCGCTTATCTACGCCCGGATCATTTTTTGCGCAGGGGCCTGATCGTTATATCCCGCTGGCTCTTTACCGGGCTCAATGCCGCGGGTATTGCCCTGAATATCCTGGATGTGGGATATTTCCAATTTTCCAGGCACCGGAGCAACCTGGATTTGTTGTATGTATTTTCGGATTCCCTGGGCTCTTTTAAGAGTGTCCTTGCCGGGTATTGGCTTCTTCTCCTTTTCTTCACCGGGACACTTTTTATATTGATCAGGACGGCCCGCAACGCCATCCCCGGAAATCGCCCCGCCGGGAAGGTTGCCTTATCTGCTTCGTCCGTCCATACCCAGGCGGCCTCCAGGCCGCGCCTGGCCCTGTACCAATTGCTGGTCCTCACAGCGGCAATGCTGATCACCGGCGCCCTGCCGCGAAGGTTTGTTTTACCCAGCACCCCACTGCTGTCCCTGAATGCTGCCGATCTGCCGCTCGCACAGAACAGCGCGTTCACGTTTATGTATTCTGTCCTGCGCAAACAGCATCAGCTTAAGCCTGTAAATTATTTTCCTGCGCAGGAGCTGGCATCGATCGTCTCTACATCCCATAACATGGGTAAGGATGGAGATACTTTACAAAGGAAGAATGTCGTGATCTGTATCCTCGAAAGCTTTTCCCGCTGTTACCTGACGCCGGGCGACCCGATGAAGGCCAACACGCCTTTTTTCGATTCGCTGATCGGCAAAAGCATGTATTTTCCCAATGCCCATGCGAACGGATATACATCCAACCAGGGGATCGTCGCGATACTGGCGGGGCTGCCATCCTTTCTGGACGAACCCTTTTTCTATTCGGAATATGCCAACACACCGTTGAGAAGCATTGGCAATATCCTGAAGGAAAAAGGCTATGACACGAATTTTTTTCTGGGTGCGGGGAAGGATCATTTCGGTTTTGGGAAGTTCACGCACATGGCCGGCATCGATCATTATTACAGCCGGTCCGATTTCAACGATGACCGCGCTTATGATGGCAACTGGGGTATTTTTGACGAGCCTTTTCTCCGGTTCGGGGCCCGTGTGCTGGCCGGTAAACCCACTCCTTTTCTGGCCGTGTTCTTCAATATCAGCTCGCACCCTCCCTTCACGATCCCTCCGCAATACCGGGAGCGGTTCAACTATCCTGATCAGACGCCCGCCCAGCGCAGCATCAGCTATACAGATCATTCATTCCAGACTTTCTTTGCCGACTGCAGCAAAGCGCCGTGGTTCCGGAACAGCATTTTTGTGTTCTGCGCAGATCACTGGCTTGACCCTTATAACAAGAAAAAGCCTTACAATTTTGTCAATCCCACATCCATTCCCATTTTTATATACGATCCATCCCGGGACGGCGCCGTCGTGAACAATACCCTCGCCGCACAGGTCGATCTGACCCCGACCATCCTGGAGCTGCTGCATTATAAAGGGTCCTATACCGGCATGGGGAAAAGCCTGCTGGACAGCGCCACCGCCAATAATTATTCTGTCATAAGGAATGGTGACCTGTATCTGATCATTACCAAAGATTTTGTGCTGGGCTATGATCTGCTGCGGGAAAAGAGCCGGTTCCTTTACCGTCACAGCGGGGATGATGTAGAAATGAACGACCTGCTGGAGGAGGACGCTCAGTGGGGCGCCCGGACAAGACTGGAAAGGCTGCTGAAAGCGAATATCCAATGTTATGATCAGGCCCTGACCCGGAGGAGCCTGGAATGAATCCGCGCCAGCTCAATTCCTGACCCGAAGCCCCCCATGACCGCAGGCGTGCCCGCTATCTTTTCCCTTCCAGGCTGTTGCAGTAATCCAGTGAACCCAGCCTGAAGCGCAGCGGAATCCGGGTCGTTTTCTCGATCATCAGCTCTTTCTGGCAGAAAAATCCGAAATGGCGGGTGTAATAATCGTCCGCCAATGGTTGCGGACTGATCCTTGCCGGCTGCTGCCCGGCGGCGGCTGAAAAAGGCCCTCTGAGGCCCTGTACGGGCCTGGTGAGCTCCTCCCGGGTAAATGGCAACGGCAGGCGTCTGAGCTCCGGGCCGGGCCCCAATGGGACCGCCAACCGTTCCGCAGGCGCTGCTAGTCTCTTACCAGATGCCCATCCACGTTCCGGTGGTTGATGCTGTGCCCGTGCGCTGGCCGCAAAAACAACCAGCAAAGACACAACAAGAAAACTTTTATTTCGTTGCACGTCGCATACCCTCCTTTTTATGTAAATTACGGCCTGATTTTTGTGGTTCGCGCGCGATTTTCCAAAAAAGGGAAACCGGCCGGGCAAAACCCCCAAAGGCTATGTCGTTAAGTCAATCTTTACAGCAGAAGTTACTACAAAAATTGTCGCCACAGCAAATTCAGCTGATGAAATTGCTACAGGTGCCTACGGCCAACCTTGAGGAACGGATCAAGGAAGAGCTGGAGGAGAACCCTGCCCTGGAAGTGACCGAAGAAGACCATGAGGACGGACTTACGGATGACAGCAAGGACGAATTCGAGACAAAAGAGAGCGAGGATCATGAGGAAAAGGATGGCAGCGAAGATGAATATGAGAATCTGGATATCAGCGAATATGTAAATGAATACGATGACGATGTGGCCGATTATAAGCTGCGGGATGATAATTATCCCGAGGCTGACGAGGAAAGGGTCATGCCCTACCGGGTCGAAACTTCTTTCCACGAGCTGTTGCTGGATCAGCTCGGCATGCTCGTCGTCGATGACCGTACCCGCAAGATCGCAGAACAGATCGTAGGCAGCATCGATGACGACGGTTATCTCCGGCGGGAGACGGCCTCTATCGCCGATGACCTGGCCTTCCGCCAGAACATCGAGACCTCCGACCAGGAGATCGAGGAACTGATCAAAAAGATCCAGCATTTCGATCCTCCGGGCGTTGCGGCACGGAACCTGCAGGAATGCCTGCTGATCCAGCTCAACAAGAAGAAGGGTAACGGGAAGAGCGTGGAGACGGCCATCGAAGTGCTGACCTGGTATTTCGATGAATTCACCAAGAAACATTATGATAAGATCCAGCGGGGACTGAACCTCACCGACGATCAGCTCAAGGATGTGATCAACCAGATCATCAAGCTCAATCCTAAGCCGGGTGGCGATATCAGCGAGGGCGTCAACAAAGGGGAGAGCTATGTGATCCCCGATTTCTTCATCACGAACAATGCCGGCAAGCTGGAGCTGTCGCTGAATTCCAGGAACGCTCCGGACCTGCGCATCAGCGAAGGGTATAAGGATATGCTCAGGGAATACGACCGCGGCAGCAAGAAAGACAAGCGGCAGAAAGAGGCCGTCCTGTTCATCAAGCAGAAGATAGACGCGGCGAAATGGTTCATCGATGCGATCAAGCAGAGACAGCAGACGCTGTACAATACCATGCACACGATCATGGATTACCAGCACGAATTCTTTCTCACGGGCGACGAGACCTCGCTGCGGCCGATGATCCTGAAGGATATTGCCGAGCGGACCGGACTGGACATCTCGACGGTAAGCCGCGTGGCCAACAGTAAATTCGTACAAACGGAATTCGGCACCTATCGCCTTAAATTCTTTTTCAGCGAATCCCTGAGCACCGACAGCGGAGAAGAGGTCTCAACCCGGGAGGTAAAGAAGATCCTGAGCGACCTGATAGAAGGGGAGAGCAAGAAGAAACCGCTGAGCGATGAAAAACTGACGGAGCTGCTCCAGGAAAAAGGCTACAACATCGCGCGCCGGACCGTAGCCAAATACCGCGAACAACTGAATATACCGGTGGCGCGTCTCCGGAAAGAACTATAGGAACGTTACGTAATAAAGAGATCGTCATCGTCAAAATTGGTCTGCATTATATGAATGAGATACCTATCGCCCGGAACCTTCCGCAGCCGTCTTCCCGGGAATATCCGCTGCCCGTCCGCCTGCTGGCGCAGTTCTTCTCTTATCTTTTCCACCCCTTGTTCATCAGTACGTATATGATGGCCTTTCTGATGTTCGTCCACCCCTATGCCTACACGGGATTTCTGCATCAGGAAAAAATGTTCAGGTTTTTGCACATCCTTATCATGAATGCATTTTTCCCGGCCTTTGCCGTCTTCTTATTATGGAGGCTGGAATTTATCCGCTCGATCTATCTGCGGACGGCGAAGGAAAGGATCATCCCCTATCTGATCGCGATGATCTTTTACTGGTGGACCTGGAATGTGTTCAAGAACAAGGATAATCCTTCCATGGCCGTGCATTTCTTATGCGGCTCTTTTGTGGCGGTATGCGGCGCCTGGATGTTCAATATCTATTATAAGATCAGCATGCATGCTATTGCCACCGGCAGCGCGATGATGTTCTTTTTTTTATTCTCCGCACAGGATGATTATGCATCCGGATTGTACCTGTCCCTTGCCGTGCTGGTGACGGGGATCGTCTGCACGTCACGCCTGATCGGCTCGGACCATACCCGCTTCGAGGTCTGGAGCGGACTGTTCGTCGGTATCCTGGCGCAGTGGATGGGGTGGTGGTTCTAGTCGCGCCCAGAGGTCGGCCAGGCTGTAATGCGCGGGGCTGCGGTTGCGGCGCGGCGAATCGCGGGCCACAGGAGAAAAAGAAAAGCCCAATCATAGGGTACGAACCTAAATTGAGCTTTTTCACCTTCAAACCATCTGAAGTTATCGTCCATGCTAGCTATTAAGTATCTTCGATCGGCTTATATATTTAGTGGTCGGGTGATAGATGAATAAACAGGATCCTTCTTTGATCGTGTCGATGACGGTATCGATCTCGTCCGCAGGCACCGCCGGACAGCCAAAGCTTCTGCCGGTAAAGCTGTTCATACGGAGGTAATCCGACCCCACATATTCCGACCCGTGGATAACGATGTTACGGCCATCCGCTCTGTCGTTGAACCCTCTCTCCTGACCATGTATCTTGAGCGAAATTCCATTATTGCCCTGATAGGTCCCTTCCGTCACATAGAATCCCAGGCTGCTCTTGTGCGACCGCGGATTATTGGAAAAAGTGCGGGCATATTCCTGACCGGAATTCCGGCCGTGCGCGACATAAGTATTGATCACTACTTTTTTCTGCTCGAGGTCTACCACATACAAACGTTTGTTGCGGGAAGACTGGCTGAGATCGCAGATGGAAAGGATATTGGTCCTTGCCAGCCGGTGATGCTCCAGCAAATAGTAATATCCTTTAAGGGCATATTCAAGCGCCTTCCTGCTCAGTCCCATTTCCTTCAGATCGGTCTGATCATAGAGGGTAGTAACCTCTTCCCGGAAAGCGGCGGCTTTTTCTCCTCTTCTGCCTCCGTCGCCAGGATGGGGCGCGGCATGGAGCCAGCCTCCCGGAATAAGGAATGCTGCTAATGCACATAAAAATAACGTCCTGGTTGCTCTGCTATACATTGTTTCAAAGGTAATTTTATCGATGCCCTATATAAACGGAGCGAGGACTAAAATATTATCTAATTGTTACCTGTGCAAGCATATATCCATAAAACTTTTATTGTTTGGGCCGGAGGGTTTTTTTAAGCATAAACCCTTAGTCGCAATTGGCCCAAAAAGCTGAATACCAACTAATCAGGGTCCGCAATCTTGTTTTTTGACGGGCTGAACTCACTGGAATAGATCTTTATCAGCAGGATGAAGATGGAAATGAGGATCGGACCGAATATGAGCCCTATAAAGCCAAACAGACTGAGGCCAAGGATCACCCCGAAGGCCGTGATCATGGGGTGCACGTTACCGATCCTTTTCTGCAGCCAGAAACGGAATATGCTGTCGACGGTGCTGACCACGCCGAAGCCATAAGCCAGCATGATGACGCCCTGGATGTTCATGCCGGCCGCAAATAGTAAGATGGACACCGGCACATAGGCCAGGGCGGCGCCCACCACCGGCATCATGGAAGCGATGCAGGTAACGACAAACCAGAACACCGGTTCGTCTATTCCAAGCAACAGGTAGATGGGCAGCGCCACGATACCCTGTAATAAGGCTATCAGAGGAATGCCGATGGCGTTGGAATAGACAAGGGAATTGGTTTCCCGCCGGAGCAGCAGCAGGTTCTCATCCTTTAACGGCAGCCATTCATGCAGGGAAGATTCCATTTTGCGGCCTTCCACCAGCAGGAAGTAAAGGATAAAATACATGACGACCACCGTAGTGATCGTATTAAAGGTAGCGCCCAGCACCTGTGGCAAGGTCTGTGCGCCCCAGTTGGAGATCTCCGCCATGGTCTTGCCGGACGGAAGGATCAGGTGGTATTTATGTTCATAACGGCGGATGAATTGCTGAACGGCATTCATGACCTGGTTCGAATGATCGAGGGCAAAGCTGATCTTGGAATATAGCATGTTGACGAGCAGGGCGATGGGCAACAGGATGACCAGAAAGGAGCCGAACATCAGCATGGAGGCGGCCCATCCCTTCTTCCATTTATAATGGCCGGTCAGGATGTACATGTATTTTTTCAGCAGCACGAACAAGGTATAGGCCCCGAGAAAGGCCGGGAGAAAGGACTGGAGCTGCCAGAAGAGGACGGCTCCCAGCAGAATGATCACGCATAACAAGAGGACCTGTCTTATAGCATTGTTGGATATCGGAGTCATATTTTCACTTTTTTCCAGCGTCCCCTCCTGAAAACGAGGAAACCGGTGATCGTGACGGCCGCTTCCGCCAACAAGATCGCCAGATACACGCCGGTGG
>DATHHO010000259.1:0-6973 GCA_035317125.1 Puia sp.
ACACAGGCCTGAAATTTAAAAAGGTCAACGAAAAAACCTTCGTAATCCTCGGCAGCAAAATCACCGGCAGACATAAGGACAGCGACCCCACTCCGGGTGAAGAGGATCCGTCAGATGATTCTTCGGCCCTCACGGCATCCGACCCATCCAGGAATATCGTTGCCGGCCGCGTGGTCTCCACCGATGGCAGAGTGCTCCAGGGCGTCAGCATCACGGTCAAAGGCAAGAACAAAGGCACCGCTACTGACGGTACGGGCGTCTTCTCCATAATTGCAAGCGATCCCGACATCCTCGTTTTCTCCTTTATCGGGTACAAGCCAAGGGAAATGCCGGTCGGCTCGGCCGGGACGACGCGCATCGTGATGGAACCCTCCGATCAGCCGCTGACCGAGGTCCTCGTAACGGCCCTGGGCATACGCAAACAGGAAAGGTCGCTTGGCTACTCCACCACCGAACTGGATGGCTCCACCTTCACTCAGTCCAGGGAAGTGAATTTTGGAAATGCGCTGACCGGCCAGATCGCCGGTCTCAGCGTGCTCGGCAATGCGACCGGCCCCTACGGCAGCAGCCGCGTGATCATCCGCGGGAATGCATCCCTCAGCGGCAACAACCAACCTTTGTATGTGATCGACGGCGTGCCATATGACAATACCAACCAGGGCTATTCCAGCAAATGGGGCGGCTCCGACCTCGGCGACGGGCTTTCCAATATCAACCCCGACGACATCGAATCCGTGCTTGTGCTGAAGGGCGTGGCCTCATCGGCCCTCTATGGCTACCGCGGCGGCAACGGCGCCATCCTCATCACGACAAAATCCGGATCGAAGACGCATGGCATCGCCCTCCAGTACAACAACAATCTCAGCGTGAGCCAGGCGCTGGATCAGCGTGACTTCCAGTATGTTTACGGCCAGGGCTTATCCGGCCTCAAGCCCACTAACCAGGAGGCCGCGCTCTCCGCCCCCTACTATAGCTGGGGCGCAAAGCTCGATGGCTCCCCGGCCGTCAATTTCCTTGGGAACGAGTATGCCTATCGCCCCGCCAGCCAGAATTTCAGGAACTTTTTGCGGACGGGCATCACCGATCAGAGCTCCATATCCCTGACCGGCGGCAATAACCGCGGACATTTTCGCCTCGGGTTTTCCGGCCTCCGTCTGAATGCCGTAGTGCCGAACTCCAGCATGGCCCAGCAGGGACTGAATTTCAACTCCACCTACGCCGTCACCGGCAAACTGCAGGTTTCGCTCAAAGCCGATTATGTTTATGAGAAGGTAAAAAACCGCGCTTCGCTTTCCGATGATCCTGGCAACGTAATGGCCGCGCCGCTTTATCTCGCGAATTCCTTCGACATCCGCTGGATGAAAGACCAGCGCTCCAACCCGGACGGGACGGAGCATCTGCCCGGCAACACCGACCCCTACTTCGAGAACCCTTATTATATCGCTTACGACTATCAGAACCTCACCAGCCGCAACAGGCTGACGGGCGGCCTTACGGCAAAATACAATCTCCTCGACTGGCTTTTCCTGCAAGCCCAGGTCTCCCGGGACGGATACCTCTTCGACGTGACCAATATCGTTCCATCCGGCGTCCAATATACCCGCAGCGACGGCGTTCACGGAGGCAACCTCACGCAATACGAAGTGAATTACCATGAGCTCAACAGCAGCTTCATGATCGGGATGAATAAAAAATTCGGGAAGAACTTTACGCTCGATGCGAATGTCGGTGGCGATCAGCAGGATAATATCAATCAGATCGATGGCATCGGAGCGGTGCCCAATTCAGGCAATCGTCCCGCCGGTCCCTTTATCATTGCGGGATATTACAGCCCCCTCAATATCGCCTCCAAGCCAGGCAGCACCTGGTATGCGCATTACAGGGTGAATTCACTCTACGGCAGTACCGACCTGGGCTACAAGAATTATCTCTTCCTCTCCGTTGCCGCGCGCAACGACTGGTTCTCTACCCTTAATGTCAATACCGATCATTTTTTATATCCTTCCGTCTCATCCAGCTTCCTCTTCACCGAGGCATGGCGACTGCCGGCATGGATCAGCTCCGGCAAGCTGAGGGCTTCCTACGCGGGCTCGTCCAATGGCACGCAGCCATATCAGAACGCGCTCACCTATGGCCTGCAGGGATATACGGCCGGCGGCCAGCCCATCGCCTATGTGGCGACACAGGGTCTGATCCCGGATGCCCATCTCCGGCCGGTAAGCATTTCCGAAAAAGAGTTCGGGCTCAATATGCAGATGCTGGACAGCCGTCTCGGCGTAGACCTGGCCTTCTATGATAAGAACACGAAGAACGACATCGTAAAGATAACGGCCAGCCCTACTTCTGGATACACGCAGCAGGTAAAGAATATCGGAGAGGTGCGCAACCGCGGCTTCGAATTGCTGCTGACCGCGACGCCGGTAAAGACAAAATATTTCAGATGGAATTTTTCGTTCAACTTTGCGGACAACGACAATAAAGTGCTTTACCTCGGCGGCCCTTCCAGCATCGTCATCGACGGCGCCTATCCCCGCTGGGGCAGCGAGGTCAGCATCAGCAACGTGGTCGGTCGTCCCTATGGACAGATCATGGGCTTTGCCTACCGTCGCGACAGCAAAGGAAATAAGATCTACAGCGACGGCATCTCCAACCCCGCGCCCGCCGGTGAGCCCGAACAGACCGGCATCACCCCGCTCGGCTCCGGGATGTACAAAGAGACGGGTGGCCTCACCAATGAATTCCACTACAAGAATTTTGCGCTTTCCGTCCTCGTCGATTTTAAATACGGAGCAAAGATCTATTCCGGCACCAATCTCCTGCTTTATTATTATGGGCTCCAGAAGACGACCCTCCAGGGCAGGGATGGGGGCTTCATCGGGAAAGGCGTAATGGAGAACGGTCACCCCAGCAGCATCGCCGTTCCGGCCCAGCAATACTTCCAGGACCTCTCTGCCGGTGGCTCGGACCACATTGCAGAAGAATTCGTGTATGACGCAAGCTTTATAAAGCTAAGAGCGGTTTCCCTTACCTACGATTTTCCGGCCTCCTTCTTTAAGGAAGGATTTATCAGGGGCATGAATATATCTCTCGTGGGCCGCAACCTCGCCGTGCTGATGAAACATACGCCAAATATCGATCCCGAATCCGGTATCAATAATACCAACGGGCAGGGCCTCGAATTATCGGCATATCCCGCCACCAGAAGCTTTGGGTTCAACCTGAGCATGAAATTCTGACCGCCGATCCACTCCTTTTCAAAAAATTTTCCCAGAAACTACATTACAGGATCCGCATTCCAGTCTCTTATGCTTACAAGAGACTGCTTTTATGCCTGAATATTACACCATCAGGCGGCTGGCTGCCGCTTCCGTCATTTTACTCATCAGCGCCACATCCTTCGGATACCTGTGGCTGCAACGGGATCATAAGCCGGCAACAGCTTCCACACCCACTGTAGCTCATGGACAGAAAGGCGACAATCTCCACCCCCGGAGGGAACATCAGCTCGTGTTCGACAATACCCCTCTCCGGGAATTAATTGCTGTTATCAACGATCAGTATAACGTCCGGGTAAGACTGGACGAAGAATCCACAGGCGATATAAAGATCTCGGGAATTCTGCCGGATAACAATCTCGATGCATTGCTGAAGGCCCTTGAAGCCACGATGGATTTCGAGATCGACCGTCAGGGCGCGGATATCACGATCAGAAAACATTCCTAACCATTCACAATTACATAAACAAAGCTGCAAAAAAATGAGAAAATCAAATTTTAATTACCGGATGCTCGGTTTCATCCTGGCGTTGCAATTATTTTGTTTCGTTCAGGTCCATGCCAACCCAACGGCGGTCGTCGTTCCGGGTAAGGTCACTTCCAGTGACGGGCGGCCCCTTGCCGGCGTGAGCGTTACGATCAGGGGATCTTCAAAAGGCACCTCCACGGATGTTGGGGGCGTTTTCACGTTGGATACAAAAAAAGGCGACGTGCTGGTCTTTACTATTATCGGGTATAAAAGCAAACAGGTCACCGTTACCGGCGAAGATGCCATCACGGTTGCGCTGGAAGCCAGCAACCAGCAGCTGACCGAAGTGGTGGTGACGGCCCTCGGCGTAAAAAAACAAGCCAGATCGCTGGGTTATTCCACTACCGAAGTGGATGGTTCCAAGCTGACCCAGTCCCGCGAGACCAATCTCGGGAACGCGCTCTCCGGCCAGGTGGCCGGCGTAAATGTGGCCGGTGATGCTACCGGTCCTTACGGCAGCAGCCGTGTCCTCATCAGGGGCAATGCCTCGCTCAGTGGAAACAATCAGCCCTTATATGTTGTGGATGGGGTTCCATTTGACAATACGAACCAGGGGATGTCCGGCCAGTGGGGCGGTATGGACCTCGGTGATGGACTTTCCAATATCAACGCCGACGATATCGAGAGCGTACAGGTATTGAAAGGAGCCGCGGCTTCTGCGCTTTACGGCTACCGCGGTGGCAATGGCGCTATCCTCGTCACCACCAAGTCGGGTACGAAGAGCCATGGCATCGGCGTAGAGGTCAACAATAATATTACGATGAATTCCGTAATCGATGACCGCGACTATCAGTACACCTATGGTCAGGGTTTCCAGGGTATCAAGCCTACCAGCGCATCGGCCGCACAGGGCAACCCTTACAATAGCTGGGGCGCGAAGCTGGATGGCTCGCAGGCCGTCAACTTCCTCGGACAGAATTATACCTACAGCCCTGTCAAGGATAATTTCAAGAACTTCTTCAAGAAAGGCATAAACAACCAGACTTCAGTAGCCCTCACCGGTGGCAATGAAAAAGGGCATTTCCGTCTCGGATTGTCCAATGGCTATCTCGGCACGGCGATACCGAATTCCAATATGAAGACCCAGGGCGTGAATTTCAACACGACCTATAATATCACTCCGAAATTGTCGATGGCCCTCACCGCCGATTATACCTTCGAGACGGTGAAGAACCGCGCTTCCTTCTCGGATGCGCCGGGTAATGTGCTGGCCGCTCCGCTCTATCTGGCCAACTCCTTCGACATCCGCACGATGAAGGATCACACGATCAACGCCGATGGGACGGAGACGACCCCTGGCATCGATCCTTATTTTGAGAACCCCTATTATATCGCCTATGACTACCAGAACAAGACGCAGCGTAACCGCCTGACGGGCGGACTGACGCTGAAGTACAATATCCTCGACTGGCTCTACCTGCAGGGACAGGTCACCCGTGACGGATATATTTATGACGTCACGCAGGTCACGCCATCCGGGGTTCCATACACCCGCACAAATGGTCATGGGGGCAACCTGACCCAGTTCGAGATCAATTATCATGAGCTGAACAGCAATTTCATGTTAGGTGTAAACAAGAAATTCGGCAGTGATTTCGCCTTCAACGCCTTTGTAGGGGGCAACCAGCAGGATAATGTCAACCAGGCCTATGGGGTAGGGGCCGTACCGGGTTCAGGAAATGGAGCGGCCGGGCCCTTTATCATATCCGGTTTTTACAGTCCCAACAATATTTCTACAAAACCTTTTGGGATCAACTATACCCACCTCAGAGTCAACTCTCTGTATGGCAGCGCGGATATCGGATACAAGAATTACCTGTTCCTTACAGTTACCGCCAGGAACGACTGGTTCTCAACCCTGAATATCAATACGGATCATTACTTATATCCTTCTTTTTCCGGCAGCTTTGTATTTTCCGATGCCCTTCAGATGCCTGCCTGGCTTAACTTCGGCAAGCTGAGGGCCTCCTATGCGCGATCTTCCAACGGCGCTACTGCCTATCAGAATGTGCTCAATTATGGTCTGCAAGGATATACGGCCAACGGTCAGCCGGTAGGATATGTTGCAGCGGGCAGCCCCTCCGTCATCCCCAACGCATCGCTCAAGCCCGTGAAAATATCCGAAAAAGAGGTCGGGTTAAGCCTGCAGTTCCTCAATAACCGGATCGGTGTTGATGCGGCCGTATACCAGAAGGAGACAACGGACGACATCGTACAGGTGACGGTCAGCCCCACTTCCGGATACAACGCCAACTATGAGAATGTCGGTAAGATCCGCAATTCGGGTGTCGAATTGTTATTGACCGGCAGCCCGGTGAAAACGCGTAATTTTGGCTGGGACATTTCCTTTAACCTCGGCTATAATAAAAGCAGCGTACTGAATCTGGGCGGCGCTCCCAGCATAGTCATCGGCGGCGCTTTCCCACGCTGGGGCAGCGAAGTCAGCATCAGCAATGTCGTCGGTCTGCCCTATGGCCAGATCATGGGATATGCCTATAAGAACAATGCAAAGGGCCAGCGTGTTTTTGACGCCAACGGAGAGCCTGAGCATCCTGATACCGTCCAGGCGCTGGGATCAGGCGTGTACAAGCAGACGGGCGGCCTGAGCAATACCTTTCATTATAAGAACTTTTCGCTTTCTGTGCTCTTTGACTTTAAATATGGGGCCAAGATCTATTCCGGGACCAATCTCCTGCTCTATAACTACGGTCTGCAGAAGACCACTTTGCAAGGCAGAGAAGGCGGCTTCGTCGGCAAAGGCGTAAATGACGCGGGTGCGACCAATACGATCGCGGTTCCTGCGCAGACCTACTTCATCGATATCTCTGCGGGTGGGGCCGATCATATTGCCCAGGAATTTATCTATGACGCGAGCTTTATCAAATTGAGGTCGATGTCGCTGACCTATTCCGTGCCTGAATCGATCCTGAAGAACGGCTTTATAAAAGGGTTGAATGTATCTCTGGTTGGGCGCAACCTGGCTACGCTGATGAAACATACCCCGAACATCGACCCGGAATCCAGCCTGAACAACAGCAACGGGCAAGGGCTTGAATTATCGGGTTATCCGGCTATACGGAGCTTGGGGCTTAACGTGAACGTGAAATTTTAAATCATCAACCCAAACTAAAGACATTGAATATGAAATCTGAAAAAATATACATGGTCA
>DATHHO010000260.1:0-2928 GCA_035317125.1 Puia sp.
GCCGAGCATTACGATCTCATCCTTCAGCTTTTTGTCGGTGCCTTTTATTTCGGCCACGACATTATAGGCCTTGGTATCCTCCGTCTGGAATTTTGTCGCCACGTCGGCATCGAGGCTGACCGGAATATTGTTTTTCAGCAGGCGGACGATGGTCATATAATCTTCGAAGGCGATGACGATATCCAGAAAGTTAGCGGGTGCATCCGCTCTGTAGACCCCACCACCCTGAACGAACAGCGTACCGTCATGGCCCCGGGGCGTTTCGCTCAGCAGGGCGACTGCGCCTTCCTGTGTGGCCATTGTCCGGAGCGTGTTCAGCATCGCCATTCCACCCCGGCCACCGAACTGAGCGCGGCGGCGGCGTAATTCTGCGGTATCGACGGGCTTCATCACGATCTTAGCCATGGAGTCGAGCTTTTCGTCGGTATAACGTTCAGCATCGGCCCTGAAGCTTTGTTTGTAGACCTCGTCACGGTCAAGGATGAGGATCTTTCCGGCCAGTTTGCCTTTATAGGCTTCCAGCCCGGCGGAATCCTTTGCCGTGATCAGCAGGACAGCCGCTGATTTCAGGCCCCCCGTGCCGGCGCACCACGCTTTCGGGAAGGCGATCAGGGGTTTATAATAGGGTGCAGTGAGGGCCAGGTAGGATTTCTGGAGTTCCCAGCCCTTGCCGAAATCTCCCCAGGGGTCAAGGGTGGAATTGACAAGGCCCCATTGCGTCAGCTGGTTTTTGGCGTAATTGGCAGCCCGGAAGAACCCGGGGGAATTGGTCAGACGGTTGCCGCTGGCGTCGGTGAGGTGGAACGCGATGTCCATGACCTTGGAATTCTGCAGGCCTTCCTGCCGGATCTTCTGGATAAAAGCATTATCCAACTTTTCCTCCTGTGCGGACAGAAAAGAGGGGATGGCTACCAGTAATAACAGGTAGAAAAAGTATTTTCTCATGTGTAGAAATTTTCCTGAAAATAAGCAGATCGGGGCGGAACGGTCAAAGAAAAGGGCAGAACTCCTGCACAAATGTATGAGCGGTCATTTACCTTTGCGCATGCGCAAACTGGGCATGGATGAGCTGGACCGTAAATCGGTGAATGAATTCAGGGAATCGGAGAAAACTCCCGTTATCATCGTGCTCGACAATATCCGCAGCATGCATAATGTCGGGAGTGTATTCAGGACGGCGGACGCTTTCCTGTTGCGGGGCATTCTTCTCTGCGGCTATACCCCGCAGCCTCCCCACCGGGATATCCACAAGACCGCACTGGGGGCTACGGAGACGGTGGAATGGAAATATTTTCCCACGGCGGCTGGGGCTGTTCTTTCTTTAAAGGAGCAGGGGTTCAGGATCTTTGCGGTGGAACAAGTGGAAAATAGCATTCCTTTGCAGAAATTCGCGCTGGAGGAATTCGGCTCCGGGCCCGCGTTGTCCGCTGGGGTCGGAATGTCCGCTTCCGGAGAATCCGGCCCGGGAGAGCGGGGCGCGCAACATTCCGGTGGGCTCGCTGTTATATTCGGCAACGAGGTAAGCGGGGTAGGGGATGAGGTACTGGCCTTGTGCGATGGCAGCGTGGAGATCCCACAATGGGGGATGAAGCATTCCCTGAATATTTCTGTTGCGGCGGGCATCGTGTTGTGGGAGCTGGTGCGGGGACAAAGTAAGATCTAAAATCAAGTATGAGTACTGTAAAGAATTATTTAAGCCTGGTCAAATTTTCGCATACCATTTTTGCGATGCCTTTCGCGCTGATCGGGTTTTTTCTGGGAGCCCATACCATCATTGCCCTTAACTGGGCAACTTCCGCTGTACCGGGTTGGCATATGACTACTGAACGCAATCTGTCCGGACAAAGCACGGACCGGGATTTTCTCCGGTTAATCTCCCATTATCCCGTTACGGGTACGCAGATCATCGTCCGGTTCATTCTCGTTATCGCCTGCATGGTCTTTGCCCGCAGCGCGGCGATGGGATTCAACCGCTGGCTGGATGTTAAGTTCGATGCGCTGAACCCGCGCACGGCCATCCGCGAGATCCCCGCCGGGATCATTTCGAAGAACAGTGCTCTGCGCTTCGTTATTTTCAGCTGCCTCGCTTTCATTACCTGTACCTGGTTTATCAACCCCCTCTGCTTTGCCCTGTCCTTCGTGGCCCTGGCCGTAGTATTGGGGTATAGCTATACCAAACGTTTCACGCCCTTATGCCACCTCGTGCTGGGCATCGGACTGTCGCTGGCGCCGATCGGGGCCTATCTGGCCGTCACCGGTGAGTTTGCTTTTTTGCCAGTCCTTTTCTCCTTCACCGTGATCTTCTGGGTCAGCGGTTTCGATATCATCTATGCTTTGCAGGATGAAGAGTTCGACCGGAGAAACCAGCTCTATTCCATGCCATCCTGGCTCGGAAAGGCCAAGGCCCTGCGGGTGTCGGAATTACTGCACCTTCTCAGTACGGTCTGTGTGGTAACCGCCGGGCTGTATGGGATATTCGGCTGGTGGTACTGGGCAGGGGTCGCCGTCTTTATCGGGATGCTGATCTACCAGCACCGGCTCGTGAAGCCAAATGATCTCAGCCGGGTAAATCTGGCCTTTATGACCGCCAACGGGATCGCGAGTGTCGTTTTCGCCGCCTTTGTGATCACGGATCTTTTTCTGAGATAATCTTAGTTTTTAACATGCCCCGTATACTCGCCATCGATTATGGTCTCAAACGCACCGGCCTGGCCGTCACGGATCCTTTTAAGATCATTGCGACCGGTCTGACCACGGTGGAGTCGCCAAAGCTGATCCCCTTCCTGAAAGACTATTTTAAGAAAGAGGCAGTCGAACTGATCCTGATCGGCGAGCCGAAGAACTGGGATGACAGTGATACCCATGCTACACCGCTGGTGAGGCAGATCATTATCCGGCTCCAGAAAGAATTTCCATCGATCCCCCTGA
>DATHHO010000261.1:0-4472 GCA_035317125.1 Puia sp.
AGTGCCGCCCGGATGGCCTGTGAGCTGATGGTCACCATGGCGATCACGAGGGCCATCATGCCTGCGATCAGAAAGATCCACCAGCTGAAATCGGTACGGTATGCAAAATTGTGCAGCCATTTGTGCATGAAATACCATGCGACGGGGGCTGCGATAAAGAAGGATACGAGGACCAGCTTCAGAAAATCCTTTGACAGCAGGTTTACGATGTTGGTCACGGTGGCGCCCATCGCTTTTCGTATGCCTATCTCTTTGGTGCGTTGCAGGGTGCTGTAGGAGGCGAGGCCCAGCAGTCCGAGACAGGAAATAAAGATCGCCAGCACGGCGAAGTTCAGGAACAGTTTCCCGAACCGTTCTTCACTCCGGTATTGTTTATCGAACTGTTCATCCACAAAAAAGTAGCTGAAGGGCTTGCCGGGGATAAGGGTCTTCCATTTGCTGCCGATGGCGGCGATGGTTGCGGGCAGGTTGGCCTGGGAAACGCTGATGGAGACCAGGTTGCTGCCATCGGGCTCGATGCGCATGGTCAGGGGTTTGATATCCTGTTGCAGGGAGTGATAATGGAAATCTTTCATCACGCCGATGATCGTCCCTTCACGGCCCCATTGTTTGAAGCGCCGCCCGATGGCCTGTTGCGGGGTGCTATATCCGAAGAGCTTTACCGCCGTCTCGTTCATCACCATGGCTTGGGTGGTGTCGCTCTGAAAATCTTTTGAGAAGGACCGGCCTGCCGCCATTTTTATCTTGTACTGGTCGATGTAGTTCCAGTCGACGAAATAGATATCGAGGTTGGCGATCTGCATCTCGCCCTTTATGTTCTGGATCTCGGAATAGGCCCCCATGTTGCCGCCGCCGGGGACGCTGGAAGACATGGTCGTGGACTTTACGCCTGGGATGGTCTCCACGGCCTGCCGGAAAGCCATTTTGGCCGGGTCACCGTTGGGATTGACCACCATCATCTGGTCTTTGCTGAAACCGAGGTCCTGGCCGCGCATAAAGTTCATCTGGTTATAGACGACGATGGTGGCGATGATGAGCGCAATGGAAATGGTGAACTGGGCGACGACGAGGCTTTTTCTCAGCAGGATGCCTTTTGTACCGGTGGCAAAGCGACCTTTCAGCACGGTGACGGGCAAAAAGGATGACAGCACCAGGGCAGGATAGATACCCGCGAGCAAACCGATGCCGATGGCCGCCAGGAACAGGCCTGCCCAATAGCTCATGTGTTCGAAGATACCCTGGCTGATGGTCTTCCCGGCAAGATGATTGAACGGAGGGATCAGCAGGGCCACGATGCCGATGGTCAGCACAAAGGCGATGAGGCAGAGCAGGACCGACTCTCCGATGAATTGTCTGGCGAGCTGCATCCGGAGAGCGCCTACTACTTTACGGATGCCCACTTCTTTTGCGCGTTCGGAGGAGCGTGCGGTAGTTAGGTTGACGAAATTTATACAGGCTATGCTCAGGATGAATACGGCGACGATGGAAAAGATATAGACGTTGTTGATATTTCCGGTGTCACCGCCGCCGATGCGGGTGGAATAGAGGTAGACGCGCCGGAGGGGTTCGAGCGACAGGATGGCGTACATCTGGCTTTTTTTCATTTCCGTGCCATTGCGCTTCTCCATGAAGGCGGGAAATTTCGACTGCAGGGCGCTGGCGTTGGCCCCGGGTTTCAGCAGCAGGTAGGCCTGCGATCCATAATTGCCCCATTGTTCGTCGAGGCCCTTGTGGATATTCATCGTATAGGTCGTCATGGAGATGATCATGTCGGCCCTGATGATGGAATTGTCGGGGATGTCCTTCATGATGCCCGTGACGGTTGCGGGCAGCTTGTCGCCGGTGAGCAGGATCGTCTGGCCGAGCGGGTTGGCGTTGCCGAAATATTTTTTTGCGGCCGTCCTGGACAGCACGACATTGAACTGATCTTTTAATGCCGTCGCCGGGTTGCCCTGGAGCAAGGGGAAGTCGAAGATCTGGAAGAAGGCGGAGTCTGCGAACAGGGCGTTATCTTCCTGAAAATTCTGGTCTCCTTTTGTAATGAGCATGCCGGTTCTGGAGGTGCGGATGGCGGCTTCCAGCTCGGGGAATTCGAGCCGGAGATTGGGGACGACGGCCCAGCCGGGCCCGCCGGCCTTCAGCGTTTCGGTAGGGGTTTTGATGTCGGCGATCACCCGGTAGATGCGGTCGGCCTTTGTATGGATCGAGTCATAGCTCAGCTCGAACTTTACGTATAAAAAAATGAGAAAGCAGGCGGACATGCCCACGGTGAGGCCCATGATATTGATAAAGGAGAAGGCCCGGTGGCGCCAGAGATTTCTGAAGGCGATCTTAAAATAATTTTTCAGCATAAAGTTTATCGTTGTTAACTGGCAAAACCGTCAATTGTTACAGGGTCTTGATCCGTTATGTTTCCGGCCGGCGGGATGCCGCTGGTCGGGAGGTTGGCGATATTGGCTTGCGGGCCGGTGAGCCTGCTGTCCGCCGCGGGGTCGGGTATGTCCGCGGCGGGTGGGGCCGGTCATTCTGTTCTTAAGCTTTTCACCGGGTTGGCCATAGCGGCCCTGACGGCGAGGAAGCTGATGGTGACCAGCGCGACGAGCGCGGCCAGTATGCCTGCCAGCAGAAAAACCCACCATTGCATATCGATCCGGTAGGCGAAGTCCTGCAACCAGGAGTGCATCGCATACCCCGCCACCACGAAGGCGATGATGGCCGCGATGGCCACCAGTTTCAGGAAGTCCTTCGAGAGGAGGCCCACGATGCTGCCGATGCTGGCGCCCAATACTTTCCGAACCCCGATCTCTTTTACACGTTGCGTAATGGTAAAGGAAGACAGCCCGAATAAGCCGAGACAGGCGATAAAGATCGCGATACAGGCAAAGGCCGTGAACAATGTGCCTTGTTTTTGTTCCGACTTGTAGAGCTGCTCGAACCGCTCATTCAGGAATGTATATTCGAATGGCGTCTCCGGCAAGAATTTTTTCCAGGTGGCTTCGATATGTGCGAGGGCGGCCTGTGTGTTGCCGCCTGCGATCTTTATGGACATGCGCCCGAATGAATTGGCGGTCTGGGCTATGGAGGGCATGACGATGATCAGGGGCACGATGCGCTGGTGCATGGATTCGAAGTGGAAGTCTCCCATGACGCCGATCACTTTGCCTTTGGTATTGCCATACTGGAAGTTCTTTCCGACGGCCTCCGTCGGATCTTTCATACCGAGGATCTGGGTTGCTGCTACATTGAGCAGGAAGGAGCTGGTGTCGGTGGAATAGTCGCGGGAGAAGTTCCTGCCGGCAACGATGGGGATGCCGTAGGTGGGCACGAAATCATAGTCGGCGGCGAGGAATTTTATATCGGCATTCACCGGCCGCAGCGAATCGCCGACTTCCATCGAGGCGCCACTTTCATCAAGCAGCCTGCCGCTGGGGATCCGGGAAGAGCGGGTGGCTTCTTTTATATAGGCGTTCTGCTTCAGTTCGGTTCGGAAGGTTTCATATTTAGGATCTAGGCCATTTTCATACAAAGTGGTTACGACCTGCTCTTTATCGAAGCCGAGCGATTTTTTCTGCATGTAGTGCAGTTGCTGGAACACGATGGCCGTGCTGATGATGAGGATGATGGAGATGGAAAACTGGGTGACGACGAGGACCTTGCGGAAGGAGACATTGCTGCCTCCGGCCTTGAAGAGCCCCTTTAATACTTTTGACGGCTGGAAGGATGACATGAACAGGGCCGGGTAGAGGCCCGAGAGGGTGCCGATCACAAAGGGGGCGAGGAACAGGGGCAGGATGATCTGCCACTTTAATAGAATGGCTATCGTAAGCTCCTGGCCGGTGATCGTCTTGAGCCAGGGCAGCGTAAGCCAGGTAATGCCGATGGCGAGGAGGGTTGCCAGCAGGGCGATCAGCACCGACTCGCTGAGGAACTGGGTTATGATCTCGCTCCGCTCGGCCCCGGCTACCTTACGGATGCCGATCTCCTTTGCCCGGAGGGTAGAGCGGGCGGTGGACAGGTTCATATAGTTGATACAGGCGATCAGGAGTATGAAGAGGGCGACGGCGCCGAAAATATAGACGCGGGAGATATCGCCGTTCTCTTCCATCTCTTCGTCGAGATGGGAGCGCAGATGGATATCCGTTAGTTTCTGGAGGAAGAGGCTGGTGAACTTCGATGGGTCATTACCCGCCTTGGCGCCCTTCATGCGGGGCATGTTCTTATCGAGAAAGGCCGGGAAGCGGGCCTCGAGGCTTTTTGCCGGGTAGCCTTCCGGCAGCAGGATATAGGTAAAGAAGGCGTTGTTGCCGAAGTTGGTGCGCAGGTTGTTGTCGCCATAGATGGCGCTGTCTTTGAGCGTGTTGAAAGACAGGAGCATATTGGGATGAAAAAGGGCGTTCTCTGGGAAGGCCTTGAACACGCCGGTGATCTTGCAGTTGAACTGGTTGTTCAGCAGGACCTGTTTGTCCATGGGG
>DATHHO010000262.1:0-17227 GCA_035317125.1 Puia sp.
CTTTTACCTTAGCCGACGGAAAGCTGGTCTTCCAGAACCAGGCCGCATTCAGCGGAAGACAGGACAGGGCCGGAAGACGGTTGTTCTCCTTCGAGATATGCTGGCCGGCGCCTTGCTCGTAAGATTTGATATCGGTGTACATCAGCGCTTCGGCGGGGTATTTGGCCGAGTTGAGGTCCATCAGCAAACAATTGGGCTGAAGGGATTTCACAAGGCGGTATATTTCTTCGAAAGGGATGTCATCGTAGGAGATCCTTGACCATGGCGCGTCCCAGCCATCGATGATGAGGGCGGTGATCTCGCCGTAGTTGGTGAGCAGCTCCGTAAGCTGGGCCTTGACCATCTGGATATGCTGCGGGGTAATGAAGCCGGGGCGGAGCTTGTGATGGGTATCGAGGATCGAATAATACAGCATCGTCTTTAACCCCTGCGCCCGGAAAGCGTTTACATATTCCCGTACGACATCCCTTTTGAGGGGGCTGTGCATCGAATTGTAATCCGTGGTCTTCGTATCCCAGATGCAGAATCCGCTGTGATGTTTGGTCGTAAGACATCCATAACTCATGTTCGCCGATTTTGCCGCGAGGGCCCACTGGTTGCAGTCCAGCTTCTTCGGATCGAAGAGGACCGGGGATGCATCGGGGTCGGCCCAGTCCTGGTCCATAAAGGTGGGGATATTGAAATGGATGAACATGCCAAAACGCAGGTCCTCGAATTGCTGCTGAAGGGCATGGAGCCTTTCGGGCCCCTGCGCGTTTTCGGGAGGAACGGCTGCCTGTAAAGGTCCCTGCGGGTGAGCGGGCGCCGAGATCATGGCCGTAACCAGCAGCGCCAGAACTGTCTTCATCATCGTTGGCATGGTTTTGCATCTAATTTATTCATTTATTCCCAGAAAAGGTCCCGAACTAAAATCCAATGCCGTTGTTAGCATGACAGGTGTGGGGCCGGGGATCATTCCTGTAAAAATAATCGGGGCTTTTACACATAAACACGGTAATTTTGTAGATTTTACATCTGGGTTTTTATCATTATATCACTTATGGCCATTCTGTTGTTTTTCCTTTGTCACTGGTTTCTTTCTCTTTTCTCGCAAACGTTCTTCCTGCACCGATATTCTTCTCACAAGATGTTTAGAATGAATACTTTCTGGGAGAAGTTCTTCTATATGTTCACCTTCATCACGCAGGGTTCTTCCTTCCTGAACCCCCGGGCATACGCCATCCTGCACCGGATGCACCATGCCTACAGCGACACGGAGAAGGACCCCCATTCCCCCCATTTCTTTAAGGATGTCTGGAATATGACCATGGAGACGAAGAATATTTACATGGATTATCTCCTCCACAAAAAGGAGCCCGAACCTGCGTTCCGGGGAAATTATCCCGTATGGCCGCTTATCGACCGGATCAGCGATCTCTGGGTCACGCGGATCGCCTTTGGCCTGGGATACACCGCTTTTTACATCGCGTTCGCCACCCATTGGTGGATGTACCTGCTGCTGCCCATCCATTTTTTTATGGGACCGATCCACGGGGCCATCGTCAACTGGTGCGGACACAAATACGGCTATTCCAATTTCGACAACCACGATCACAGCAAGAACAGCCTGCCCATGGACTTCCTCATGATGGGAGAGCTGTTCCAGAACAATCATCATAAGAGCGCCAACGATCCGAATTTTGCAAAGAAATGGTTCGAGCTGGACCCTACCTGGCAGATCATCCGCCTGCTGCATGCCGTACGGATCATCCGGCTGAGAAAACCCCGGTCCGTCACCGCGGCGACCTTTCTACCGGCCGTGCCTTCGGAGTATCAGCATGAGGAGCAACATTGATGTCGGCGGATACGGGCCGCTCCTCTTTGAACCTGCTGAAAAAGACGAACGCCAGCAGACAGAGGGCAAATCCGCAGAGGCCATTGAGCCTTAGCCCCCGGTCATGGCCCGGGTCCTTCCCATAGATGGTCAGAAAGGCGAAGAGCGCGATGCCCATGGTCTGACCCAGCTTTACAAAAAAATATTTTACGGCAAAGAACATCCCTTCCCGGTTCTCCCCCGTCTTCTCTGCGTCAAGCTGCGCTATTTCCGCGAGGATAGCATTTGGCAGGATACCCAGCGATGCCAGCGGAATAGCGGCGCAGATCACCAGCGTATAGATCTGCGCATAGGCCGACAGCGGGAAATGACCAAGGAAATAGATTGCCACAAAGATCAGGCTGAGCAGCACAAAGGAGAACAGCACGATCGGCTTCTTACCCCAGCGCGCCGCCGCTATATTCACCAGCGGATAAAATACCAGCGACACCAGCACCATCACGGTGGTCAGCACACCTGCCTCGGATTCGGGCAACCGCAGCAGTACGGTGACGAAGTACAGCAACCCGCTGGAAATAATGCTGAGCGCCATATAATAGGAGAAATCGGAGACCAGATAATACGTGAAATTGGGATTGCCAAATGTCTTGCGGATGGCTTTCCACAAGGGCAGGTGGGTGGGCTTGCCGCTGGCATATTTTTTTTCATCGATAAGGATGACCGGGATCAGCATGATCAGACCGGCCAGACAGCAAAGCCCGCCGATGGTGATCTGTAAGGCCGTGTTGCGGTCACTGATATGAAGGATGGACTGTATGGCATCGGCAAAGTTGTTCGTCAGCGCCGAGAGGATGATGCCAAACACAAAACCTACCTGCTGAAAAGAGGACAGCCTCACCTTCCCCGCAGCCGTATGCGTCAGCTCAGGCAACAAGGCATTATAGGGAATGATATAGGTGGTCGCCGAGATGAAGAAGCCGATCAGCATAAAGGTGAGCCAATAGGCATTGTGTACGCTTGCCGATCGTACCAGCGGATGAAAGGCCAGAAAACAAAAGATAATAGCCGGCAGTATGGCCCTCTTCATAAAAGGGATACGCCTTCCTCTGGCATTCCGGCTCTTGTCGCTGCGCGAGGCGATGAAGGGATCATAGAATGCGTCGACCAGCCGGCCCGAAGCGGCGATCAGAGACATGATATTCAGCACCCCGAGGATCATCAGTTGAGGCACCAGGGTAGGCAGGCCTGCATTGGATGGAGGCAGGTAGAAATAAGGCAGCATCACGATGATCGTATTGGCGAGGATGCTCCAGCCCATCATCCCCGCGGCATAAGCAAGTTGTTTACGGAACGGTAATTTTTCCTTGGCCATACTGCAAGATGCGATTAAAATTGCGATTTATCCGGCGGGTGCCCGTCTGTTTATGGCAGATGGATCAGCTTGCCCGAATTCGTGACCGATGTTTTGATATTGCCCGGGTTCCTCAGCACGCTGCATTTATTGTTATCTTTTATCTTCCGGGCATCTGGACCCAGCTTACACCCGTGCCCAGTCTGAAATTCAGGGCCACCGTCTTTTTACTGAACAGGTGAAAATTGATAAAAGGCACCAGGGCGGTGAGGTTTCCTATATAATCCCTGCCGCCCGATCCGAAATAGAAGCCCGCACCAAAGCTGAGCGATCCCAGAAAAGAGGAATCCGGCCCCTGCGCCATTACCCGGCTGGCCAGAAAAATAAAGAAGAACAGGATTAAGAATAAGGGCCTTCCCGGGCTCATGCAGGCTGTATTTTAAATACGGGCTTATGGGTGATGGGGAAGTTACAGGAATTGGCGATAAAGCAAAATTTATGGGCTTCGTGATGGAGGGCTTCCGCCCTCGCGACCATATCGGCCTGAGTCAGGGTGATCACGGGATTCAGCTCCACTTCTTTAAAATATCCGCTGCCATCGGGATTCTCCACCATGATGCCCCGGGCCTGGTCCCGGTAGTCGGTGACCACGATACGATTGACCGAGCAGAAATGGAGATACCAGAGCATGTGGCAGGTGGAAATGGAGCTGACGAAGAGCTCTTCGGGGTTGTACCTTTCGGGGGAGCCTCTGAAGTTCGGATCGGCCGAACCGGCGATCTCCGCCTTGCTGCCGGACTGTATGATATGATCCCTGCCATAGGCCTTATAGCCTGACGTGCCTTCCCCTTTATTGCCTGTCCATATTACGGATAGAGTGTAAAGATGTTCTTTTTCCATGGCGCCATAAAGTTAATCAGAATCATCCAAGGGAAGAAATATGGAGCTTTCGCCATGGACTGGCCGGGTGCGGGTCGGCGCCGGGCCTGAACAAAAATAAACAGCCTGACACGCAAAAGCGGGCCAGGCTGCGAAACCGTCCACGTTTCTAATTATTTCTTAGCCGCCTTCTTTGCAGCGGCTGGATTGGTCTGGAGCATACGGACGGTCCAGAAGTCATCCGAGAGATTATCGTTCATCAGATAATCGTAAGGGATCGTAAAATATCCTTTTTGTCCCCAGCTGTCGGACCAGCTGTTGCGTACGATAAATCTTTTCTGCGTATCGTTATAGCCAACGGCAAGCACGGCATGGCCTCCCACTACTTTCTCCGATTTGGCGGGCATGTTCAGCGTACCGTTCTTTGCGACCAGGTCTCCTTCGAAACTTTCATACACCGTGAACCCGAACACAAATGGAAATCCATCCGCGAGACAGCCTTCCATCTGACTGATGGAGCGCGTAACGCGGTGATAGGAAAGCACCTTGTGCTTCAGGGCCTGGTCATAGCAGGTTGAATGGGGCTTCTGCGCAAATTCGCTCGTATTATAAGGCCAGTCCCGCTCGTTGCAGACGCCCTGCTGGTTCACCGTCTTGATGCCGTCCCTGATCTGGGCGCCGTTGTCGCTGCTTACCGTATTCTCGATCACCCGCTCATTATAATAGATGAAAAGTCTGGAAGGCATGAATACGGGCGCCTTCTGCTTCATCAGATCGAATTCGATGGCGCCGCCGATCGCATTGGCCGTACAACTGCCCAGTTGTCCCTGGTCGTAAACGGCCGGACAATGGGTACGGAGGTCAACGGATTTGGGGAGTTTCTTTGCGGCGACATGCGGGGCGGAATAAATAAGGTCGCGCTGATCGGGCAGGTCGGGCTGCCAGCCATAGCTGAGGAATCGGCGGTTCATATATCTTGTGTTTTAAAGGATCAATAAATTCAGGATTCAAAAGTACTCTGTCCTTCCGGATCAGACAATACCCTTTTACGGGTATTGTTAAGCTGATCTATCCAGCGGCTGGAATCGGAGGTTTTTCGGTGGGATCGCCGGCGGGGTCACAACCGGGTTCGACAGATTCGCAAGGAGACCGGCGGGGATTTATTTGGAATATTATCCATTTGCATCTAATTTGCCCGCATGCCTTCCGCGCGTACACTTCATCTTTTTTGGCCGGTCCTTTTATACGCCCAGCTCGGCTGGTCGCAGAGCGGCAGACCGGGAGCAGCAAAGTTGCACGACGCGGGCGCTTCCTCCTTTACGATCATTCCGCTGGGCGTTAAGGGCGGACTGGATGAGAGCAATCTTTCCGCCTATATGGTAGCCCCCGAAGGCAGTCACGATTATATATGTCTGGATGCTGGCACCCTTTATTCCGGGATCCGCAGGGCGGTGAACGCGGGGGTCTTCGGGAGCCCGATGGGACATCGGCCCGATCCCAGCTTTGTCCTCAGACATTATATAAAAGCCTACTTCATCTCCCACCCCCACCTCGATCATGTGGCGGGGCTGATCCTCAATTCACCCGATGACAGCGCCAAGACCATCTATGGCCTGCCCAGCTGTCTGGACGTGCTGAAGGGCAACTATTTTACCTGGGAGGCCTGGGCCAATTTCGGGGATGCCGGCGAAAAACCCTTCCTCAGCAAATACCATTACTCCGTTCTTTCCCCGGGCCAGGAAGAGGCTGTTGGAAATACCGCATTCCATATAACGGCTTTTCCCCTTAGCCATGGCGCCCCTTACCAGAGCACCGCCTTTCTGGTCAGACACGAAGAAGCCTACCTGCTCTACCTGGGCGACACCGGAGCCGACACCGTCGAACACTCCGATAAGCTGCACCTCCTCTGGCAGGAGATCGCCCCCCTGCTGAAGACGGGGCAGTTGAAAGCGATCATGATAGAAGTTTCCTTTCCCGATGAACAGCCGCTCAGGCAACTTTTCGGGCATCTTACCCCGTTCCTTCTCATGAAGGAGATGTCAGCGTTGTCAACCCTGACCGGAAAGCAGGCCCTCAGCGGGCTTCCGGTCCTGATCACCCACCTCAAGCCATCGGGTGACCAGGAAACCAGGATCAGAAAACAGCTGACTGCCTCAAATCCCCTTAACCTGAAGCTGATCTTCCCGGAGCAGGCCGTCCGTATCGACCTCTGAGGAGGCAGCATACCAAAGAAGAGCCGATTGCAAAGCCTTGAACAAGAATGGAACGCCAGACCGCTCTGGGAAACCGGTTGCCGGATACCAAACGAAGTTTAAACAATGATATTTATATATTCGGAATTGTTGTAATTTTATAAGCGGTACAGGCTCGTTGCTAAATCCATATGATTCCCCTCTAACTTTGGTAGACTAAGGCACACACACATCTGATTATTAATCGTATTAAAACTCTGGTTATGACAGAAAGAAAATTAACATCCACGAACTACCGGAATAAATCTTTTCTGGAAGACAAATGTTCGCTGAACGAACTGCTGGATATCGTCAGCAAAAGATGGTTCTGCGAAGTATTGTTCTGCATTCAGGAAGGGAACAACCGCTTCAAGCTGATCAAAGATGATCTGAAATATATCAGCGATACGATCCTGTCGGACCGGCTCAAGCTCCAGGAAAAATATGGCCTGATCACAAGAACAGACTATTACGAGATCCCGCCAAAGGTGGAATACTCCCTGACAGAAAAAGGAGAAGAGCTCTGCATCCTGCTGGAGACGATCTGCGAATTCAGCGAGAGCGTTATGCAATCGCTGCGCAGGCCCGCGGCGATCGCAGCAGCGCAGTAAGACATACCCGCCCTACACCCGCAGAAAGATCTTCTTTTTGTAACAGACATACAGGAATAGCCATTTGACGGCCACATAGCAGATGGCCATCGTGACCAGATTGTAAGGGTCGCCGACCAGCTGTCCCAGCCATTGAAAGAACCCGTTGGTCATGTATTCCCAGTCGATAAAATGTCCAGACATATAGATCAGGATGGAGTTCATCCCGATCACGGTAAAGAAGAAGGCCCATTTCTTATAGCCCAGCACATCGATCACATAATAAAAGGTCGCCAGCAGGAGCAGGCTTATGCCGCCTACCTGGAGCACGAAGGAGCTGGTCCAGAGATTTTTATTGATCGGGAAAACGATGTTCCACAACTGCGCCAACACGAGGCATACGACACCGGCAAGCGCAAGGCGCATAGCCTTGGCGCCCTGTTGCAGCGGGCTGTTCTTCAGCAGATTTCCCGCCAGTATGCCCAGCAGACCCGTGGCGATGGCCGGAATGGTCGAGACCAGCCCTTCGGGATCATGGATGCCGAGATAGAGTTTGCCCGGCAGGATCATCCTGTCGATATACGAGGCAAAATTCCCCTGCATGGTCAGGTCTCCCCGGGGAAAGCCTGGCGCCGAATTGAACAGCAGCAGCAGCCAGTAGCCGATAAGGATGGAACAGAACCAGATGATCTGCGCCCTCCACTTGGTATAGAGATAAATGATATTGGCAAACATATAGGCAAGCCCGATCCTTCCCAGTACGCTGCCAAACCGGACCTCCGACCAGGGCCGCAACTGCAGCCCGTTGTTATAGATGATCCCGAGGATCACGAGGATCAGCGCCCTGCGGACCACCCGCTGGATCACCTTACGCTTCGGCGTTCCTTTTTCAAGCTCCCTGCCCACCGAATAAGGCGTTGCTACCCCGGCGATAAACAGGAACAGCGGAAAGATCAGATCGTAAAAATGGAAGCCGTTCCATTCCGGATGCGTGAACTGGTTGGCGATGGCGCCCCAGAAAGGCGACCCCGTGGCCTTGGACAGGGTATGGAAGATCTCTTCCGCCCCCATGATCCAGAACATATCGAATCCACGCAATGCATCGAGAGAATAAAGACGTTGGGAAGGGGTTATTGAAGCCATATCGTTTTGAATGTCAATAAATGTAAGAAAATATTTGGAGGAACCGGATTTTCTGCCCACCTTAGTGTACTACTTACTTAGTACACTCAATCACCACTATGGTCAGCATAAGGGATTTTCATTTTTCTTACCGCCGCAAACCCGTCTTCACCGGGCTCGATCTGGACTTGCAGCCCGGTCATATTTATGGTCTGCTTGGTAAGAACGGTATGGGCAAGTCAACCTTGCTGAGGAATATTGCCGGCCTGCTCTTCCCCCGCAAAGGAACGATCCGGGCTCTCGGCTTCGTGCCGGGCAAAAGACAGCCTGCCTTCCTGCAGCAGGTGTTCCTGGTGGCGGAAGAATTTTATTTGCCACCGATACGGATAGACGAATGGGTGGACCATGGCTCCGCCTTTTACAGCAACTTCGACCGGCTGTTGTTCCAGCGGCTGATCGGTGAATTTGGAATTCCGGCAGGACCGAGGTTGGACGAAATGAGCTATGGTCAGCGAAAAAAAGCGCTGATCAGCTTTGGCATCGCGACCCACGCCCCCCTCCTGCTGATGGACGAGCCCACCAACGGCCTGGACATCCTCAGCAAGGGCCAGTTCCGCAAAGTGATCGCCGGCGCAGTAGATGAACACAAATGCATACTGATCAGCACACACCAGGTGAAAGACCTCGAGAACCTTATCGACAGGGTCACCGTGATCGATGAAGGTAAGATCCTTTTCGACCAGAGCATGGAAGCTATCGCCGCCAGCCTGCATTTCAAGCTGTCCTCCGATCCCGCAGAAACGGCCCGCGCCCTCTACCACGAATCGTCTTTTGCAGGCAACGCCGTGATTCTGCCAAACATCTATGGCGAGGAAAGCCAGCCGGATCTTGAAATGTTGTACAAGGCCATCGTCACGGATGGACCGGCGATCAATGCCGTATTTGAAAAAACAAATCATCTTTAATGAATCAATCTTTTAATTTTTCAAGATGGCGGATGCTGGTGGCCCTGCACTGGGTGGAGAACCGGAAAAGATATGGCCTGGCCTTACTGGCGATGGGCGGTCTGCTGTGCGCCTGGTTCGGGTTTATCATCAGCATCGACAGGTTTGCCCCAATGGATTCCTTTTATCAGTACTCCGCATATTATGCCGGTCTGTATTTTGTCGGATGCCTCTATGCAAGTACGACCTTTTCCGAGTTGGGCAGCAGGGCTAAAGGCATCCAGTGGCTTTCCGTGCCTGCCTCTCATCTGGAAAAGCTGCTTTGCGGGCTGTTCTTCAATATCGTGCTTTTCTTTATCGCATATACCCTCGTTTTTTATCTCGTGGATATCCCCATGGTGAAGCTGGCCAGTCACATCATTGTGCGGGAACATCGCGTGATTCCGGGGACGACCAAGCTGATCGGGGAGATGGAGGTGTTCCGTATATCCGGAGGGAACAGGCTGGGGTTCTCCGACGATGATTTTTATACGTTCCTGCTGGGATTTTTTGCAGCACAAAGTGCCTTTATCCTGGGGTCCGTTTATTTCACGCGTTATGTCTTTATAAAAACGACCATTGCCGTGCTGCTCATGATTCTGATCACCACGATCTTTATTATGCGGGTTGTAAAAGGAAATATTCCCGCCGGCTGGCGTTTGAACGATCTGGAAGAATGGGTCCGGGCCGAAGGCATGAGCGCGCCGACAGCCCTCGTAAGGCTTCCATCATGGATGGAGACGACCGGTATGTACCTCGTGCGGTACAGCGCTCCTTTTATTTTCTGGTTCATCACATACTTCAGGCTGAAAGAAAAAGAAGTGTAGGGATTAAATACATCAATATGCAGTTCAGAGAATCACAAGCCATATACCTCCAGATCGCGGATTATGTCTGCGAGAAGATCCTGCTCAGCCAGTGGCCGCCCGGGGAACGGATCCCTTCGGTCCGGGAGCTTGCCATTCAGCTGGAGGTGAATCCCAATACCGTTATGCGCACCTATGAATTCCTGCAGCAAAAGAATATCATATTCAACCAGCGCGGCATCGGTTTTTTCTCGGCGCAGGACGCCGTCGGACAAGCCACGCAATACCGGAAAGAGGTGTTTATCGAAAAAGACCTGCCACAGGTATTCCGCAGCCTGTTCCTGCTGGGAATGGATCCGGATGAATTGAAGCCCGGTTTTGAAAAATACAGAAAACAAAATTTTATATGAAGACGAGCGACAAGCTGATCCTGATCTTTTTCCTCTCGGCGCTGGGCCTTCTCGGCGCCGTCCATCTGGCGCTGTACGCCAGGTACAGCCAAGGCGATATCGTTACGGAGAAACAACTGAACGAGGAACAGTTCATCCGGTATAATGGCCCGGCCCCGCTGGTCTTATCCATCGAAGGGAGCCTGAACATCAGGATCATTCCATCCGATACGTTCTCCGTCGAAATGGAAAAGGGGGCCGAAGCGGCCGGTAAAGGCAGCAGCCTGAACAAGGGAAGGTTCGATGTCAAAGGATCGGATCCGAACAGGTCAAGGCAACTGCAATACCAGTTACAGGGGGATACGCTGGTCATAACGGGAAATCGCAACCGCAGAGGGAACCCGCACGATCCCTGGCAGCTCTACTATAGTTTCCCAAAAGTCATCGTTCATACCGGTCCTCTCAAAAGCATCCGGGTATCGGGAGGCATGGCCACCCTTAAAGGGGAACACAGACCCGGATTACTCCATACCGACCTGAGCGTGGAAAATGCCCTGCTCTGGATCGGCGAATCCTATGAAGATGGCAATGGAAACCTGCCTGCCGAGTCGGTCGACGCCCTCCGTATACACGCCGCTAATTCCATGCTGGTCCTGCACCGCAATGCAGTGATCGGATCACTTGCTGCGCAGCTCGATGACCGCTCGGAGATCAGCGATCAGCAGGCGCGGGTCGGCAGGTCGTCTATCGATTACTCCTCCGGATCGAGGATCAATATAACAGGGGCCAATCTGAAAAACCTGCAGCCCCCGGCTCCGTAGAGTCCGGCTCACCTGCCTCATAATTCCTGTCATTTTTAAAAGAATTCTATTTATGCAACTGATCATCAATGGTCTCTCGAAGACCTATGCCAATGGCGTGCGCGCCCTGAAGGATGTTTCTTTGACCCTCGGCAACGGTATGTTCGGATTGCTCGGTCCCAATGGTGCCGGCAAGTCATCCCTGATGCGGACCATCGCCACCCTCCAGGAGGCAGATACAGGCGTTATCTCGCTGCAGGGAATAGATGGAGCTGGCCCGGCTGGCTCATACGGTTCCGACGGAATGGAGCGGCTTCATGCAGAGAGTGGTTCCGGCAGCCTGGACATGCTGAAGGACAAGACCCGGGTGCGGCAGCTGCTCGGTTATCTTCCCCAGGAATTCGGGGTGTATCCGAGGATCCCGGCGGAACAGATGCTGGATCATATCGCCAGGCTGAAAGGGATCACGAACGCACAGCAACGAAAAGAGCTGGTGGATGCCCTGCTGGACAACGTCAACCTTTACAAGGACAAGAAGAAGAGCCTGGGTACCTTTTCCGGTGGGATGAAACAACGGTTTGGCATCGCGCAGGCCCTCATCGGCAACCCAAAGCTGATCATCGTGGATGAACCGACGGCCGGGCTGGACCCTGCGGAGCGGAACCGCTTCTACAACCTGCTCAGCCACCTCGGAGAGAACACCATTGTCATTCTGTCCACGCATATCGTGGAAGACGTGAGCACGCTTTGTTCCCGCTTCGCCATCATCTGCCAGGGTGAAGTATTATACAGCGGCGAGCCCGACACCGCCGTGTCGGAGCTGGAAGGAAAAATATACAGCCTTTCGATCCCCAAAGAATCCATCCTGCGATACCGTGAACGGTTCGGGGTCATCTCCACGCAGCTGAAGGCAGGCCGCCTCTATATCCGGATCATTCAGGACACCGACCCCGGCGAAGGGTTCCAGCCCGCTGCGCCCAATCTCGAAGATGTTTATTTCAGCAATATCGCTACGAAGGTCGATGTGAATATGATCTGACCGCCGCCCCGGTCACGGACCGGCAAACGGGGTTCCCGTCTTCGCCTCGTGGACCGGTGAACTGTCTCCCGTCCTTGACCGGCGGACCGGCTGTCGTTGTGGCCATCTTTTGCTGTCGTTGCGCTATCTTTTTTCAAAAACCAATCTAAATCAAGGCTATGTTCCGCCAAATATTTCTGTTCGAATTAAAATACCGGCTCAGAAGACCGGGTATATACCTGTGCTTCCTCGCCGCCTTCGGGTTCTCCTTCCTTTCTTTTTCCCTCGGCGCCCTGCCGGCAGGGGACAAGGAATACCTCAACTCCCCGACGATACTGGCCTTCTTTATTGCCGTGACCAGCATGATGATGATGCTGATCAGCTCGGCGATCATGGGCGTACCCCTGTACCGCGACATCGAATACAATACGCGGGATTATTATCTTTCCTATCCCATTACAAAGGCAGGGTATTTCTGGGGTCGGTTCGCCGGCAGCTTCTTCTTCATCCTGCTGATCGCCGCCGCCATCCCTTTCGGGGCCTGGACCGGGAGCATCGTCGGACCGGCCGCAGGCTGGCAGGAGGCCGGCCGGTATGGCCCGCAGCATCTGAGCTATTACCTACACCCTTATCTGACCATCGCCATTCCCAATCTTATCTTTACCAGCTCGCTGTTCTTCGGTCTGGTGGCGGCCACCCGGAATGTCAAAGTGATCTACAGCAGCGGGATCATGCTGTTCCTCGGATACCTGCTGTCCAATTTTATTCTGCATGGCACCCGGAACATGACCGTGATCAATTTGTCCGACCCGTTTGGCATCGTTCCCATACGGCTGGAAACAATGGGGTATACCCTTACCCAGAAGAACAGTTCCCTGGTGTCGATCCATGGCAGCTTCCTCGCCAACCGGTTGCTTTGGCCGGGGATCGGGCTGCTGATCCTGCTGGTGATCTATGCAAGGTTCAGCTTCGAAAAGTTCTTCAGCGGAAAGGCTGACAAAAAAGCCGTTCCCGGCGCCAGGTCCCCGGCGGGTGCAGAGAGACTGACCATACCGGCTGTTGAGACAAAGTTTACGGGGAGCTATAACCGCAAGACCCTGTTTACGCTGACCCGCATCGAAATACTGAATATTATCCGCGATAATTATTTCTGGATCATTCTTTCCTGCGGCTCTATCTTTTTGTGCTTCGCCTTTGCCAATACCTGGAACCGCTATAACATGCAGGATTTTCCCAGCACCGCGCTGCTGACCTATATTTTCAATGACAATTTTCTGTTCTTTGTTTTTATCATCCTCATTTTTTATACCGGCGAGACCGTCCACCGGGAGAAGGTCACCCGCTATGCGGCGATCAACGACGCCCTGCCACCGCCCGATGGGATCTTTGGATTTTCCAGACTGTTAAGCCTGCTGGTCATGGCGGCTTTTTTAGCGCTGCTTCCCGTTATACTGGGTATGGGCGTACAACTGGCAAAGGGATATACCCAGTTCAATTTTCACATATATTTTACGAACCTGTTCTTCGTCACCCTGCCCCTGTTCACCGCTATGGTCCTGTTCTCCTATATGCTGCACGTGGTCATCAACAACAAGTTTGCCGCGCATGGCATCGGCATCACGATCTGGGTCGGGCTGTTCCTGCTGAAGGACTCCGGAAAGCTGACCTACCTGCTTTTGCTTTATTCTTATACGCCTGGCTTCCGCTGGTCCGATATGGATGGCATCGGGCATATATTAAAACCAGTCTCCTGGTTCAATCTGTACTGGCTGTTATGCGGTGGATTGTTCCTGGTGCTTGCGGCCCTTTATTTCAACCGGGGAGTATCCACCTCTTTCCGCGAGAGAAGACAACTGGCCCGTGAGCGATGGAGCAGGGATCTGAAGATCGTTTTCGCGCTGCTGCTGGCCGGATTTCTTGCCGTGGGTTCCTATATTTACTACAACGTCAGTTTCCTTAACAATTATCTGACCCAGGCGGAGAATACCGCGCGACGCGCCATTTTTGAAAAAGAGCTGAAACATTACGAAGGCATGCCCCTGCCAAAGTTTACAAAGATCAGGATGAATGCCGATCTTTTTCCGGATGAACGCAAGGCGCTGGTAAAAGCCTGGATAAACATCGCCAACAGGACAAAAGCCCCCATCGACAGCATCCTGCTGGATGGAGACAATCTCAGCGAATATGCACTGAAATACAATGACGTCCTGTTGGGCTCTACCTCTCCTTTGTCGTTCTCCCGTGGCAAATTCAACTGGTGGAGACCGCAGCGGGATGATGCGGGCTACCGGCTGTACAGGCTGCCGGGAGGGCTGGCGCCGGGAGATTCCGCACTGCTGGAGATCAGTTCGGTCATCACGAATGAAGGATTTACCAATGATCTCAGCAACCCGGCCTTTCTGTATAACGGGACCTTCTTTAACGGGGGACTGCCGGGCCTGGGTTATGATGAAGGCGATGAACTGACCCGCCATGACGACCGCAAAAAATACCATTTACCCGAAAGAAAAACAGGCAGTATTCCGCATGGCGATCCCCGGGGCACCGATAATCTTTCGGCTGGCAGCGCTTCGGATCTGTACAGCCTGGACATCATCGTGAGCACATCCGGCGATCAAACCGTCGTCGCGCCAGGCGCTCTGAAAAAAGAATGGAAAGAGAACGGTCGTAACTACTATCAATATGTTCAGGAAAGGCCGGGCATGTATGGTCATTTTGCCATGCTGTCGGCAAGATATGCGGTCCTGAGCGACAGTGTCCGGACAGAAGATGGGCGGACCATTCCGATAAAAATATTTTATCATCCGGCACATAGCGCCAACCTTGACCGTTTTCTCACGGCCTGCAAGGAAGGACTGATCAATTACTCCCGCTGGTATGGCCCCTACCCTTTTGAACGGCTCAGCATCGTCGAGACCTCTGCGTATGGTCCGTCAGCGCTGTCCGGGCCCGGCCTGATCCTTTATTCGGAGAATTTTGGGTGGAACGCGAATTTTACCGATCCGGGACAATGGGATTTTTGTTATGCGGAGACGGCGGCGCGCACTGGCGGACAATGGTGGGGGCAGCAGGTGGCACCCAACGGAACGGTTGGTTCCGGCGTGGTCGGCGATGGGCTGGCGGAATACAGTTCTCTGAAGCTGGCAGAAATAAAAGGAGGACCGGGCAAGGCACGGGAGGCCCTGCAGCAGGAGCTCAACGGATATAATTTTGGCAAGTTCATCTCGCAGCGGCGATTTGAATCCACTGCCGAAAAACCCCTGCTGAATACGGATAAGGATTATATCTGGAAGAATAAAGCGTCCATCCTGCTGTACGGGCTGGGCAAGCTCATGGGTGCAGACAGTCTGGATGCGGCCCTGCGGGAATTCCAGGAACATTATGCCTTCCGCGACCATCCGCCTTTTGCCGGCGGCGATGACCTGTACCGGGTGTTGCAACGGCACATCCCGGATTCCTTACGGTATTACCTGACCGACAGTTGGGAAAAAGTGGTGGTCTATGACAATAAGGTGCTGGAAGCATCGGCAGCGCCATTCGGAAAAGGGGATCAGTATAAGGTCACGATAAAAATAAGTGCAGGCAAATCGGAGCTGGACAGCGCAGGGAATGAGCATCCCGCGGAGGGGATGAATGATTATATCGATGTGGGGATCTTTGGTGCGGCCGCGGGTCGCGGTGTCGATCCCGGCGGCAAGGCTCCGTCCCCTCTTTATCTCGCCAGGCACCGGTTCGGTTCCGGCAAGCACACACTGGTGATCATAGTGCATGGGAAGCCTGCGAGCGTGGGAGTCGATCCATACCGGTGGCTGATAGACCGCAATCCAGGGGATAATGAAAAGAAGCTGTGATCACCGGGCCGGATGCCCGTCCGGGGATCACGGCCGGCCCATAGAGGTTGAACTTTTTACAAGAAATTCATTTTCAACCACTTGCAAAAAGTTCAACCTCTATGGCCAAATGCGTTACTCGTGTGGCACCCCTCGCCACATCCAAACCCCAAAAAATTCACCCTCAGATGGCACCCATCCAACGATCTCCGAAAAAAATAGTTGGCCGCAATCAAAAAAGTCGTATTTTTGCTAACGGTGTTATAAAAAGTAACACGGATAGATATGGGAATCACGGATCGCAAAATAAGGCAGAAAGAGGAAGTCCGGGCCAGCATCCTGGACTCGGCCTGGGAGATGGTGATCACCGACGGGTGGCCATCTTTGTCCATCCGTAAAATTGCGGATGCCATTGAATACAGTGTTCCTGTCATCTATAGTCATTTTGAAAATAAAGATGCTATCTTATTGGAATTCAATAGAAAAGGTTTTGCCCTGCTGATCAAGAAAATGCAGGAGGCCAAGACCGGCAAGGCAAATCCCGGCGAAGAGATCTTTGCTATGGGCCATGCCTACTGGAGCTTTGCCTTTCTCAACCGGGAATACTACCAGCTCATGTTTGGCCTCGGTATCCCTACCTGCGAAACGGCGCGCAGAATCCCCGAAATGGCGGATTTCAACGCGGCCATTACGGACAGCATCAGGGCGCTGACCCCACCGGACAAACAGTCCAGCATCGACCCTTTTCTGAAGTTTCAGTCATTCTGGTCAATGATGCACGGATTGGTCTCGATCAATATGTTGAATAAGGCCACGGCCGGAGACTATAATGCCGCCGAAAAGGCAAAGGAAGCAAAAGAAGATCATGAGGCATATGCCGTAAACAGACCAATTAAAAATGAACATAACGGATTGGCAGAGCAAGTGTTAAACGATGTTATCTGTAGTTTTATTAAAGGCATAGTGAGCTGAGCGGACCGCCACCAGAAAGGCCCTTTTTTTTGCCCACAAATCTAACACTGTTAGATTTAATAGTATCAGTAGAATATATAATAGTGATAGATTATTAACGATTAGTAAACATTAAAAAATACAAACACATGAGCTTTTTAGAATCACTCAACTGGCGCTACGCCGTCAAGCGGATGAACGGAAAGAAAGTCCCGCAGGCAAAAGTGGATATTATCCTTGAAGCCGCCAGACTGGCCCCCACCTCCGCCGGCCTCCAGCCATTCAGTATCCTTGTCGTTACCGACCCGGAACTCCTGAAAAAGATCCAGCCTGTCGCCAATAACCAGCCCCAGATCACGGAGGCCTCTCACCTGCTGGTATTTGCCGCCTGGGATAACATCAGCGACGAACAGATCGATGAATTCCTCGACCGGACACTCGAAGAACGCGGATTACCTGCCGGC
>DATHHO010000263.1:0-29922 GCA_035317125.1 Puia sp.
CGGTCTCCATATCAATTCGGCCACAGAAGTAGGGAAGATCAAATACCGCAGCGAAGGCGCAATGGCAGCCTCGGACTGGTTTACCATCAACGTAAAAGGCAAAGGGTCTCATGGTTCCCAGCCCTGGGCTGGTGTTGATCCCATCGTCGTCTCCGCACAGATCATCGATGGCCTGCAGACGATCATCAGCCGGCAGACTGAGCTGACAAAGGATGCGGCCGTGATCTCCGTGTGTACGATCAAAGGGGGTGTACGCTCCAATATCATACCGGAAGAATTGGAAATGACCGGCACCATCCGTACCCTCGACACGGCCATGCAAAGAGAGATCCATGAAAGGATGCGCCGTACCGTTACAAAAATTGCCGAGAGCGCCGGCGCTACGGCTGAACTGTCCATCGACAAAAAAACCCTCATCACCTATAATGATCCTGCTCTCGTCAAAAGGATGTTGCCATCCCTGCAAAGAACAGCCGGCGAAGGGAATATGGTTTGGATGGATGCCATGACCGGCGCAGAGGATTTTTCATTTTTTGGAGAAAAAGTCCCCTCGTTCTTTTTCTTTCTGGGTGGAATGAAAAAGGGGCAGGATCCCCATACCGCCTTTCCACATCACACGGCGGATTTTTATATTGAAGAGAGCGGTTTCAGACTGGGAGTAAGGGCTTTTTGCAACCTCGTCGTTGACTATCCGGCGGCAGCATATGGAGACCATGCCTCCGCGAAATGATAGTCCCTCATCAAAAAATTTAACTGATGGATATCGAAATGCTCCGGGAATATTGTCTCGCTAAAAAGGACGTCGAAGAAGGATTTCCTTTTGGCGAAACCACGCTTGTATTCAAAGTAAGGGGGAAAATATTTTTACTCACAGGTCTCGATAGCCCCACGCTTCAGTTTAATGTAAAATGCGATCCGGAAAAAGCGATTGAATGGAGAGAGCAGTTTTCGGCTGTCCTGCCCGGGTATCATATGAATAAAAAAATGTGGAACACCGTGATCGTGGACGGCTCCGTTCCGGTCAGGATCATCCGGCAGATGATCGATGATTCCTACCGACTTGTGGTCAGCTCTCTTCCAAAAAAAGACAGGGAAGGACTTTTGTAGAACCCTACCCCGACAATGTTCATCGGGTCCGCTGGTCCGCCTCACGCTGCACATCACTCCCGCAGCAACTGGACGCTCACCGGTAATACGCATTCCGTTCGATCTCCTCTCGTACCGCATCTGGTACGAGATATCGTATGGACTTGCCTTCTTTTATATTTTTTCGGATATGCGTAGCCGATATAGGCAGCAGAGGGGCTTCCAGTATTTCGATCTTCTTTGCACCCGGATATCCGGGGATCGTTTCATGCTCCGGGCGCCGGTAAATATAGAGTGCGTAGTTGGACAGGATATGGGTATAGTTCTTCCACCGGGGAAGGTTCTGAAAACTATCGCTGCCCATGATGATGGAGAATTCGTAAGCCGGATATTTCTCTTCCAGATAAGCCAGGGTATCTACCGTATAGGATGGGCGGGGTAATTTAAATTCGATATCGGAAGCCCTGAGTTTCTTTTCTCCTTCTACAGCAAGGCCTACCAGATAAAGACGATGATATTCATTTAAAAGGGTCCCTGCCGGCTTTAAGGGATTCTGCGGAGTTACGACAAACCAGAGCTGGTCAAGATCGGTATGCTGAAGAATATAATTGGCAATGATCAGATGCCCATGGTGGATGGGATTAAAAGATCCGAAATAGAGACCGACCTTCATCAGAACACCCCCTCCTCGATGAAAATGTTTTCGGCTTCGTCCAGCCGGAGGCTCAGATTATACCCTGCGACCGAGATGGCGATAGGGTCACCAAGCGGGGCAATCTGTTCTACTTTGATCATTTCACCCGGAACACATCCCATCTCCATGAGCTTGAGGAACAGATCGTTCTTTTCGAAGGAATGAATTCTTGCCACTGTCCCTGCTTCTAATTCGGATAATCTCTTCATTTTAATATATTTGCGATGAACGCAAAACAAAATTATGCTTTGTAATCCCAAATAACCTTACGATTTTCGGAAATGTCTTCCCAAGCTCCCAAAATACAATTTCACTTTCTTCAGCAAGGCTTCTCCCTTGCCGGGCGTTCTTCTTTAAAATCTTTCATCGTTTCCCTGTTCAGAAAGGAGAAAAGGCCGCTGGGGGAACTTAACTATATCTTTTGTTCAGACGATTATTTACTGGAAGTAAACCGACAATACCTTAACCACGATTATTACACCGACATCATCAGCTTCGACCTTTCTGAACCCAACCAGCCTTTAAACGCTGAAATATATATAAGTGTTGACCGGGTACGCGATAATGCCAGTGATTTCAAGTCTTCCTTTAAACGGGAGCTCCACCGGGTAATGTTTCATGGGGCCCTGCATTTATGTGGCTACAAGGATAAAAAGCCAGAAGATCAGCAAATAATGCGTAAAAAGGAAGATAAGTATCTCGCTTTATATTTTCCAAGGGCCTCCGATTGATCTGACAATGAATCCCGCAACGCACTTTCTTCTGATTTTGTTTCACGTGAAACAAGATTTTTCTTCTTAATCTTTAAGTTCCACGTGAAACCGTATCTCTTATCACAGGCCCATCCTTAAAATATTCCCCCTCGTTGCGCCAATAGACCTAATTTTGCACCCTATGTTTCCCGAATATGATATAATAGTGGTGGGTGCCGGTCACGCCGGTTGCGAGGCGGCCGCCGCCGCTGCCAATCTAGGCTCAAAAGTGCTTTTGATCACCATGAACATGCAGACGATCGCACAGATGAGCTGTAATCCTGCTATGGGAGGCATCGCAAAAGGGCAGATTGTACGCGAAATAGATGCCCTGGGGGGATATTCCGGCATTGTTACCGATGCCAGCATGATCCAGTTCCGGATGCTAAACCGATCAAAGGGTCCTGCGATGTGGAGCCCAAGGGCGCAAAGCGACAGAATGCTCTTTTCCACCAAATGGAGGGAAATGCTCGAGCAAACCCCCAATATCGATTTCTACCAGGATATGGTCAGTTCCCTTGTCGTTAAGGGAGACCAGGTCCGCGGAGTAATAACTGGTCTGGGTAATGAGATCACCGCCAGGGCGGTCGTCATTACCAGCGGAACCTTTCTCAACGGAATTATTCATATCGGAGAAAAGAAGTTCGGAGGAGGACGGGTTGCCGAAAAAGCAGCAACCGGGATAACGGAACAATTGGTATCGCTGGGGTTTGAAAGCGACCGTCTGAAAACCGGAACCCCACCCCGCGTTGATGGCCGCAGTCTCGATTATAGTAAAATGGAAGAACAGAAAGGCGATGAAGACATCGTGGGCTTTTCCTATCTCGATATACCAAAGCCAAAACAACAGCGATCCTGCTGGATCACCTATACCAACCAGGCCGTACACGATATCCTGAAGACGGGTTTCGACCGCAGTCCCATGTATACCGGAAGGATCGAAGGCACCGGCCCGCGCTATTGTCCAAGTATCGAAGACAAGATCAACCGGTTTGCGGAGAGAGACCGGCACCAGCTGTTCATAGAACCCGAAGGATGGAATACCGTGGAGATCTATGTCAACGGGTTCTCCACCTCACTCCCGGAAGAGGTCCAGTACAAGGCGCTCAGCATGGTCCCCGGCTTTGAAAATGTCCGCATCTTCCGGCCTGGTTATGCGATCGAATACGATTACTTTCCACCGACACAATTAAAACATTCCCTCGAAACAAAGCTCATCGCCAACCTCTTCTTTGCGGGTCAGATCAATGGAACTACCGGATATGAGGAAGCCGCTTGTCAGGGACTGATGGCCGGCATCAACGCCCATCAGAAAATAAAGAAGGAGGAACCCCTCATTCTGAAAAGAAGCGAAGCCTATATCGGCGTGCTGATAGATGACCTCATCAGCAAAGGGACAGAAGAGCCCTACCGCATGTTTACCTCCCGCGCCAAATTCCGTACACTCCTGCGACAGGATAACGCCGACCTCCGGCTCACCGAGCTCAGCTACCGGCTGGGCCTCGCTTCACAACAAAGAATGGATAATACCCTCATCAAAAAAAATGGGGTAGCCAAAATAAAGACCATCCTCAGAGAATTCTCTCTTGAGACAGCCGAGTCTGAACAATACCTTCTTGGAAAGAATACGGCGCCGCTCACGCAGAAACAAAAAGCATCCCAGGTGTTGCTGCGTCCAGGAATAGATCTGCCTTCCATGATCGAGGCTATCCCCCGTCTGCGTGCAGCCCTGCCAGCATTGACCAGCGATACGCTCGAGCAGGCTGAAATTCAGATAAAGTACGAAGTCTATATTGAAAAAGAAAAAGAGCTTGTGCAGAAGATGTCACAGCTCGAAGATCTCCTGATCCCCGATAATTTCAATTACGATCGCATTGCTTCTCTCTCAAACGAAGCCATGCAGAAATTTAAAAAGATCAAACCAAGGACGCTGGGTCAGGCCAGCAGGATCAGCGGGGTCAATCCCAGCGATGTCCAGATCCTTATGGTTTTTATGGGTAGATAATAAAACCATAAGGACTATTATTTTAATAACTTGATTATCAATTAGTTATAACTATAAACCATATCTTGCGCTGATCTCCAGCATCCGCTCCATCGGTTTACGCGCCGCCCTCATCAGCCCTTCATCCATGACCAGTTCCGGTTCTTCATACTTCATACACAGATATAGCTTCTCCAGCGTATTCAGTTTCATATACGGGCAATCATTACAGGCACAATTATTTTCCGGGGGAGCGGGGATAAAGGTCTTGTCCGGAGACGCCAACTGCATCTGATGTAATATCCCTGCCTCTGTTGCCACGATATATTCCCGGGCATCATCACGTTGTGAATACTTCAATAAGGCCGTGGTGGACCCGATATAATCTGCCAGGCGCAGAACCGGCTCCTCACACTCGGGGTGAGCAATGAGCTTTGCCTTGGGATGGCGTATCTTTAGTTTCGTTATCTTCTCAAGACTGAAGATCTCATGCACGATACAGGCGCCATTCCATAACACCATATCCCTTCCCGTCTTCTTCACCAGATAAGCACCAAGGTTCCGGTCAGGCGCAAAGATGATCTTCTGGTTCTTTGGCAAGCTCTCCACAATCTTTTCGGCATTCGAGGAGGTGCAGATGATATCGCTCAATGCCTTGATCTCCGCCGTGCAGTTGATATACGAGATAACGATATGATCTGGATATTTTTCTCGGAAAGCCCTGAAAAGCGGCGCCGGCGCGGAATCCGCCAGAGAGCAGCCTGCCTTCAGATCCGGCAGCAACACCTTCTTGTCAGGGTTCAGGATCTTCGCGGTCTCGGCCATGAAATGCACTCCCGCAAAAACGATCTGATCCGCCTTCGTCTTCTCCGCTTCCTGAGCAAGCCCCAGACTGTCCCCGATATAATCGGCAATGTCCTGAATGTCCGCATCCTGATAATAGTGCGCGAGGATGATCGCGTTCTTTTCCTTTTTCAAGACACCAATCTCGTGAAAAAGATCCAGATCGGGCGGAACTTCAAGATCCAGAAAGCCTTTTCGCTTCACATTTGCCCTTGCTTCCGCAATGTTCATAAATGCCATAGTATTATAATAGTATTACTTATTTATTAATAAAAGCTATTACTATTAGGACGGTGAATTAGTGGATAAGAATATTTACCGGGTCTTTGAATAAAGGAAAAACCTTACTTATCCACCTCATTCCACAAATACTTAACAATGGTAAACCTGTTTTGGATCGATATCCAGGTAGTTTTTCCACCTCTGTGGAAGAAAAGCATATCCGGATAACTATTTTACCCCCTCTCTGTTAGTCGGATTCTAATAACTGCCCGGTTACGCACCCCGTTCCTTCCTTCCCCCTTCCCCGAAAAAGTTCTGTTCCATCTTATACCAGTTTCCGGAGCTCCAAAACCCGGCTTATCCACCGGAAAAAAAACTTATCCATAGACCATGTTGATTCACGTTTCACAGGCTTGGTTTCACGAATTTCAGGCTTTTCCCCTATTTTTGCCATCCGATTCAAAAATCGTACATAATAATATATCTATGTCAATTATTCAGACAATAAGGGAAAGAGCAGCCTGGTTAGTATTCGGCCTGATCGCTTTGAGCCTGATCGGTTTTTTGCTGATGGATGCTTTTGTGGGGAAAAGCCGTCTTTTTGGCAACCGTTCCACCACAGTAGGCAGCATCAACGGGAATAAGATTGAATATAGCGATTTTCAAAAAGCGGTCTCCGACCAGGAGGAACAATATAAACAGAGGAACTATCCGCTGAATGAGGCCATGCAACAGAATATGCGTGACAATATCTGGAAGCAGATGATCGAAGACGCGGTCCTCAGTGATAATTACACAGCCCTCGATCTGAACGTCAGCGAAAAGGAACTCAACGATATGCTGGTTGGCCCCAACGCTATCCCGGATATAAAACAAGCATTCACCGATCAGAAAACGGGGTTCTTCAATTCCCAGGCCGCCGCCGAGCAGATCAACCAACTCCGCAATGTCTATAACAGCGGTAAGAGAACGGATAAACTCTATGATGGCGCCCGGCATTTTTTCGAGGAGTCCGTCCCACAGATCAGGAAAATGCGCCAGCGCGAAAAATACCTCTCCCTGCTGGCCAACAGCGTATACGTTCCTAAATGGATGATAGAAAAAGGAAATGCGGACAACAGCCAGATAGCTACCATTTCTTATGTCAACACGCCTTATTTTACCATACCCGACAGCTCGGTGAAAGTCACCGATGAAGATATCAGCGAGTTCGTAAGCGCCCGCAAGGATCAGTTCCAGCAACAGGACAGCCGCAGCATAGCCTATGTAGTATTCGACGCCGCCCCTACTTCAGCCGACACCGCCAAAATATATCAGCAGTTGGAAGGTTTCAGAAAGGATTTTGCCGTGGCCGATAAACCCGAGAGCTTTCTGGCCCGGGTAGGCAGCGAGCAGTCCTATTCCGACGCTTTTCTCGGTAAATCCAAAATAATGGTTCCCAACAAGGATTCCATCTTCGCCCTGCAGAAGGGTCAGCTTTTCGGGCCTTATCTGGATGCCGGCAATTATACGGTTGCTAAAAAGATCGACGAGAAGACCCTCCCCGATTCCGTCAGGGCGCGTCATATCCTGATAGCCATGGTAAATCCACAGAACCAGCCTATTCTGGATGACAGCTCGGCAAAGAAAAGGATCGACAGCATAAAGAACCTCATCGACAAAGGCGCCCGCTTCGACAGCCTGGCCGCAAAAATATCCGATGATCCGGGCAGCAAAGAAAAGGGAGGAGACCTCGGTTATTTTACAAAGGACCGCATGGTAAAGGAATTCGACGAGTTTGCATTCAACGGCAAGAAAGGGGATAAAAAAATAATAAAGTCACAGTTCGGATATCACTATGTTGAGATCCTCGACCAGAAAAATTTCGAACCCTATTATAAGGTAGCTTATCTCAGCAGAAAGATCGAGACCAGCACCGAAACGGATGTGGCCGCCTCCGGACTGGCCAACTCTTTTGCCGGTGAAAGCCGCGATGCAAAAGCCTTCGAGCAGAACATACAGAAAAAAGGCCTGCAGAAATTGCTCGCTCTGGAGATCGGACCTTCCGCATTTTCGATCCCGGGACTGGGCGCCAACCGGCAGCTGGTCCGCTGGATCTATGATGCGGCTATTGGGGATGTATCCGAACCCTTCGCCGTCGGCGATAAATATGTTGTCGCGATGCTCACCGAGATCAATGCGGAAGGCACGGTCTCGACGGCAAAGGCAAGACCCCTCGTCGAGCCCCTCCTGCGCAACCGGAAAAAGGCCGATATCATCATCAAAAAACTGGGCACCCCCGCTTCACTCGAGGCCGCCTCGGCCACAGCAGGTCAGCCCGTCCAGCACGCCGACAGCATCATGTTCTCAAAACCGACCATTCCCAACGCGGGTCAGGAGCCAAAGGTTACCGGTTCCTCTTTTAATAAGCAGCTGACCGGCAAACCGGTATCCTCCCCTATCCCGGGTAACGGAGGCGTCTTCGTTATAAAGGTGGAGAACACCGCCGCAATGGCTAATCCCAACGCGGATGTAGAGCAACAGCGCTTCAGCCAGGAACAGCAGGAAAAATCCATGGTCAGCTACCGGGCGATCGAAGTCCTTAAGAAAAACGCAAAGATCAAAGATGACAGAGGTAAATTCTTTTAATAAAATAAGTTGAACGACAGGAAAGCGCCCCGGAACCCGGGGCGCTTTTTTAATTTCGCGTCCGTACCTTTGCCGGGTAAACACAACGGTATGAGCGACGAGATTATCAATAAAGTGGCCCAGAGCGCCTTGATGACACTGGACCTCGAAGATTATTATCCGCAGGAACAGATCATGCTCTTCGATCTGAAGCCTCTACTCTTTATGGAAATGATCCTTAAAGAAAAAGAGTTCCGCACTGCCTTGCAAAACATAGACTGGTCGCTCTACAAAGACAAGATCGTAGCCATCACCTGCACCGCCGATGCCATTATCCCTTTGTGGGCCTATATGCTGGTAGCCGTTTACCTCGGGCCCATAGCAAAGGATATGATCCTGGGCGACGAACAGACCGCCTTGCAGCAGACCTTTCTTGCCCGGATAGCGGCGATCGACCTCGGGGGCTACACCGATAAAAGGGTCATCGTAAAAGGATGCGGGGACAAGCCTGTGGGCGCTTTTGCCTATATGGAAATAGCCCGGCGGCTGCGCCCGCTGGCGAAAAGCATTATGTATGGGGAGGCCTGTAGTAATGTTCCTGTCTATAAGAAAAAATAACCCTGCAGAACTTACAGCAGCTTGCCCTGCATGATAACAAAGGCGACCGAAAAATAAATGATCAGACCGGTCACATCCACCAGCGTCGCCACAAAAGGCGCGGAAGAGGCGGCAGGATCCGCCCCCAGTTTCTTTAAGATCAGGGGTAACATGCTGCCGGAGATCGTTCCCCACATCACAACCCCGATCAGCGCAAAGAAAACGGTAGAAGCTACCAATATCCAGTGCTGGCCATAATCGTGAAAATTCAGTTTCTGCCAGAGATAGATGCGGAAGAAGCCCACGATCCCAAGGATCAGGCCCAATGTCAGCCCCGAAAAGAACTCGCGCCGGATAACACGCCACCAGTCGCGGAAGCCGACCTCTCCGAGCGCCATTGCCCGGATAATGATGGAAGAGGCCTGGCTGCCGGAATTGCCCCCACTCGAAATGATGAGGGGAATAAAAAGCGCGAGCACCACCGCCTTACTGATCTCTCCCTCGAAATGTTGCATAGCTGTTGCCGTTAGCATCTCACCGAAAAATAAAATGATCAGCCAGCCCGCTCGCTTTTTAATAAGGTTCTTGAAAGAAATGGTGTTGTAGGGCTCATCCAGCGCTTCGGAACCCCCGATCTTCTGCATTTCCCGGGTGTCTTCCTTTTCCGAAAGCCTCAACACGTCATCCAGCGTAACGATCCCCAGCAAGATCCCGTTATTGTCTATGACCGGAAGCGCGAAACGGCTGTTGTTCCGGAACATTTTGATCGCTTCCTTCTGCGGATCGTTCACATTCATGGCGATGAACTGATAATCCATGATCTGGGCCACCGTCGTGTCCGGTTCTACCACCAGGAAATCTTTTATATTGATATCGTCGATAAGAACCCCCTTGTCATCTATGACGAATAAAAAATTCAGGCTTTCCGTCGCCTTGCCCCGGTGCCGGATGATATCCAGTACGGTCCGGCAGGTATCGCTCATTTTTATGGTCACATAATCCGGCGTCATGAGCCTGCCGACCGAATCTTCGGCGTATCCCAACAACTCAAGGGTCTTCGCGCGATGCTCCGGCGTAAGCACCTTCAGCAACTCCTTCACCGCGCTTCCCGATAATTCGGACAGAAAGGCCGTCCGGTCATCGGGCTGCAGGGCATTCAGCAATTCGGCCGCTTTCTCCTCGGGCAGTGATTTTATGATGATCTCCTGCTTTTTCTTCCGGAGGAACTTGAATGCTCTTGCGGCGCTCTTGGTGTCCAGATGCTGGAACAATTGCACGGCCCACCGGCTGTGACGATTGGTAAAATCAGCAATATCCCGCGGGGTCAGCTTGTTCAGCTTTACGAATTCCGTAATGCGGTTGTGTTGGAGCAGATTTTTGATATCATTAAGGTTGGGCATAGGTCAAAAATACAGAACCCTGGCCTGCAATAACAAGCGCGTGCGCATTATTTTATGATTATGATCAGGGCAGGAGCAGCTGGCTGATCCGCTGGACAACGATCGTTTTTCCAGCCACCTGGTCGCTCGTGACAAGCGTGGCCGGCGAGTTATTATGAGTACCCATGAACTGGAGCAATCCATTCTGCAGGCTAACGGAGATCGTGCCTCCTTCTTTCGTTGTAAGCGTATGCTGGGCCGCCAGCGTATTGGTGAAATATCCCCCGATCACAACATGGTATTCCAACAGGTTGATCAGACTACCCAGGTCTGCAGAGTCGATGGCGCCGAGACTGTCATATCCCGCATTCTGGAAAGCGCTGTTGACGGGGGCGAGGAGGGTATAGTTACCGGTAAGCAGCAGAGAATCATAAAGATTGGTCCGGCGGAATGCTTCCGCCAGATAGGAAAGGGTAGAATCTCCGTCCAGAAAATGATTCAGGGAATCGGAGGAGGCCGGCAGGATCTGGTCCAGCTTATAGATGATGGCTTGTCCGGCGTGGGCGGTGTCCAGGAGAGCCCGGGCCCCGTTGAACCAGACCCGTTGACCATCGGACATGCCATATACGGGATTGCCCAGCAGCGTATTATAAGGAGCATACGCGGTGCTGTCGGGTACCGGAATGGCCACTGTCGAAGGAATAAAAAGATATCTTACCAGATTATCGGCCTGAGAGGACTGAAGAGAATCGATATAGCTTTGAGAATAACCGGCGGCCAGGAATGCAGTATTGGTAGGGATCAGCAGGGTTACGGGCTTGTCTGCCAGCAAACCTGTCTCGTTGGCCTGGATCAGCAGCCGGTGAAAAAAGCTCAGGGTGCTGTCCGAATTGATAACGGCCTGCAGCGGAGTAATGGTGGCCTTTACAGGAGCAGATGTTTTTGTACAGGATGCAAGGATCAGCAGGAATACCAGAAAGCATCCTGCGCCACAACGGATCATTACTTTTATGGAAAGACTCATCCTCGTTTGCATCTTCTGTGGTTTACAGCTTTTCGTACAAGGCCCTCAGCCTGTCCCGGCTCATGATCTTTTCCCAGCCCTGTCCGAGCGCATTTTCCCATAAGGGCTTCATGACAAGTGAAACGTCGATCATGGCGTTGAATTGTTCATCCGTCAATCCTTTTGTGATATGCTGCGGAATGTCGATCTTATTTTTTTCCACCATCTTTTTAAACGCATAGACGCCTTCGGGATAGAATTCCTCCAGCTTGTCGAATACGATACAGTTGCCGATCCCGTGTTTGGTTCCGAGAAGATAGGAAAGGCCATAGCTTACAGCATGGGCCACCCCCACCTGCGAATAAGCAATGCTCATCCCCCCTGCATAAGAGGCCATCATCAGCTGATCGTCGCTGAGCTCATCCCAGCCCTGCTTTTTCACAAAAACTTCCTGACAGAGCTGCAAGGCTTTTTCACCATAGGACTTGCTGAATTCATTAAGAAAGGTCCCCTGCAAGCTTTCGATGCAGTGGATATAGCAATCCATGCCGGTATAGAAACGTTGGTTCACTGGCGCGCCGGCGGTTAATTCCGGGTCCAGGACGATCTGATCGAAAGGGGTAAAATCGGAATTCATGCCCAGCTTTTTAGTCGGCCCCGTCAACACCGTGGTCCGGGATACTTCCGCCCCCGTCCCGCTTAGGGTCGGGATCCCCGCTTTGAAAACGCCGGGGGATCTTACCAGGTCCCAGCCCTGGTAATCGGCGGAAGAGCCGGGATTGTTCATCATCAGCGAAACGGCCTTGGCCAGGTCCATGGCCGACCCGCCCCCGATCCCGATCACGCCGCTCACCATACCGAATTCCTGCTTCAGGTCTGCGGCCAGCTTGTCGACATAAGAAGTCTTGGGCTCATCGTTCACGTCCACGAAAATGATCTTGTCTTTTCCGCGCAAGGGAATACGACCGGCCAGCGGCTTGTTCTCAAAAAAATGATCCAGAAAAAATATCATCGGGGCATCCCCCTTCCGCTGTGGAGCTAAGATCTCATCGAGTTGGTTAAAGCTGCCACGCCCATAGATGACGTAGCCCACCATTTTAAAATTTCGGAATTTATTGACGCTCATAGCCGGCAAAGATAGCAGAAGTTGAGGAATCGGGGATCGCCCTCAGCCCCGTTCTACCGTCAGGGCGGCAGCCCCGAATACACCGGCGCTGTCTCCCAGCCTCGGCTTCAGAAGCGGGACTTCCACACGGTTGTTAAAAATGAAGTGCCGGAGGGATTGGAGCCCTTCCGTATAGACCTCATCCATATTGCCTACCCCGCCTCCGACAATGATCACGTCCGGATCGAGCAGGTTGACCATAACAGAGACCGCCTTTCCGAAGAAATGGCCGAGCCGCTGGATCGTTTCCGTGGCCGCGGGGTCAGCGCCTTGCCGGTGCCGAGCGGCGATCTCCTTTAATTTTAACGGGCTGCCGGTAAGACCGGAATAGAATCTTTCGAGGGCCGGACCGGAGATAACCGTTTCTACGCACCCAGCCTTTCCGCAATAGCAGGACCCACCGGATTCGTCAAGGAAATTATGCCCCCATTCCCCGCCGATGCCATGCCGGCCATTCCAAACTTTTCCATCGATGACGATGCCGCCGCCAACCCCTGTTCCCAGGATAATGCCGAACGCCATCCTGGCTTCCGGAGCTTCCTGTTTCACCGCACCCCAATGCGCTTCTGCCAGCGCAAAACAATTGGCGTCATTGGCCAGCTCGACAGGTAATTTCAGGACAGCTTCCAGATCCTTTTGCAACGGCCTTCCGTTGAGTGCAGTCGTATTGCAGTTCTTCATGGTTTGCAAAGTGGGATCCAGCACGCCGGGTGTACCGATGCCGATCTTCTCAGGCTTTATACCGGACTTTTGCTCCAGCTCCGCCACCAGTTTGGCCAGTTGCCCGATAATATGATCGTAACCCCGGGAGGCTTCCGTATCTACACGCGTGCGGACAAGGGGAGAAGGATGATCGGTGGACTCCAGGACTACCCCTTCGATCTTGGTTCCACCCAGGTCAATGCCCCATAATGCTTTGTTCATGTCCGGAAAAGCTTGTAGTTGTCTGAATAAATAAGAAAAAATCGAGTGAGGATAAAAGTAATGAATGAAAGCTTTAGCATTTTGCAAAAATCTGTTCCTGCCAATAAAATGATAAAATCCCCTGATTTGCCCGGCGGACACGTCATTTGAACATCTTCACCAGCAGTCCCGCAGCCCTTTCCAGGTCCGCAGGGGTATCGATCTCGACACCCATATACTCCGTAATGGCCATCCTGAGCGGGACGCCGTTCTCCAGATAACGCAGACACTCGATCTTTTCCGCGGCTTCCAGCGGGCTTACCGGCCAGGAGGCAAAGCGGAGCAGGGCTTGTTTCCGGAACGCATAAACGCCGATATGCTCATAATAGACAGCGGGCGCTGCCTTGTCCCTCGGATAGGGGATCACGCTGCGGCTGAAGAAAAGGGCATTTTTATGCTTATCGAGGACCACTTTCACATAGTTGGGATCCTCTATGAACTTCTGTTCTTTCAGGATCTGCACAAGGCTGCCTACCTGCACATGCTGACCTTCATCGCCTTCGAATAAGGCCAGGAGCTGCTTCAAGGGTTCCTTTTGTACGAAAGGCTCGTCTCCCTGCACATTCACGACAATATCTATTTCCATATCGGCGATCGCTTCGGCGATCCTGTCACTCCCGCTTTCATGGGCTCTGACGCTCATTTTAGCCTTGCCACCATGGCGCACGATCTCCTGATAAATGATCTCGCTGTCGGTGACGACCACCACTTCATCGAAGAGCCCGGTGGCCAGCGTATTATCATAGGTATGGCGGATCACGGTCTTGTCTCCAAGCACCTGCATCAGCTTGGCCGGAAAACGAGTAGCCGCATAGCGGGCGGGTATCATGGCGATAGTGTTCATGAAAATAATTTGCCCATAAAAATAGTTTTTTAAACGCTCGGTTATTTTTATATTTAGTGTACTTAACGAGATCTGCCTGCCAGCCGCTTTGAGGTGTTTTACGCGCACCCGTCCGAAAGACCAATTCTGCCTCCAAAACTAATAAGTATGCAAACCAGCGAACTGCTCAACAGCTATCTTGTGGATTCCGACACCTGGGATGAAATGTACACCGACCTTGCCGTCCGGGAACAATACCGGGGGGTAGTGGAATTTATGCAGCAAATGAGCATCGAGGAGCTGAACAGGAAGGAAGAGCTGGCGAAAAAACTGTTCATGAGCCAGGGCATCACCTTCACCGTTTACAGCAGCGGCGAAGGCATAGAGAAGATCTTTCCCTTCGACATCATTCCCAGGATCATCACCGCCCCCGAATGGAAATATATCGAGGAGGGCATCCGCCAGCGGCTGAAGGCCCTGAACCTTTTCCTCAAAGACGTTTACAACGAACAATTCATTCTCAAAGACGGCATCGTGCCAACCGAGATGATCTATAGCTGCCCTCATTTTTTGCGGGAGATCCATGGTCTGCAGGTGCCCCATGATATTTACGTCCATATTGCAGGTATCGATCTGATACGCAATAACGACGGGACCTTCTATATCCTTGAAGACAACCTGCGCACCCCCAGCGGTGTAAGCTATATGCTGGAAAACCGGGAGATCACCAAACGCATCTTTCCGGACCTCATACCAAAGAACAACGTACGGACGGTGACGGAATACCCGAATATCCTCCACCGCAACCTGGTCTCGCTTTCCCCGCGGCAAACAGCCAATCCTACCATCGTCCTGCTGACACCCGGTATCTATAATTCGGCCTATTTCGAACATACTACCCTTGCCAGACTGATGGGCGTAGAACTGGTGGAAGGCCGGGACCTGGTGGTGGATAATCACCGGGTATATATGAAGACGACCTCCGGTCTGCAGCAGGTCGACGTCATTTACCGCCGCGTGGACGACGAATTCCTCGATCCCATGGTCTTCAATCCCGATAGCATGCTCGGGGTGCCGGGGATCATGAGCGCCTACCGCAAAGGGAATGTCGCGATCGTAAATGCGCTGGGCAACGGAGTGGCCGATGACAAAGCCATTTATACCTATGTGCCTGCCATGATCCGCTACTACCTGAACGAAGAGCCGATCCTGAAGAATGTCCCTACCTATCAGCTTGGCAACCCGGGAGAAAGGGAATATGTATTTGCCAATATGAATAAAATGGTCGTTAAGAAGACCAACGAGAGCGGCGGATATGGCATGCTGATGGGCCATGCCGCCTCCGAGGAAGAGATCTTTCGCTACCAGGTTGAGATCCTGAAAGATCCCCGTCAATATATTGCTCAGCCGATCATCAGCCTTTCTTCCGCCCCTTGTTATATGGGCGGAAGGCTGAAACCCCGGAGAATAGATCTCCGGCCTTATGCCCTCTGCGGTCCCGGCGGCATCGAGATCGTTCCGGGCGGACTGACCAGGGTGGCGCTGCGGGAAGGCTCGCTGGTCGTAAATTCCTCCCAGGGTGGAGGCAGCAAGGATACCTGGGTGCTCGCGGGATAGGTGGGTCACCCTCCATGCAGGCCATCCCACACCGACCCATTTTTTTAACCAATCAATTACTTGCCAACACATGCTGAGTAGAGTCGCCGACAGTTTATATTGGATGAGCCGCTACCTCGAACGAACGGATGGTATCTTACGCATGCTCAAGATCAATTATGCCTCTTCACAGGATGACATCAATGAATTTTCCTGGAAACCGGTGCTGAAGACCTTTACCTACATCGACGAAGAAACAGCCAACAGCATCGCACACCATTCCCGCGCCGTCTTGCAATATATGGTGACGGATAAAGAGAACAGCAATTCCGTGCTGAACATCATTACACATGCCAGAGAAAATGCAAGGAGCGTACAGGATCATATCACCAAGGAATTATGGCAATGCCTCAACGATTTCTATCATACCATCCGGGATGAACAGCTGGTCCGCGGCATTCATAAAGACGATCCCGTCACCATACTGGACATCCTCATCAAACAGGGCCTGCTGTATTTCGGGATCATGGATATCACGATGGCAAGGGGAGAAGGGTTTTCCTTTATCAATATCGGAAAATTTCTCGAGCGGGCGGTCCAGTCGGCGGATATCGTCGATGTAAAATTCAGCGACCTGAATTATGATTTTACAAAAACGGATACTACCTACTGGAAATATCTGCTGTTGTCGATATCGGGATACGAACTGTACCTGAAGACCTACCGCAGCGGTTTTGACGCGAAGAATGTGATCGAACAGATCGTGCTGAACGAAGACTTTCCGCGTTCGGTGATCTATTCGGTGAACCAGTTGCACCGGTATTTTGAAAGGCTCAAGAGCGAACGAAATATGGATGCTTACCGCAAGATAGAATTCCTCATCGGGAGGATCAGGAGCAAAGTAAAATATTCCACCGTGGGATCCATCATGGATCAGGGGCTGCACGCCTATCTCAAAGGGATCAAAGAAGACCTTTATGAAGTAGGAAATGCCCTTAACCTGAATTACTTTGCGTACACCTAAAAAAATCGCCGATGCCCCGGTTTACCATTCACCACATCACGAAATATACTTACGACGGTCCGGTAAGGGACAGCGCCAACCAGATCGTTCTTTTTCCCATCAAGGACGAATACCAGGAAGTGCTCAAACAGGAACTGACCATTTCGGGCGAACCCATCGTGGATATTTACAAAGATTACTATGGCAACGAAGTGGGTTCCTTCACCCGCGCCGAACCGCATAACTCCCTGCTCATCGATTCAAGGGTCGAAGTGATCACCAAGGCCCGGCCCGATCCGGTGGACAGGTTAGGAAAGGAAGAGCAATGGGCCCATCTGCACCAGATCCGGTGGCAGGTGCCCTACATGGACTTCCTCAAACATGAACAATTCTCTTCGCTGAAAGAGGTCATGGACAGCGCCAGACTGGAGGAGGCCAGGGCCCTTACCCCTGTGGAAGCGGCCCTCCAGCTGAGGACCTTTGTCTATGACCACTTCAAATATATCAAGGGGGTCACCAGCGTGGAAACGACCATCGACGAGGTATGGAAGCTGAAAGCCGGGGTCTGTCAGGACTTTGCGCATATCTTACTGGTTCTTCTGCGTCAGATCAATATCCCGGCAAGATATGTAAGCGGATATGTCTGCACCAATCAGAATGGCATGAGAGGAGAAGGGGCCACGCATGCCTGGATAGAAGCCTATATTCCTTCTAACGGATGGGTTGGATTCGATCCAACCAATAATTGTCTTGCCGGAGATCAGTATGTTCGCCTCGCCTTCGGCCGTAATTTCAGTGATTGCTCGCCGGTAAAAGGGGTCTATAAAGGGACCTCCGATCATGTGCTCGAAGTAGGCGTGTCGGTGTCTTATGAAGATGGAAGGACCAGCGAAGAAGCAGCGACCGTCCTGACCCAGCAACCATCGAAGAACGGACCGGAACAGAACTCTTACCGCCGGTATATGGAAATGATGCAGCAACAGCAGCAGTAAAACTGCCCCGCACCAACAGCGCCTGACCCAGGCTCCGTCTGCCCGCACTCCCAGGCCCGGCTCCCCATCAGGTTCCCGGCTCAACCCTGCCCTTTCCGCCGAACTTTGCCCCTTCCGGTGGTCGGTACGCCTGAAACGGGATCCCGAGCAATTTACGCATGCGGTTATGCTCTTTTTCATCCGGGTAAGTATCGATCCCATAACGGAGGGAATGAATATCGCTCACCGAAGCATAGGTGCCGAAGATACGGTCCCAGAAAGAAAAAATATTCCCATAGTTCGTGTCCGTCAGCGGCTGCTTGTAATGATGATGCACTTTATGCATATCCGGCGAAACGATGACCCAGCCGATGGCCCTGTCCATCCATTTCGGTAAGGAAATATTCGCATGATTGAACTGGGCCAGCAAGACAGAGAGGGCCTGATAAAGAAAGACCATCCAGACCGGCGCCCCGGTGATCATTACGGCCAGTAAGGTGAATACCGCCCGGAAAATGCTTTCTCCGGGATGATGCCGGTTGGCCGTAGTAGTGTCGACCCAGACATCGCTGTGATGGACAAGATGGAATTTCCACATCCATTTTACCTGATGCTCCAGCCAGTGAATAAACCAGGCGCTGATCAGGTCCAGAACCGCGATCCCCGTAAACGCAAACAGCCAAAGGGGCATGGAAATTAAATAAAGAAGTCCTGTCCTGTGCTGAGCCCCGTAATGACTTGCGCGGATGATCAGAAAGGCGAAGGCAAAATTGATCACAATGGTTGTCAACGTAAAGAAGAGGTTCAGCCCGGCATGGCGTAATTTCCGATACCGGAAACCAAACAAAGGGATCGCCCCTTCCAACACCCAGAATAACATCAGTCCTCCGGCAAGGATCGCAGAACGCTGCCAGGACTGAATATGATCGAAAAAAAAGATAAGTTTTTCCATACGGAGCCGATTCATCAGAAAATCATCAGCATATTCCGGCAGGCATGAAATGAGTTATTATACCGGACCATCCGTTTCTTCCAGTAATTCTACGGCCCGCTGCGCCTGTGATGGATACACCATTAATTTCATACCCCCGATCGCGGGACTCAGAAATGGATCCAGCGTGATCATGTATTCATCTTTTAAATGACAATTGATGCCAGCATCCTGCAGCATCATCATGCGGATATGAGCGGAGATATAATTATCGAAGGAACGTATCTGGATAAAATTCATAAAATTGCCGGATAACTACAGCTACAATTTACCGAATTTTCCGGTATTTCCGATCAGCTGTTCAGCATGAGCGGCATCACCAGCATAAGGACTTCCTCATTTTCGTCTTGCTCGGTCGGTTTGATGATCCCGGCCTTGGTGGGCGTGGATAATTCCATCCTTACTTCATCCGAATCGGTCGAAGACAGCATTTCTATAAGGAACCGGGCATTGAAGGCGATAGCCAGGTCCTCGCCATCATACTGGCATTTCATACGCTCATTTCCTTCGAAGGAGAAGTCTACATCCTGAGCGGTCAGCTGCAGCTCGCTGCCCTGGATATTCAGCACGACCTGATTGGTGCTTTTATTACTGAAAATGCTCACCCTCCGCAGGGCGCTCTGGAAATCAGAACGGCTGACAACCAACTTGTAAGGATTGTCCGCAGGGATGACTACCTTATAATCCGGGAACCGGGCATCGATCAGGCGGCAGCTCATCTGGGTGGTGCCATGGATTACGAACAGGTGATTGCTGTTGTAGCTGATCGTGATCTCATCTTCATTATCGGGCAGAGCAGATTTTAAGAGATTCAAAGGCTTCTTGGGGACGATCAGCGAATCCGTTTTAGGGCAGGATATATCCGTGCGTTTGTAACGGACCAGACGATGCGCGTCCGTGGCCACAAATTGCAGCCCCTTCTTGTCCATTTCGAAGAATACGCCCGTCATGGCCGGCCGGAGGTCATCATTGCTCACCGCAAACAGGGTCTTGTTGATAGCGGTTACCAGAGCAGAAGAGCTGGCTTTGAAAGAGGTGGTTTCATCCGTTGCCGGCTCCTTAGGGAAATTGTCGGGGTTTTCGCCCATGACCTTGTATTTACCGTTATCGCTGGTCAGCTCGACGGCAAAATGTTTATCGATATTGAAGGTCAGGGGCTGGTCCGGGATATTTTTCAGCGAATCGATCAGGATCTTGGCAGGGATACATACCCTTCCGCTGTCCTTGGCCTCTACTTCCATGTGTACCTTCATGACCGTTTCCAGATCGGTGGCGACAACGGTCAGCTTGTTTTTTTCAACTTCGAACAAAAAATCTTCCAGTATGGGCAGTACGGTATTTGCGTTGATCACACCGCTTATCTGTTGCAATTGTTTCAATAAAGCCGAGGAGGAAACGATAAACTTCATGGAATATGTCTTTGGGGCGAAACTACTGATTCGCCGGGTAACGTCCAAGAATTTGCTCCGGCTGTCCGGGGGCTTTTGCCGATTGTTAATTTCTTGTTACTAACGAGCTCCGCCGGCCGGGTTTGTACGTACATTTGAGCTACCAATATGACCATGATCAGGCGACAGCATTTGACAAAAGAACAGGCTTTTCAGAAGGCAAAGCACTACTGCGCCTACCAGGAGCGTTGCCATAGCGAAGTGAAGGAAAAGCTCTATTCCCTTGGCCTCTGGAAAAAGGATGTCGAAGAGACCATTTCCCTGCTCATCGAAGAGAACTATCTTAACGAAGAGCGGTTTGCCGTCCAGTTCGCAGGAGGGCGTTTCCGGATGAAACACTGGGGTCGCGTGAAGATCCGCTACGAGCTTAAACAAAAGCAGGTCAGTGAATATTGTATCAAAAAAGCGCTGGCAGCCATCGATGAAGAGGATTATGCCCGGACCCTGGAAAAGCTGGCCGCTGAAAAATTGAGCAGCCTCGCCGACGAAAAGAACAGCCTGGCCAGAAAGCGGAAACTACAGGACTATTTATTGCAGAAAGGATACGAACGGGAACGGATCAGCCCGTTCGTGCACGGTTCCGCAAGATCCTGATCACCCGGTCCGCCCGGAGCACAGGCGTTCACATGGAAGTTAACGGTATCCTTCTTATTTTGCACCCGCATGTCCACACTTACGATAACGACTATACAGGCTGAGCTCAGCTGGGAGGACAAAGAGTCCAACCTCCGGCGCTTCGGGGAAAGGATCGGCAGCATCAGGGACCATACCGAGCTGATCATCCTCCCTGAAATGTTCAGCACCGGCTTCAGCATGAACCCGCAAGCCTTTGCAGAGAAAATGGACGGACCGACGGTGGCCTGGATGAAAAGGACGGCCGCTCAGAAAAAAGCGATCCTGACAGGAAGTCTCATCATAGAAGAGAATGGAAACTATTTCAACCGCCTGATCTGGATGCTGCCCAATGGCCAGTATGGCTGTTATGATAAACGCCACCGCTTTGCCTTTGCAGGGGAGGATGAAAAATTCTCGGCCGGCAACAAACGGCTGATCGCTTCCGTAAAAGGCTGGAAGGTCCACCTGCTGGTCTGCTATGACCTGCGCTTCCCGGTCTGGTCCCGGCAACAACATTCGCCCGCGCCACCCGTCCCGGCACAACTACATGCCCAGGCTTCCGCTGCGACTCCCCAAGGCTCCGCACCACCCCCGCCCGCCCCCGCCCCAGAATACGATCTCCTCGTCTATGTCGCCAACTGGCCCGAACGCCGAAACCATGCCTGGAAGACCCTGCTGCCCGCCAGGGCTATCGAAAACCAATCCTATGTGGTGGGCGTTAACCGGGTAGGCAATGACGGGAATAATATCCGGCATAGCGGAGATTCCATGATCATCGACCCGCTGGGAGAGATCCTCTACCAGGCGCCGGAAAAGGAAGATATATTTACCTGCACCCTCGGGAAAGACAAACTGGAGGAGACCCGCACCCGCTTCCCCTTCTGGCGGGATGCCGATCATTTTTCGATACAACCTTAAAACAACCGCATGTCCATCGCATACATCGCCCGCGAGATTTTTACAGGTCACGAGATCCAGACGGACAAAGCCGTTCTGGTCCGGGAAGGGAAGATAGTCGGCATCGTACCGAAACCGGAGATCCCGGCAGGATACAGACGCCAGGAATTATCCGGGTACATGCTGGCGCCGGCTTTTGTAGACCTGCAGATCTATGGAGGGAACGGAAGACTGTTCTCGGCGGAGCTGACGACGGATGCGCTGGAAGCGGTCTATGAATATTGCCTGCAAGGAGGCTGCACTCAATTTCTCATCACTATGGCCACGAACTCCATCGAAAAATTCCTCCAGGGGATGGAAGTGGCAAAGAACTATAAGGCCGGGGGAGGAAAAGGGCTGCTGGGTGTCCATCTGGAAGGGCCCTATATCAACCCCGCCAAAAAAGGCGCGCACATCGCGAAATTTATAAAAAAACCCACGCTGGAGGAGATCCAACTGCTCCTCGAAAAAGGGAAAGGCATATTCCGCATGATGACATTAGCGCCCGAGCAATGCGATAAGGAATGTATCGACCTGTTGCAGCAACATAAGATCGTTGTTTCCGCCGGTCATAGCAATGCTACCTATGAGGAAGGGATAAACAGCTTTTACGCGGGCATACCCGCCGCCACCCATCTTTTCAATGCCATGTCCCCCTTGCAGGGGAGGAGCCCGGGTATGGTCGGCGCTATTTATGATCATGGGGATGTGATGAGCAGCATCGTCTGCGACGGCATTCATGTGGATTTCGCATCTGTCCGGATCAGCAAAAAGATCCTTCAGGAGCGCCTGTTCTTCATCACCGATGCCGTTGCCGAAGTGCAGTACGGAGAATATACCCATGTTTTCAGAGAAGACCGCTATACGCTTCCGGATGGCACCCTTTCGGGCTCCGCACTGACGATGCTCCAGGCCGTAAAAAATGGAGTGGAGTCGGCGGGCATTCCCTTGCCCGAAGCGCTCCGGATGGCTTCCCTTTATCCATCCACACTGATGGGTCTGGAGAGATCATGGGGCAGTATTCAACCCGGCGCCCGTGCCGACTTTGTCCTGCTGGACGATCAGTTGAACCTGCTGCAGGTGATCGTGGATGGGGAGGGCTGATCCGACCGGGACAGGTCCGGCGCGGATCATTTCTTATGCGTCCCGGGCGCAGGGCTCAGGGCCTGTATCTTCGAGATCAGCCAATGCTCGCTGCCAGCGCCGAATCCCGACTGTTGATAAACGACCTGACCGCCCTGCAAGACCATTGCCTGCGGAAGATTACCGACGTTAAGCGCCTGATGCAGATCTCCCCTGAAATCGGAAAAGACCTCGAAGGCCCAGGTATTCATATTGGCTATCCCACGCAACCTGGCGGGAGTTACGCCCTCATCGACAGATACCGCCAGCATAGTAAAGACCGCGGCCTGCTTCCATTTTTCATACTGCGCGCTGATGGCATTCAGTTCATTGATGCTGGTCTCTGAATTCATCGACCAGAAACAAACCAGGGTCAGAGGAGCTTTTTGGCTGAGCGAAGAAAAACTGACCGTTACGCCTTTGACATTTTTCAATTGTGCAGAATCCGGAGTGACCTGCGCCCGCAGGGAAGCGGTGATCACCAGCAGCAGGAGGCCGGCGGCTATTTTTTTTACAAGGCTCATTTAATGATAATAACGCACCTTAAATGTACAAATTCCCTGAATTTTTTTTGGGCTGTTATTTTTGAACGGCACGCAACTGGATCAGCTCCTTTACCTTGGCTGCTTTGAAATCCAGTCCCTTGCCTATTGCCTCGGCATTCGGCAGCGACGGCACATCGGGCGGAACGCCACGTCCGTTCTTTTCCCGGTTCTTGTCCACCACCAGCCGGAACCTTGGCAGCCGGAAACGCAAGCCCGTGATGGGAAGCGTTACATCGGGGATCATCCATGCCGTATTCCCATAATAACCTCCTCCCGTTTCTTCGCCCACCAGCGTCACATTCTTTTGCCCTTTGAGGCTGCCCGCAAAGAGCGTAGTGGCGGAAAAGGAATTGCCGCCGGTAAGAATATAGACCTGCCCGTTAAAATGATGGGTTCTTTTGGGAGAAAAATAATGTCGTTCAAAATAGCCGAAATGATATTTCCCGTCCGCATGCCGGGTGGTGACAAAATCCATGAGGAAGCGGTATAGCAGACTTTTCCCGATATATTTATCATAACGGCTATGCCTGTGCAATGCATAAAGAGAATCGGCCAGCTTGAATTTCTTATCGATAAGGTATCGGGTAAGCAAGGTGGAATTGGTGGCATCGCCGCCGCCGTTCGACCGCACATCGATCACGAGATTGGGGATCTTTTTTTCATCGAGGGTCCTGAAAGACTGATGAAAGAATTTCCCCAGATGATTGCCATGCTCGAACGTGTTCAGCGTCATATAAGCCGTGTTGAGGCCCGTATCGATCTGAAGGTTCCTCGTAAGAAAGACGTCGATCTGCCTGCGTGTCCTTTTATTTGGCTCGGGGCCCGGGATGCGCCGTCTGGCAAAAAGCCTTCTTACGGTATCCGTTCTCGGATCGTACAGGGGAACAACCGTCTCCTGCACATTATTGTATGGATCGAGATAATCGATGGTAAAGGAGGGGGAGTAACCGAAGACATTCTTATACCAGTTGCTGAAATTAAGCCCCGTGCTCAGGTACTGATATTTTCCTGTCAGGTTATACCCGTCCGTAACAAAATAATTGAACAGGGTATCCATCAGCTGCGCGGCCGTCCTTCCATTGATGCTTTGAATGATCATTCCCCGCCTCAGGATGGAATCCCCCCGGTTGAGGTTCACCGCCACCACCATGGTATCCTTCCAGAATTTGAGGATCAGCGGGAACTGCTGCCGGCGCGCCGTATCGAGCCATTCGCTGTATTGTTTGGAAGAACGGATGCTGGTATGTCCACAGCCTACCTTGGAAACGGTATAGCTGAGCAGGGTCCTGAACTGTGGCTCCGTCATGGAATCGGTCAGCCTGGCTGCACCCTCGTCAAAATAATGATCCATGCTGTCGCGGGATGTGTACCAATAAAGGCTCGGGTGCATCTCTTCGAGGATGTTCCGGAACAGGCTGTAATCCTTATTCAATTGTCCGGGAGAGAACTTTCTGTCGGGATTGAAGGCTTCCCTTGTTGTCTGACAGGAATAACAAAGACAGGAAAAATATAATAAATACAAAAATTTGTTCATGCAAGGTTCATTTGGAGGCAAATGCATTCCATCCCTGTGCCGTAATGTCAAAAGTATTGCCGCCTTTCGTGATGATCTTTTTTCCTTTCTCCGGTTCTGTCATATAACCGATCACACTGATCTGCTCATTCAGCACCAACTTATCATAATCTTCCTGCGCGATGGTGAACAACAGCTCGTAGTCTTCCCCTCCGCTAAGGGCGCAGGCTGTGGGATCCAACTCAAACTTATAGGCCGCATTCCGCGTGTCGTCAGCCACGGGTATTTTTTCTTCATACAGTACGCAGCCCAGCTCGCTTTGCCGGCAGATGTGCAGGATCTCCGAGCTAAGCCCGTCGCTGATATCCATCATGGAGGTTGGGATGACCCCCGCCTGTTCAAGGAATTCGATCTGGTCCTTTCTTGCCTCCGGTTTCAGGAGCCGTCCGATCACATATTTTTCACTTTCGAGGTCGGGCCTGATCTCCGGGTTCTCCAGAAAGATCTTTTTTTCTCTTTCCAGAAGGATCAGACCAATATAGGCGGCGCCAAGATCGCCGGTGCAGCAGAGCAGATCCCCATTACGCGCGGTGCTGCGTTTTACGAATTTGCCGGGGGCCACTTCGCCGATCGCGGTAACGGAGACCACCAGGCCTTTACGGGAAGAAGCGGTATCGCCGCCGACCAGGTCGACGCCATATTTCTCACAGGCTGCATAAACCCCCTCATAGAATTCATCCAGCGCCTCCAGCGGGAAGCGGTTGCTGAAGCCGAGGCTCAGCGTGATCTGCGTAGGCGTGGCATTCATGGCGTATATATCGCTCAGGTTCACCACGACGGATTTATAGCCAAGATGTTTCAGCGGAGTATAGATCAGATCGAAGTGGATCTCTTCGAGTAAAAGGTCCGTACTGATCACCGTTTGTTTGCCAAAATGATCGATGACCGCGGCATCGTCCCCCACCCCCACGATGGTAGAGACATTCTGTATTTCGATGTTGCGGGTAAGATGCTCGATCAGCCCGAATTCTCCCAGGGATGATATTTCTGTTCTTTCTTCGCTCATGATTATATGGTATCGTTGACCCAGTTTAATAATTCGTCATGGATCTTTCCATTGGTGGCTACGATATGCGGCTGATAGAGTGAATACCGCTGGCCGGTAAAGTCCGAGACCCTTCCCCCAGCTTCCTCCACGATCAAAAATCCCGCCGCGCTGTCCCATGCCTGTAGCTTATGCTCATAAAAACCGTCGAAACGGCCTGCAGCCACCCAGCAAAGATCGATGGCAGCCGAACCAAGCCGCCGGACCGGCACTCCTTTGCGGATAAGCCTTGAAAAGACCTCAATAGGTCCGTTGGGCTGATCCAGATAGGTATAAGGGAAACCGGTTACCAGACAGGCCTTTCCTACTTCCGTTTCATTGCTTACCTGGATCTTTTTATCGTTGAGCGTGGCGCCGAATCCTCGCTGCGCAAAAAAGAATTCATTGATAAAAGGGTTATAGACAGCCCCTAATATGACCTCTCCTGCCTGCTCCAGACCGATGGATACGCAGCAGAGCGGAAGACCATGCGCGAAATTGACCGTCCCGTCAATCGGGTCGATGATCCATTTATAGGTGGAGTCCATGACGATCTCCCCGGCTTCCTCGCTGAGCAGAAAATGGTCCGGAAAATCTTTTTTGATGACTTCGAAAATGGCCTTTTCCGATGCATGATCGGCTTCCGTAACGAGATTGTTGATGCCTTCCTTGTTGGAGATCACGAATTCTCCCTGAAAATAATGCTGCATAACCTTTGCCCCGGCTTCCACAGCCTTAATAAGTGTTGATTTTAGCATGGCGCAAAGATAATGCTTACCGATTCACGCTGCCCATCATTTCCGCATTATAACGCAGTCCTGCAGCAACACCCTTCGGCGCGATCTGATCGATGGCCAACAGTTCCTCCGCAGTCAACCGCACCTGTAGCGCTCCGGCATTTTCTTCCAGGTACTGGATCCGTTTTGTCCCTGGAATGGGAAAGATATGATCTCCCTGTGCAAGGACCCAGGCCAGCGCCAACTGCGAAGCCGTACATCCTTTTTCCGCGGCCAGCTCCCCGATCTTACGCACGAGGGCTAAGTTCTTCTGAAAATTTTCTCCCTGGAACCTTGGCGAGAACCGACGGTAATCATCAGCCGCGAGGTCTTCGAATTTTTTTATCTGGCCCGCAAGGAATCCTCTTCCCAGCGGACTATAGGCGACAAAGGCAATTCCAAGGTCCTTACAGGTATCCAGGATCCCATCCTCCGGCTCCCGGCTCCATAAGGAATATTCCGTTTGAACGGCGGTGATGGGATGTACAGCATGCGCTCTTCTGAGCGTATCTTCCGTCACTTCCGATAATCCGATAGCGCTGATCTTTCCCTCTTTCACCAGCTGCGCAAGAGCCCCGACCGTTTCTTCGATCGGCGTACGAGGATCGACCCTGTGCAGATAATAAAGATCGATCGTATCGATACCCAATCTTTTCAGGCTTGCTTCACTGGCCGATCTGACATAAGCCGGACTCCCATCGAAGCCCCTTTTACCTGGATCCGAGGGATCGCGGACGATCCCGAACTTAGTTGCAAGGGTCACCTTATTCCTTCTTCCTTTCAATGCTTTGCCAACGAGAATTTCATTCAGATGAGGGCCATACGCATCCGCCGTATCCCAGAAGCTGACGCCCAGCTCCAGCGCTCTGTCAAGGGTTTTCAGGGATTCTTCATCATTACGCGCACCATAGAATTCACTCATCCCCATACAGCCCAGCCCCAGTTCAGACGCCTGCAGCCCTTGTGAGCCCAATGCTTTTATTTTCATAAACAGAATTTACAGCGTTTTCAGATCGTTCAACATTCCGATATAGCTGTCCAGCAAAGAGCTGTTCAGCGTATATTTATAATTGCGCCCTTCCTTTTCCTGTTCGATAAGACCCGACTCTACAAGGATCTTCACATGATGCGAGATCGACGGCTGCGCAAGGTCTACCACTTCCGGCAGATCGCAACACTCCCCGCAACCTCCTTCATTGGAGATAAAATGTAATATTTTGAGCCGGTTGCCATCACCAAGGGCTTTGGAGATCTTCTCTATCTGTTTAGAGCTAAGGGGTGGTTTTGCAGGCAACGTGCTGGGAGGAATCGTAGACATGGCTATATATTGATAGATGCAAATATATCTATTTCTTTGGCCTTTTCAATGAATTTAAAACGCAAAAACATGTTTTTAACATTTTGCCCGGTAGCCCGAAAATGGCTTACTTCGCAGATCACCGCAGTCCTTTTCCATGCTCCTTTCGGTCATCATAGTCAATTATAACGTGAAATACTTCCTCGAGCAATGCCTTTGCTCCCTGGAAAAGTCTCTCCTTGCCGCTGGACTGCAAACGGTCAACCCGGTTTCCGATGTCTCCGCAGACACCCCCTTCAGCACAGCCAGCGCCGAGATCTTCGTGGTCGACAACCATTCATCGGATGGGAGCATGGAATGGCTACCCCCCCGATTCCCAGGGGTACAATTTATTGATCTTCAAGATAATATAGGTTTCGGTAGGGCCAATAACCACGCGCTGGCAAAGGCCGGCGGGAAATATATCCTGTTCCTTAACCCCGATACCGTTCTGGCTGAGGATAGCCTCCTTACGATCCTCACCTTCATGGAGTCGGCTCCTGCCGCCGGGGCGGCAGGAGTGCGCATGATCGATGGCGGCGGCCGTTTTCTGAAAGAATCCCGGCGCGGATTTCCTTCACCCTGGGTAGCCTTCTGCAAGCTGGCAGGACTGACGGCCCTGTTCCCCCGCTCTCCCCGCTTTGCGGAATACTATCTGGGGTATCTGCCCGAAACGCAAAACCATCCTGCGCCAATCCTCTCCGGCGCCTGCATGACAGTGCGGAAAGCCGTCCTGGAAATTACCGGCGGGTTCGACGAGCAGTTCTTTCTTTATGCCGAGGACATCGATCTGAGCTATCGCATCGGACAGGCCGGGTACACCAATTACTATATCGCCGATACCACCATCCTGCACTACAAGGGCGAGAGCACCTTCAAAGATGCGCGGTATGTAAAATTGTTCTATAAGGCGATGAGCCAGTTCCGCCGCAAGCATTTTAAAGGTGCGCTGCCCTTCCTGTACGACACGCTGATGGAAGCCGCGATCTGGTCAAGGGCTGCGCTTACGGCAATAGAGAACCTTTTCATGCGTAAGAACAGAACCACCGGAGGCCCGGGCCTCCGGACATGGGTGGGTGGGGAACCGGCAGACGCCCGCAGGCTGATGGACCTTCTTTCCAGGGGGGACAGAAGAGTCGTGTCGGACCCTGCTCAGGCCTCCGAGATCATTTACTGCGAAGGCGCGCATTTTCCTTTTAAAAAGATCATAGAGGCCATGCAGGAAGATGGGGGGGGACAAGTCATTTATAAGATCCATGCGGCAGCCGGCGCCGCTGCCGTCGGCAGTCATTCAAAAGATGAAAGGGGGGAAACATTGTTTTTCCCTCCAAAAGCTTAATTTTGGCCGCAACCCAACACCTTGTATCTAATGGCGTTGATTGAAATTCAATTACCCAAATCACTGGCAAAAGCATTGCGGTTACCGCAGAAATCTCCAGGGCGGCAACAGCTCAAGGTATTGAGGAAGCTTCTCAAAAAGGCAAGGTTCACCGAGTTCGGTCAGCAATACCGGTTTGACGAAATTCTGATGAGCAAGCATCCGGGAAAAAAATTCCAGGAACTGGTCCCCACTTTCGACTATAATAAGATCTATGCCGGCTGGTGGAACAAAACACTGGAAGGTCAGGCAGATGTGTGCTGGCCGGGAAAGATAAAATATTATGCCCTCTCCTCGGGTACTTCCGAGGCGGGCAGCAAATATATACCCATCACCAGCGACCTGCTGCGCGGCAACCGCATCGTGATGATCAAACAGCTGCTCACCCTCCGCAACTACCACGATATTCCGGTGAAAAGCCTTGGCAAAGGCTGGCTGATGATCGGGGGTAGTACGGATCTGCAGAAGGGCCCCGGTTATTATGCCGGCG
>DATHHO010000264.1:0-7452 GCA_035317125.1 Puia sp.
ACCTCCGCTTTTTGCGCCCTCCTTCCTCTTCATTCGGAGGGTGAAGGATCAGGGATGGATCTTTCTCCAGGGCAGCGGCAAGCCTGTCCCAGTCGGCACTATCCGTCCTGAGCGGGTATTCTTCCGAAGCCCGTTTGAATAATTCATCCGTATTGTCCACATTTAGCTGTGACATAAAATAGTTTCTACGTTTTGGGCAGCCAGGGCTTTCTGCAAATGAGCCCGGGCTTTGGAAAGGTTTGATTTAGAGGTTCCCGTCGTGATACCGAGCATTTTCGCGATTTCCGGATGCGAATAGCCTTCTATCACATGCAGGTTGAATACTATCCGGTAAGCAGGGGGAAGGTCTTTTACCAGAGTCATCAACTCCTTGTATAACAAGGAATTATCTGATAAACTCCCTTTGTCCCCATGTTCCCACACGTGTTCGGGTATGGGGTGTGTCTGCTGGTTATTCATCTCTCTCCTCATATAATCGATCGCTGCGTTGATGACCACTCTTCTGATCCAGCCCATCAGCAGCATTTCCACCTTATCCTTATCCCGGACCTCAAAGCGGCTGAAATTGCGGAACATCTTCAGAAATCCATCATGCACGACTTCCACCGCCTGTTCGTACGTATTCACGTAGCGAAAGGCTATTTTCAGGCAAAGACCATAGTACTTGTCATACAAGGCCTGCTGACACTGCCGATCCTGTTCCGCGCAACCTGCTATTATGTGGAGCAATTTTTCCAAATTATCCTGCTTGCCCTGAATGAATGAATTTAAAAAGACAAAACGCCCAATAGGCCATGGGGGTTGCCTGAGCATTTTTAATAAAATTACTCTGAATTATCGAAAAATGCGATCTGATTATATAGGTGTAATCCACTATTTATCAACGGGGTGCGATTGTCCGGGCCGTAACGAGTAATTGACCGGTATGGCGCTGGGTATGCTCGGCAGCATGGACCAGGAGCCCGATCACGTTGGAAGGAAGCCGTTTGCGCCCTACTTCCCTTGGATCCAGCAATACCGCCTCCGGGGTGTTCCTCAGCTGTTCCAGGGCAAGCTCGATCCGGGCATCGAACCGGGAGACGAGGTCCTCGCGGGCAGGGCCCGATTGACCCTCCGAGGACAATTCCGTAAGCTGGTCTGCTGTCAGCGACTCCTTTCTTGCATACGTGAACAGCCGGTCGAGGACGCCCGCCAGATGCTGTAAATGGAAGCCGGGAGAAGCCAGACCGGCAGGGCGGTCCCAGAGCCGTTCCTCGGGGAACCCATCCATGATCCCTGTTACTTCTTCACGGGCCTGAATAAGGGCATGGGCCACGGGTTGAAGCAAGGCTGGTATTCCGGGAACAGGCCCCCTTAACCAGGGCTCGGGATCCGTTGGTATAATTTTGTTACGCATTATCCGGATATAAAGTTAATCACTATTTTTGACAGCGGTTGTTTGTAACCAGGATAATGCAAGACACCTTAAAAAACCAACTATTATGCTTTCCGACAAACGAAGGAATGTATTTATTTCAGGAAGCGCTTATGAATACGGAAAGTTCGGGGAATCGGGCAAACACTTTATAAAAGACCTTTCAAAGGGTTTGCTGAAAAATGATTTTATGATAACCTCGGGCTATGGGATAGGGGTTGGCCAATATATCGTGGAGGCTGTGCTCGAAGATCTGCTCGTGGACGACAGGGAAAATATCGCTGAAAAGCTCCAGGTATTTCCCTTTCCTCCGGGCGATCACCACTCGGAAGAGCTAAAGCACTGTTACCGGAACAATATAATGGCTCGCACAGGGACGGCCTTATTTATTTTCGGCAACAAGCTGGAAGATATCTCCGTGAAAGAATCCAATGGGATGCTGAAGGAGTTTGAAATTGCCTGCGCCAACAATGCCCTCGTGATCCCCGTCGGGGCATCGGGATACATTTCGCAGAAATTGTGGGAAATGGTGTTTGAAAAATACGACGACTATTTCGAGACACGCGAAAAATACATACTGTTTGAACAATTAGGCGACCCATCCACGGACGGAGAAACACTGATCGATCTGGTCATCCGGATCGCTAACTAAGGAAAGATGGCCAGAAAAAAAGTATTTATAAGCTTTGATTTCGATAAGGACAAGGTATTGAAGAATCTGCTGGTCGGTCAATCCAAAAATAAAGAATGGCCATTCACCGTAGTGGATTGCTCGCTGAAGGAACCTGCGCCTGAACGGAACTGGGAGACCAGGGCGAAAAGCAGGATCGGGAAGGCCGACCTGGTGATCGTTATGTTGGGCGCGGCGACAAATAAGGCCCCTGGCGTGCTGAAGGAAGTAAAAATTGCCCGTATGATGGGCAAAAAAACCATCCAGCTCATCGGATACAAAGACGGCAGATACAAAAGGGTGCCGGATGCGGGCATCCTGTACAGGTGGACCTGGGACAATCTCAAAAAATTATTTGGTTAGCGCTGGATCTTGCCATCGTCTGCCGCAATAGGATCCGCCATATCAACAGACCCTGAGGTCTGAAAGGATATTCTTCACGGCCGGTTCGCTGGCCACGATCGTCACCGCCTCCGCCAGGGCGTTCTTGTATTGTTCTCCGATGGCGATATTCGTTCCCGCCAGGTACACAAATTTATTGTCGAACGAGACGATGCGTTCGATGGAGACGATGTAGCCCCGGTGTACCCTGCAGAAAAGCTCCGCAGGAAGGATCTTTTCCCATTGCTTCAGCGTGATCAACACCATTGCCGTCCTTTCCACCAGGACGAGGCGGGTGTAATTTTTACGGGCTTCGATAAAGATGATGCTGTGAAAATCAACCTTAACGTTCCTGCCATCCATCCGGATAAATAAAAATGATTGCACGTTCGATGTTTTATTATAATAAGGAAATAATAAAGGCCAACTGGTGAAGGGAAAGGGCAATATCTGCTATTCCTGGACAGCGTCAGCGGCAAGTGACTCCATAAGGAGGACATAATGGGTACGTTTGTCAGCGAACAGTTTGGATGGATAGTCGGGTCTCAATGAATGGAATTAAAATAATTAATATTACTTAGCCAAGAAAAAATATCCTTCCAGTTTTTGGGCTTCGGCTTCAATATAATCTCTGTATAACCCATAAGCGATCATCATGGCCAGGACGGAATCCCGCGAGGTCGAAATATCGGCGTCGGAGTCATAGGACTTCGTATGATGAGCTTCGGTATTCGCGCTCCTCAAAAAATATTTTTCATCCTTGTCCGTCTCCCCTTCCTGCATATAGACGCAGAATGCGGCATTATTCTCAAAAAAACGTTCGATCTTTCTTAGCTCCCATTGCCAGAACCTGCCTTGCTCGGCTTTGTCGTCGGTAGGTAAGAACAGCAATGCATGATAGCGTCGGGTGTAATACTCGATGAGCCCCGTGAAAAGAGGCTTCACTTCTTTAAAGAAACGGATCTCGCCGGCAATTGAATCAAAGCCGTTTTCTTTTACCCCTTCCCTTACCTTTCCCCAGTAATCCAGCGAGTGCTTGAAGCAATCTTCGATCTTTTCCATTTCTGGCCCGGATGAATGCTGACAGTGCTCAATGATATCCAGCAATTGCCGATAATATTCGCCGTAATCTGCAGGCATGGTTTGTTAAAAGGTGGTTTAGGGTAATTTATAGAAAACAAGGGCTTTGTAGAAACAAACCCCTGGCAAGCCTTTACAGGCCACATGAGAAAACACTATTCTATATAACTAAAAACAAACAAGGTTACTTCCTGTAAAACGATGAACGGGGCAAAATACCCGGGCAAAAGGAACAGCGGAGCATGATCAGAGCGCCAAATTATAAGATTCCGTTCCATCTGGTGAAAAAAATACATAAACTCCCCCGACGCCTACACGAATTACTACTTTACCTAGATAAGGCTATATTATTTTAGCAATTTTAGCTGTATATAAAAGGGTGGGAAGGAAGGGAAAAACCAACGAAAACGAGGGGAAAACGCATAAAATGGCTTGGAAAGGGATGAAAAATAAATAATTATAAAATTGCCCTTTATTCAGGAATTCTTGCCTAATTTGCAAAAAAAAGGGCCCACTGTAGAAACAGTCGACCTCTAACGATTGCTTGCCATATGAAAAAAAGTAATAATCTCTTTTGTGCTGATTAGATCAGCGTTATTTCGAATGAGCCTCTACCGAATGCCTGCTTAACGATTGCTGCCGTATGATTAATCTCATTCTCTATGACAAAAGTACGGGTTCACGACAAGCCTTTATAATCAATCTGGAGTTGATTTAATTATGTCAAAATGATCATTTTATCTCGTCGATCCTTTACTGGATTGGGTTTCAGGACAATTAACGCATTATGGCCAACCGGTTTTCAGATACCTTATTCCAACTGATACATTCTCTCGAAAAAGCCGAAAAAAGGCATTTCAAGCTCTACATTAAACGAAGCTCTACAAAAGAAGACCTGAAGATCGTTCAGTTGTTCGACGCGCTCGACAAGCTCGTGGACTACGACGAAAAACAATTGCTGAAGAAGCTTCCCGGTATTGAAAAACCGCAGTTGTCCAACCTCAAGACCCATTTATACAAGCAAATCCTGGCCAGTCTCCGCCTATTGAAAAGCGCCGACAGCATTGATCTGCAATTGAATGAAATGTTCGATTACGCCCATATCCTTTATAAAAAAGGGTTGTTCCTGCAGAGCCTGAAATTGCTGGACAGGGCGAAAGAGACGGCCAAAGCCAACCAGAAATTCAATTTTCTGGCCCAGGTGCTCGCGCTGGAGAAGAGGATAGAGACCCTCCATATCACCCATAGCATGCAGATGAGGGCCGAGCAGTTGTCGGCGGAGTCGCTGGAGGTGATTGGCCGGATCGACATGGTGGCAAGGCTTTCCAATCTGGCGCTGCAGATCTATAGCTGGTATATAAAGAACGGGCATGCGCGCAATGAAAAGGATGAGGAGCGCGTCAAACAATATCTGGAGGAGCAGCTGCCCGTCAATGCTTCCGGACAAACCGGCTTTTATGAAAGGCTTTATCTCTATCAGGTCTACAACTGGTATGCTTTTATACGGCAGGATTTTCTGATGTACTACCGGTACTCGCAAAAATGGGTAGATCTTTTCGATGAGCAACCGCTGATGATCCGGGTGGAGACCGGACATTATATAAAGGCGCTGCACAACCTGCTGAATGCGCATTTCGATCTTCGCAATTACAAGAAGTTCGAGCTGACCCTGCGTCAGTTCGAAGCATTTGCCCAGACGGACAGGGTGAGGGAAAATGATAATTTCCGCATCCAATCCTTTCTCTATATCACTACGGCCAAGATCAATCAGCATTTTATGCTGGGAACCTTCAAAGAGGGGCTGCTGATGGTGCCTGATATGGAAAGTAAGCTGAAGGAATATGATCTCTTTATCGACAGACACCGGTTGCTGGTGCTGAACTACAAGATCGCCACCCTGTATTTCGGAAGCGGCAACTACGCGGTCTGTATCGATTATCTTCAACGGATCATCAATGATCAGGTGGATATGCGGAATGATCTGCAGTGTTATGCCCGTGTGCTGCATCTGATGGCGCATTTCGAGCTGGGGAATTTTGAGCTGATGGAATCGCTGACCAAATCGGTGTATCGTTTCATGGCTAAAAAAGAAAACCTTACGCGGGTGGAAGAAGAGATGTTCAGATTCCTCCGGCGGACCTTTAATATTTCCCGGCATGCGCTGAAGACCGAGTTTGAAAAATTCCTGGATAAAATCAAGCACTTTGAGAAGAACCGGTTTGAAACCCGCGCCTTTGCCTATCTGGATCTGGTGTCATGGGTAGAGAGCAAGGTCTACCAGAAGCCGATGAGCGAGATCATCAGAGACAAATATAAGAACAGCCGACGCCACGCAGCCGCCGCGCAACAGGCGTGAAAAATTTTTTGATCTCCCGGATAAATATTAGCTTCAACTTCCGAAGCCTTCCTATCAGCGTCCCGATCCAACCTTGTCATAATCGATCCGGCATCTCTGCACGAGGTTCTGGTGTACCAGCCAATAGCCAGCATGATAACCAGCATTCATTTTTTTATGTATTTATAGGTGGAAAAGCATGAAATCATTTTAATACAAATGCAATGGATGGAGTGAATGTCCGGATAGCTGAATTGATCAGCAAATACCTGAAGGGGGAAATGACCGAGGAAGAGGACAAGGAATTGCAGGATTGGGTCATGTTGTCGAGGGAGAATTATAAACTGGTGGATAGCCTTACGGATCCGGACAGGCTGAAAAAGGAGATAAAAGAATATCATCAGAGCAAGCAGAATATCCGCCGGAAGATCGACAGATTCTCGTCGATCATTTTCTATGCAGCAAATGTCTGTCCAAAATAAACTGTTTACTTATCGGCATTTTTAAAATGCGACAAAGAAAAGATATTCTCCTATTATCTTTATCCTATACAGTTCATTTAATATTGAAGTATGGAAACAGAAGAACAATTCGGCCAGATCGCATCGCTGATCGGGGAGCGTGCGCGCGCAAAAATGCTTTGGCACTTACTGGATGGCCGCGCCTTCACTGCAACAGAATTGTCATTGAGGGCAAGCGTTTCTCCGCAAAGCGCGAGCATGCACCTGAACAAACTGATACAAGCCGGATTACTGTCCGTCGAGCACCAGGGCAGGCACCGCTATTATCAATTCTCGTCGCGTGATGTGGCGTATGCGATCGAGGCCATCGCCAGCTTACTGCCACGTGGCAAGAAGGAGGCCAGAGAGTTGCCTCCGGTCAACGGCCATATAAAATATTGCCGCAGCTGCTACGATCACCTGGCAGGGAAAATGGGAGTGGCCTTAGCCGATGGCCTTGTACAACGCAAGCTGATCACTCCGGCCGGCGGCCAGTATGCTATAACGCCATCCGGAAAAAAATGGTTTGCCGCCCTGGATATCGATATCGATGAGCTCAAAGCCCAGAGAAGGAACTTTGCCAGACAATGTCTGGACTGGAGCGAAAGAAGGCATCATCTTGCCGGATCGCTCGGGGCCGCCCTGCTCGAAAAAATGCTTGGCGACGACTGGCTGCGCAAGACAAAGAGCTCCCGGGTGATCATCGTAACGGCTTTTGGAGAGAAAAAATTTTATGACCTTTTAGGATATTCTTCGTAAATTCATTAAGACCCCAACCCCAGACTCTCTGCCGCAATATTTCAGACTGGCCGCGATCAGGAATTCACATCGCAGGCAAATAATTTACCATGGAAACATTTAAAGAGCTCATTCAATCCGAAAAACCAGTTTTGGTTGATTTTTACGCCGACTGGTGCGGTCCCTGCAAAACCATGAGCCCCGTTATCCAGCAGGTGGCAAAAGTGGTGGAAGGGAAAGCCAGAGTAGTGAAAATAAATATAGATAAAAACACGGAGGTAGCGCAGACCTATGGCATCGCATCGATACCTTGCTTTATCATTTTCAAAAAGGG
>DATHHO010000265.1:0-22876 GCA_035317125.1 Puia sp.
GGACCATGGGCCATCTGATCTTTAAGCTGAAAGTCGTTTCGTTAGCCGGCAGGAAAGCAACTTTTTCCCAGGTCTTTGTAAGAAGGATCTGCGATGTCCTTGAAATATCCTGGTGCTTTGGTCTGGTCGCTTATCTGATCGCCAGAAATACCCCAAACCATCAGCGGTTAGGGGATCTGGTGGCGAAGACGATGGTGGTTGACTATGCCTTTATGCCGGATGACGTAACCTTTGATTTTGAAGAGCCTTTGCATGAAAATGCAGAACGGCGTAAAACAATAAACCCATATTTATGAAGGCATTTTTTATCGCCGCCGCTCTGTTCCTGACGATCTCCCATACGCAGGCACAGGATACCAGCAAGAAGGTCTATACCAAAGTCTATATCGAATCCTTGTATCCGGGCGGCACCGCTGGCTGGAATGCGTTCCTCGGTAAGAATTTCCACTATCCGGATGACGCGGTCAACAACGAGATCCAGGGCGATGTCGTCGTTCAGTTCGAGGTGGATGAACAAGGTAATGTAAGTAATATCCAGGCTGTCAAAGGGCCCACAAAGGGAGGGCTGAGAGAAGAGGCCGTGCGGGTCATAAAGGCCAGTGGCCAATGGAGGCCTGCCCTGCAGAATGGCGTTGCGGTGAAGTCTGTTAAAAAGCAAACCCTTTCTTTCAGGTTGTCAAAGGGATGAGTCAGCGGTCTTTCCGATCGTTGATATACTGTACCAGCGACACCAGCGTCCGTTCGTCGAGGGGGCTGTTCTTCCCGGAGAAAAAAGAAGTAAGCCCCGCCGATTCGGGTTTGAGCGCCGATCTGACGGCGGCCTCTTTCAGAAAGAATTTTTTGTAGGACTTATTCCCCTGACAGACCAGGTAATATTCATAGTAGTCGACATATTCGTCGTATTTTTTCCCCGTTGTCCAATATACATTGTTCTTATAGTCGGCATTTATGAATTTTGTTATGACACGCTTGTACAAAGAATAACCTTTTTCCGATCGCAGGACCGGCTGGAGAAAAAAAGACCGGCTGATCCAGGAAACCTTTTCAAAGGACCAGGTAGTCGTACTGTCTATGAGCACGAAAGACGAGATGGAGTCATTGGGGTATGACCAGATATTCATTCCATCAAAGGTGATGACCAGCTGATTTTTGAATTTATCGTAATTGAAATAGAGGTTATAACCGGGCTCCGGGATCCTTTTGTGGTCTGCCAGCTCCAGCACTCCATGAAGCCAGTTATTCGCGAGGAAGGGATTGCCTCTGGCGGATTCCTTATTGTAAAAAACAGGGATCTGGCCTGCCACATGATTATTATCCGCCGAGATACGGGACAGTTCCAGCTGTTGTGTCTCCTGCCCCTTCGTATCTTCCTGCTGCGCCTGCACCTGAAAACCGCAGAGTAACAAGCATAGGTAAAATCCTGTAAGAATGGAATTCTTTTTCCCGCTGTTGGTGGAGTATGCGCTCGGGTGAAGCATGGCAGGCAGAATTGGTGCTATACAAATTTACTTTACCTGCCTGCAAATTCCTAGTATATGGATAAATTTCCGGCGGGGTGGTGTGAGCCGGGGCCGGCGGGGTTGGGCGGGAAGCATCTATTGTGTTGGGCTGTACTATTTACCCCGCTGGGTATCAAATAATTGCCGGGGAAATTCGTTATGAAACGACCCGATCGATCATGCGCTATCCGAAATTAACTATTCATCGGCCCCTCCGGTGGGCCCTGCTGCTGTTGCTGTCTGGCCTTACCGGTCATTTTGCCTTCGCGCAGACGGGTCCGCGTGGAGCCCATCCGGCGCAATCGGGTCTGCGGGGAGCCCAGTCTGCCCCGGGGCCGGAAAAGCTGCAGGCGCCGGAAAAGGAACAGGGGCCCGGTCCCACAAGCTGCGGACAAAAGGCGATCACCGATGCATTGTTCCGCACCCACCCCGAGATCCTGGCGAAGCATATCGCCATCGAGCAAAAGCTGCATGCTTATCTGAAAAGCCGCGAGGCGCGGCCAACGCCTTTTGAAGTGGCGTCCATCCCCCACCCTCCCACCACGCTCGCTGCCACGATAGTCCTGCCCGTCGTCGTTCATATCATCCATAACAATGGCGCGGAAAATATCAGCGATGCACAGGTCATGACGGCCATCCAGCATCTGAACGAAGCCTATGCCAACAGCGGCTATTATGATCCGGCCGACGGCGTCAATACCAATATCCAGTTCTGTATGGCCGAAAGGGGCCCGGACAACAACCCGACCAACGGGATCACCCGGGATGTCTCGCCATATACCGTGATGGGCGGGACCGACTATTACAGCGACGATCAGAACGTAAAGAATATCCGCCGCTGGCGCCCGGAATGCTATATCAATATCTGGGTGGTAAAAAGCATCCCCGGCTCCGTGGTCGGCTATGCCTATCTGCCCTCCGCGCATGGCACCAATCTCGACGGCATCATCCTCGAAGCGGGCTATTTCGGATCGTCCTATCCAAACGATGTGGTGATCGCCCATGAGATGGGCCATTACCTTGGTCTTTACCATACATTCGAAGGTGGGTGCACCAACAACGATTGTTCGCTGGATGGTGATCAGGTCTGCGATACCCCACCCGATCAGAGCACAGCCGGTATTTCCTGCGGTTCGTCTATGAACAGCTGCACTACGGATGCGCTGTCGGGGTTTGCCACGGATCAGCCGGATCTCACGCAGGATTATATGGACTATGGGAATTTCAACTGCATGAAAGTATTCACGCAGGGACAAAGCGACCGCATGAACTGGTTTATCCAGAACGTCCGCTCAAGCCTGCTGCATTGCAAGTCCTGCCAGCCGCCTTGTCCATCGCCGGTGACGATCGCGTTCAGTTCCCCGGGGACCACCGTGAATGCCGGCAGCCTTTATACTTTTGTAAACAGCTCGGTGAATGCAGGCAACTATGAATGGCGGGTGAACGGAGTGTTGCAATCCACCTCGACCGATCTTCCCTATACATTCGGCGCACCCGGCAGCTATACGATAACCCTGATCGGCCGGTCGTCCGATCCTCTTTGCGACAGTGCGGTGAAAACGATCACCGTCACGGCGGTATGCCCGGTCACGGCTGCCTTTACAAAATCGGCCACCACTGCGGGCGCTGGTACACCGGTCAATTTTACCAATACATCTGCCGGGGCTACCGGCTATGAATGGTCCGTCAACGGGGTGTTGCAGGCTACCAGCACAAATTTTTCCTATACCACGACCAGCGCGGGGACCTATATCGTCACGCTCAAAGCGATCAATACCGCTGCCGGCTGTTCGCAGGTCTTTACGGATACGGTCTTTTTCACTTGCCCGGTGCTGGCGGATTTTACCCCCGCATCGGTAACCACGCTGCTGAACTCGCCGCTGACCTTTACCAGCACCAGCAGCGGGGCAACGTCTTATCAGTGGACGATCAACGGTGCGGCCGCGGGTACGGGCGGACAGCTTATTCATTCCTTTCCGGTGTCGGGCAGCTACAGCGTTCAGCTCATCGCCAGCAACGGCGTGTGCAGCTCGGTGAAGACGGGGGTCGTATATGTAACGGACAAATGCGGGAATGCCGTCTATCTGTTCCGGAAGAATTACAATGCCAACGCCTCGTTTTTAGGACGGGATCTTCAATACACACCCGACGGTGGGTCCATATCGGCGGGAAGGATGATCGTCGGCGGAGTACTCCAGGGCGCGCTGATGAAGCTGGACCAGGCTGGAAATGTGCAGTGGACAAAGGTCTATAACAATGGGGGTAATGCCGATCTATTGAAAGTAAAGGCAACGCTGGACGGTGGTTATATTGCGATCGGCAATCTCAACGGCGCAGGCCCAGGCGGTGGCACCTCAGGTCTTTTTGTCGTCAAGACGGTTGCAGATGGGACGATCGCCTGGAGCAGGCAACTGGGCTTTGATGGCGGCAGCAACGGCATCAATATCATCCAGGCCGCGGAGGGAGATTATTATTTTACAGGCATGTTGACCTCGGCAGGCACGGTGAACGGCGTCACTGCGGATGCACTCATCGGAAAGCTGAATGCCGCGGGTACGCTGATATGGCTGCGCAGCTATGATGCGCGGGGAACGGAAACCCCTACCAGTCTTGCGGCCGAAGCGACAACCCTTATCGTCTGCGGTAACCTTGTCGGACAGAAGGGCAACCAGGGATTTCTGATGCAGGTGGCGAAACTGGATGGCGCCGTGAGCTGGTCGAACACTTATCAGTCCGCAACGGAAGATTTCAGGGACGTGCTCGTCACCCCCACCGGCTATCTTGTCGATGTGCTGAGGAGTCCGGGCGCCGGCTTCGTATATACCGATCATGTTTACCTGCAGATGAACACGGCGGGCAATCTGACCTATTCGCAATATATCACACCCTTTGCGGCGGGCACCAGCATCGGGTTTTCGTCGGTTTACCTCAAGCCGGACGGGCACTGGGTCAGCCAGAGCTCGGTCCTCTTCGGAGGAACCTTTGAGGATTTTCTTATCCAGGAGGTCGATCCATCCGCGGGCATCGTCTGGTCAAAAAAATATAACGAGGCCAATACCTGGATCACGAGCCTTGCGCGCAAACCGGATAATTCTTTCTTTGCATACGGCTGGACGCTGAACGGCGGGCCGCTGAGCCCTTTCCTCATGTCCGTCGATACGCTGGGAGATGGTGGGAGTTGTCCCGCAAACCCCGTCACCATACCCTTGTCGCAGGCCACCTATATGGTGGGCCCGGCCGACTGGCTCGCCAAAGACCTGCAGGTCCCTCTTAATACGGATCTGTCCGCAACGGACAAGCCGGTCACGGTGAACACGGAGTGTCAGTATATCGGATGCGATTCCGTTGTCGACAGCTGTCTGCTTTGCCAGCACCTGAAATTAAACGGGGTGGATTCGGTGTGTGGTCTCAAACATACCGTCGTGTACAGCGCGATCCGCGATACCAGCTGTCATTCTCCCGTAAAATGGACCGTCGATCTTAACTTTGTCAACATCGTCACGACAACGGACTCTACCATCGAGCTCTCCGTAAAGCAGTCCGGCCTGGTGAAGCTGATCGGCAGCATCACGACGCCCTGCAAAACGATCGGCGATACCCTGACCCTCTCGTTGTGGCAGCAGCAGGACACGGTGAACCTCGGACCGGATATCCAGCTCTGCAAACAAAGCACGATCCATCTGAATGCAGGCGGCGGCTTTGCCACCTATACCTGGCAGGATGGGTCTGCGGATTCCAGCTTTACGGCTTATTTCCCCGGTGAATATTTTGTAAACGTCACCGATCATTGCGGGAACGTCTATGGGGATACCATCGGGATCACCCAGGCGCCCGATGTGCCTTTCGACCTCGGGCCCGACACGACGATCTGTCTTCATGATTCGGTGCAGCTGACCGCACCTCCGGGCTTTGTCAGCTATTCGTGGAGCCCCGTCTATTATGCTATCGACGACCCTTATTCGCGGACGCCGTTCGTGTATCCCGCGAAAGACACTTCCTATACCTGTGTGGCGCTGAAGTACCCGGGTTGTACGGTCACCGATACCATTCATATCACGGTGCTTCCCGGCGTGCCCCGAGGATTGCTGCCCGACTCGGCCAGCTTCTGTAAAGGAGAGACGGTGCAACTGGCGTCGTCGGGGGTCTGGCAGGCCTATCTCTGGTCGGATGGCGAAACGGGGCCTTCCATACAGGTATCCGCACCCGGCCTTTACTGGGTGATGGTGACGGATGGCGATAAATGCACCGGCCGGGATTCCGTCATCGTAGCCGAGCTGAACTGTCGCAAAGGGATCCATTATCCCAATGCGTTCACTCCAAATTCCAACGGGACGAACGATCTGTTCCGGGCTATCCTCGACGAGATGCCGGTCAGCTACGAGTTCGTCATTTACAACCGCTGGGGAGAAAAGGTATTCGAGACGAAGGACCCGCTGGGTGGGTGGAATGGCGTGTTCAGGGGGCATCCGCAGGACGCGGGCGGGTTTGCGTGGTATGCTGTTTATCAGTTTGCCGCCGATAAAAAAGAGCAGGTGCAGAAAGGGGTGGTGATCCTGGTGCGGTAGGGACTACTCGCCGCCGGCTATCCAGCCAACCGCGATGCCCGGACGTTTTTGATAAGCAAAATGCTGGCGAATAAATAAGTTTCTATTCCAGCTTTTTGGAGAAGGCCTCGATGTCAAGTTCCCCTTCATAGCTTTTCAGCGTGCGGGCTATCGGGATCAGGAGGGCTTTAGCCTTGCTTAAATCTTTACCGTCCAAGACAGGGTTGTTAATATCCAGGATCTGATCGAACCAGATCGCGGACATATAGACCTGGAAATTTGTTTGCTTTGCTACTTCTCCGGATCCCTTTACCTTTTGCTTCGGCACGTCAAAATACCAAAGGAGATATTGCCGCCCCTGCAAGACCAGCCATTCCTTTTTCAGGTCCCCGGTCGCCAGTTTCAGCTCCTTCTTAAAATAATCCATCTCATAGTTCACATAGCCATTCAGTATCTCCTGTTGCTGGTCTATTGTGCACTTGCTGGCATCCTTGCCGCCCGGTATGGGAATACAGGAAACCTGTACGATCTTTTCATTCACCAACACAAAATTTGGCTGTCCAGCGGGCTTGACAGCGTCGCCCTGAATATCCAGTGTCAGGGAATGCTTCTTTCCGGCAAACACCATGACGGCGCCTTTTTTCGCCTTTAACAAAACAACCTTAAAAGGATTGTCCTCCCCCTGAGCAAGGCAAATTCTTGAAAATCCGAGCAAGATCAATACCATGAATATTCTCATCATTATTTTTTGAGGTGCCTGTAACAAAAATGAATCAATTCCCGCATATAATCATCATGCCGTTAATTATGTATATTTAAGAACCATTCTTATCATATAATAAATCTTTGCGATGTTTGAGAATTTTTTCAAGACCTTCCTCCGCAGATAAATGAATATAATGTCCTTGCGAAAATTATTTTTGTTGTGCTTCAGTTGTATGGCCCTTGTGACAAATGGCCAGAAGAAGGATTATGAACTCCCTGGTATCATCAAAAATATAAGCAAGCAAGGACGGGTGAATGTCCCTGGAACAAAGGTTTATATTCTAACTCCGGCTGGCATGGGGATAAAGTTTTTAACTTTTCAACATTAACGGTAAATGGCTTCCCCGCAAAAATGGCTATTGTTCAAATTAGAGAGGATACCAGCACAAAAATGTACAATCTCACCTTCGGAGATTCCAGCTTTACCGTCATGATCATGGGTGTATTTCCTTCGGGGAGTATAGGTATGAGAGCGCTGATAAAAAAGTCAATTCAAAGCATTTATTATGACAGATCAATGAAATTGAATCCGTTTGCCCTTGTACCTTTCAAACTGGATCAATCCCACTCAATTTTTCACCTTGCCAGATATGAATCAGCTGGTTCGGGGATATCACCCTCCGTTTATTATTATTCCATCGACGGTGCAATTAAGGACTCCTATGCACATGAGTCTTACCTGAAGGTGATCTGCAAGCCAGCTTTTGGAGTTTCAGCAGATCAGGGTGGTGCGCTGATGGAAAGTAGTATGGAGGTAACTGCTTTGAAAAAAAGAGGATTATATGAGGTGTCGATCAAAAATCAATCTGAACAAAAAGTCAATGGCCTGGATTCTTATCAGGAAGAAATATATGGAACACTGGATCTGAAAGAGACCCTGATCTTTCAGCATGTTGTCCTGATCGATGACAAGATCATAGTCATGTAGGGATTTACCGGCCCGTACAATCAAAATTATCTCACAGCGTTCAAAAAACTGACCTCCACGATCTGTCGGAAATAAGCTCAGTTTGTAATCGGGAGAGGCAGACGGATGCTGCGGCAGAAGTTTGTCTGATCTCTGCGTTCATGCGCTGAAACCCGCCGTTCAGTAAACGGCGCGCCGGGAGCGGTTTTTTCTTTCTTTCTTGCACGCCAACTCCCCTGTCGACCCGGCCGGTAATTAAATCTCAGCCAAACTTTAAACAACATGACTATGAAAAGAGTAGTGATGGCCTGCGCGATCGCGTCTGTCGCCCTGACCCTGTCCCATACCGCCACAGCGCATATCTGGCGGGTAAATAATGACGCCACCAGACATCCCGATTTTATAACTATTCCGGCAGCCGTTGCGGCGGCCGCGGAGGGGGACACGATCCATGTAGAGCCTTCCGCCACGGCGTATGGCGCATTTGTCCTGAACAAACGTCTCGTGATCCTGGGGAGCGGCTATTTCCTGAGTGGCAGCGGTCTGCAGGCAACAACCGACAGCAGCGTCGTGAACAGCATGACCGTCGACAGTTCAGCGACAAACGCCAATGCCAGCGGCAGCCTGATCTCCGGCCTCTCCTTTCTCACTACCGTGAACCTGATCCATAATGTGCATGATGTCACGCTTACGAGGTGTTTGTTTGCCGGTCTGCTTTCCTTTGTTGGGTTCGATCGCGCAGCGGCCGGTATCAGCATCAGCAAATGTTTTCTGCAATCCAATCTGAGTGGCTCTGGCTCGACTGGACTTGTGACGATCAGCATCGAGAACAATATCTTTTCTGCGGCCACGGGCTTTGGATCTGGCGCCACTATCCTCGACGCCAATTTCACCGGTTTGTTCAGGAACAATACGCTTAACAGCAATGCGGCTGCCTTCACCCTCAACAATTTTTATATCGCCAACAACGTATTCACCTTCTCCGCCATGGCAGCCATCAACGGTGGTAATAATATCATCCGGAATAATTCCTTTGCCGCAACGGCAGTAGCGGGTATAACGGGTGGCGCCGATGGCAACCAGGTAAATATTTCCATGCCCGCCTTATTTACGGGCAGTCTGATGACAGGTCATGGAGATACCCGGTTCCAGACCGCGAATGGCGGCTCCTTACGCGCCAGCGGCGAGACCATATCGGGAATTACTCCGGACCGTGGCGCGTACAATACGGTAGCCACCACGGACAGCTACCGCAGCAGCGGGATACCTGCGATACCTACCATCTATGCCCTGACGGTACCGCAGTCCATACCCCCCACCGCGGTGACGATGGACATCAGCGTGAGTACCCGCAGTAATAATTAACCAGCCTGTTACACCGGCCCATTCAACTTCTTTTATGAAACGATTCATACTCCTCTTTATAGCCGCACTGGCCGCACCCGTCCTGTTGCCTGCCCAACCGGCCTATCCTCCTGCCCCTTCCCCGGCTGCCAGCATCAGCGCCATCGAATGGTTTATCGACAACGACCCTGGGTTTGGGAATGGAGCAGCTGTGCCTTTTGCGATGGCTGCCGATATTCCATCGCTTGTCGTTCCTGTTTCCCTTGTGGGCGTTAAGCCGGGTATTCATCGCTTGTTTGTCCGGAGCCGGGATAATGCGGGCAACTGGGCCCTGACGGCCAGCGCAAATTTCGAAAACTTCCATCCCACCTATGCGCCGCCGGCCACGGCCGCCACTCCCATTACGGAACTGGAAGTTTTTTTTGACAACGATCCGGGATTTGGAAACGGTTTTAAACAAGCCGTGCCGGCAGGGACGGATGTCAGCGGATTTAATTTTCCGGTGGGTACCGATACGCTTTCACAGGGAGCTCATCAATTGTTTGTCCGGAGCTTTAGTGATTCGTGGAGTTTTTCCGAAGTCAGAACCTTCAGCAACGACCACCCGCTGCCCCTGACCTGGCTTTATGTCCGGGGTGAACTGACCGGTGATCAGACGCTGATCGGCTGGGGGACCGCAAGGGAAAACAATACACAGCGGTTTGACATCGAACGAAGCGCCGATGGCGGCTTGTTCAACTCCATCGGGTCCGTTGCCGCAGCAGGCAACAGCAGCAGTCCCCTGGATTATCATTGGCTGGATGCCTCACCGGCCCTGGGGATCAACTATTACCGCATCCGGCAATCGGATCTTGACGGGAAATTTACCTATTCCGCGGTGGTGACGGTGCTGTACAGGAATGGGCTGACCCAGACCATCGTGGCGCCCAACCCCGCAACGGATCAGGTTACCCTGTTGTTTGCCAGGTCGTCGGAGCCTTCCAGCCTGAATGTATACAATGCCGCGGGACGGATGGTGCTGTCGGGAAAAATCGAAAAAGGAGAGCAGCAGCATGTCGTGGATATCCGGTCGCTGCCGGCCGGGATGTATATGCTACAGCTGGTCCATGATAAGATGGTGGAGACCCTGCGGGTGTTTAAGAAATGACCGGCCTTACGGTCTGGGCTTCACGATAAAGGCCACGACCCTGACCTCGACATCCTGGTCCGTTCCCATGCTCTCGTTGGCGATGGCCAAATTCAGGTCCTGCTGGTTGTTGTGGATGGAAGCATATTCGGTGCTGATCTTTTCCGCCGACTTGAACATATAGGAGGAAAACTGTTGTTTGCCCTTAAAGGCGGCGGTATTGCGCGTATCTATAAAATGATAGCTGATAAGGGCATTGGAGCTGGACATGGGCAGCGTAGACATGATCTTCTTTCCATACAGCACGAGAGGATTGGAGGGGAAGAGCGCTCCGATGGTGGAACAGCTGGCTACGAATGACCGCATTTTTTCTTTGGCATCTTTTCCTGCGCCGATCCAGTAGACCCAATACGTGGTATTGGGAGGAAGATCGATCTTCAGGACCATATTATTGGCCTGTGGAGAGTTCTTTGAATAAGCTCTCGACGTGGTATTTATTACTTCTACGCTGGTGGTATCGAACTGTTGTTTATGATCCGTCATGCCCGCGGTGGCATTTTCGGAGGGGATCCTGTCTACGGTCAATTTAACATCTTTGCTTAATAAAGAAGCCGTTCGCAGACTGACGATATAAATACCCTTCGCCGGAATGACGATCTCCTGATCCCGGATCATATCAAACCCATCCCATTTATAGATCTCATTTCCCCGGTTGTAATCCTTTACCGAAATGCTGATATTACCATTTTTATTCAGCCGGTTGCAGTTTAAAATAATCTTATCACCAGTCTCCGCGCCAATAAAGCTTTGGGAGGTCTGGTCGTTGAGCGTGCTGGAAAGGCTTAGCTGGTTATCGATCAGCCGGATCGCCTGGGGTTTGCTGCCCGCGGTCTGGGCCATGAGATGGTTTACCAAAAGAAGAAAGGCCGGGAGTAAGAGGTGTTTTTTCATAATGTGCTGAATGACTGCACTAAGTTATCAACAATCCTGCCAGAACCTGCGCCGTGTTGGACCGGACAGTCGTTGTACCGGAACCGGACAGTCCTAGCGATAATTTCTGTATAAGTAATTGACCGGCAAATATTTGAAAGCTGGCATTTTCATTGGTCACTATGTGGGGAACCGAATATTCATCACCCAAAACCGATGATCATGCTGAGAAGTTATTTCAAGACCGCCTGGCGAAATCTGGTTGGCAATAAAGTATACAGCGCACTTAATATCCTTGGACTGGCCGCCGGTATGGCCATTGCCCTGCTGATCGGCCTTTGGGTCTATTACCAGTATTCCTTTGACAAGTTCATGCCCGGTTATCAGCAGAATTACCAGGTGCAATATGTATCCAATAATAATGGCAACAAGTTTGCCATTCATTCCCTGTGTTTACCGCTGGCCGAAGCCCTGAGAAAGGATATTCCCGAGATCAGCTATGTGGCGCAGTCAGATTGGATGGGTCCGCATGGCCTCGTAGTGGGCGATAAAAAACTGTACCTGGACGGCGCCATAGCGGGAAGCGATTTTTTAAAGATCTTCCCATACGAATTATTGAAGGGCAGTCCCGGCGAAGTCATAAAAGAGCCCTACTCCATTGTGCTGACCCAGTCAACGGCCATCTCCTTATTTGGTCATGAAGACCCCATCAATAAACTGGTACGGATAGATAACACCCATGACCTGAAAGTCACCGGCATACTAAAGGACCTGCCCCGCAATTCCAGCTTTCAGTTCAATTATATTATTCCCTTCGGGTATTTACTGGCTACGGCAAACTGGGTCCAGAGCGCGGGCTGGGGAAATAATTCCTTCCAGATCTTCGTCGCGCTGAAGCCAAATGTTAGTTACGCCCAGGTCGAGCCGAAGATCAGGATGCTCCTGCAAAAAAATGCCCCGGCGATCTATAAGCCGGTAAAGGCAGAGGTATTTATGCACCCCATGAAGGACTGGCATCTGTACACGGATTTCAAGGATGGAAAGTCCGCCGGAGGCCTGATCGATTATGTGCGGATGTTTGGTATCATTGGCCTGCTCGTTCTGCTGATCGCCTGCATCAATTTTATGAACCTCTCCACGGCCCGCTCGGAAAAAAGGGCAAAGGAAGTGGGGATCCGCAAGGCAATCGGCTCCCGGCGCAAGGACCTGATCCTTCAATTCCTCATCGAATCCTTTATGATCACGGTTGTCGCCTTCCTGCTCTCGCTCCTGCTGCTGCAATCGGTGATCCCGGCATTCAATACGCTCACGAAAAGTAATATCGGCATACCTTATTCCAGTTTTGTTTTCTGGATGCTCATGCTGAGCTATGTGTTGTTCACCGGCTTGCTCTCGGGCAGCAGACCCGCGTTCTATCTTTCTTCCTTCCAGCCGGTGAAAGTATTGAAAGGCCGGCTGCAGGTTGGAAGATCGGCATCCTGGCCAAGAAAAATCCTGGTGGTCATGCAGTTCAGTTGTTCGATCGCGCTGATCGTAAGTACCATCATCATCTACCAGCAGATCCGGCATGCCAAGGACAGACCGATGGGCTTTGATGCCGACCGTCTCCTGATGACCGCCGTCAGCAGTGATCTGAGCCGCAATTATCCTGCGTTGAAGAATGAATTGCTGAACAGCGGCGTGGTCACCAGCATTACCAAGTCGTCGAGCCCTACCAACGATATCTGGTCCTGGAATCCGGTAGAAGAATGGGAAGGCAAGCAGCCGGGTGAAACGATCTCCGGCATGGCGACCGTAGCGGTATCCGACGGGGATTATTTTAAGACGGTCGGCATGACAATAAAGGAAGGAGCCGCATTTGTAAATAATCTTGGCGCAGACAGTTCCAAGGTCATCCTCAACGAGGCAGCCGTAAAACTGTTCCGTTTTAAACAACCGCTGAACCAGGTCCTCCGAACGAGCATGGGCACACTGCGGGTAACCGGTGTCGTAAAGGATGCCCTGATGATGTCCCCCTTCACTCCTGCCGAAGCCACTTTATTTATCTACCGTCCCGGCTGGGAAAGCACGATCCTTTACCGCTTGTCCCCTGCGGTGAGCACGCCACAGGCCATTGCCCGGCTCACTCCTATCTTCTCCAAATACAACCCTTCATTCCCGTATATCTATACTTTTGCCGATGAAAGCTATGCCGCGAAATTCGGCCTGGAAACGCTGATCGGCAAACTTGCCGGGTTGTTTGCCGCTTTGGCGATCTTTATTTCCTGTCTCGGGCTCTTCGGTCTTGCGGCCTATACGGCGGAGCAGCGTACCAAGGAAATAGGCATCCGCAAGGTATTGGGCGCCACCGTATCGCAGGTATGGCTCCTGCTCTCAAAAGATTTTATTATGCTGGTCCTGATCAGCTGTGTGATCGCCTCCCCCATTGCCTTTTACTTCCTGCAGAACTGGCTGCAGAAATATAATTACCGGATCAGCATCGGCCCGGGGGTATTTATAGCGGCGGCCTTTGTGGCCATTGCGCTTACCCTTCTTACGATCAGTTTCCAGGCTATCCGGGCAGCCCTGATGAACCCGGCGAAGAGCCTGCGGACGGATCAATAAAGCGCAATGGCCGACCAGGCTTTGACGCCAGGGTGATGGGCCGTTGCGGGGTGAAAAATAATTTCAGCCTCCCCTGTTACAAAAAAGGACAGGTTGCGACATATAGGACATGTCCACCCATCAGATACTGATCCTGACCGGCATCCAATTGCTGATCCTGCTGCTGCCCTCCGCAGGCCTGTTCAGGCTTTTTGAAAAAGCCGGTGTGCCCGGCTGGAAGGCCTTTGTTCCCTTCTATAACACATGGACCATGCTGGAGCTTGTGAAGCGACCCCGACACTGGGTGTTCTGGCAACTGGTCCCCATCGTGGGCTGGTTCATCTCCATGGGGATTTTTGTGGAATTCGTCAAGGGCTTCGGGAAATTCCGTCTGGCCGAACATGCGCTGGCTGCCCTCCTGCCTTTCCTGTATTTCCCGTATATCGGGTTCAGCCCGACCGTTACCTTCCTTGGCGCAGGGCAAGTAAAAAGCCATAAAAAAAGCACCGCCCGGGAATGGATCGATGCAGGCGTCTTCGCCGTCGTAGCGGCGACCCTTATACGCATATTCGTATTCGAGGCCTATGTTATTCCATCGGGCTCCATGGAAAAGAGCCTGCTGGTGAATGATTATCTGTTCGTGAGTAAGATAAGCTACGGGCCACGCCTTCCCAATACGCCCCTGGCTGTTCCTTTTGTTCACAATACCCTGCCTATCCTGAACACTTCCTCTTATCTCGAATGGATCAGGATCCCCTATATCCGGTGGTTCGCCAGCCCCGTAAAAAGAGTTGATGCGGTGGTGTTCAATTTTCCAGCCGGCGATACGGTGATCAACAAGGAGGAATACCAGTCGAAGATCACCTACTATCAGGTATGTCGTGCGCTGGGACAGCGGGTGGGCCTTGATTCGGGGAGAAAACTGGTGCTGAATGACCCGGACCAGTACCCCATCATTCTGCGGCCCGTGGATAAGAAAGAAAATTTCATCAAGCGGTGCGTCGCCATTCCCGGCGATACGTTGACGATAAAGGAAGGAATAGTCTTTATCAATGGACAGCAAAGGCCCGACCCGCCGGAATCGGAGACCTGGTACCGGGTACAGACAGCAGGACAACCTTTGGATGAGACGGTGCTGAAAGAGGAATATGAGCTGGACATGAGCAAACCCGAAGAATTCCAGCCGTTGCAGGAAACCAACCAATACCGTATGCTGCTGACCTCTAAGGCCAGGGAAAAAATGGTCAAGGCCGGATGGGTCAGAAATATCTCCCCGGAGATCGACAGCACAGAAGAACTGTTCCCTTATGACCATGTGCATGTATGGACGAGCGATAATTTCGGACCGCTGTGGATACCGGCCAAAGGAGTTCCCATGCCGCTGACGGCCGCCAATTATTCCATTTATGAGCGGGCCATCCGGGTATATGAGGGAAACAAGCTGGAAATGCGGAACGGACAGATCTTTCTCAACGACAAGCCCGCCACCAGCTATACCTTCAAAATGGATTACTACTGGATGATGGGCGATAACCGCCATGACTCGGAGGATTCGAGGTTCTGGGGATTCGTCCCGGAAGATCATATCGTCGGCAAGGCCTGGGTGATCTGGATGAGCCTCGAAAAAGGGGTGCGGTGGAGCCGGTTGTTTAAGCGGATCCGTTGATCCGGATGCATGGACCCGGACAGAATGATCCGGATCCACTGTTCATTCCGTCCGGAGGCTTTTGACCGGGTTCATCAGCGCGGCCCTGATGGCCTGGAAGCTCACGGTGGCCAGGGTAACGACTAATGCGCCAGCTCCAGCCACGGCAAAGATCCACCAGGTGATCTCCGTACGGTACTGATAATTCTGCAGCCAGTTGTGCATGAAATAATAAGCCGCAGGCGCAGCGATCAGCACGGAAATGATGACCAGCACGACGAAATCCCGCGACAACAATCCCCAGAGATTGAAGACCGAAGCACCCAGTACTTTCCGCACGCCGATCTCTTTGATACGTTGCTCCGCCATAAAAGAGGCCATTCCAAAAAGCCCCAGGCAACTGATGAAGATAGCGAGAACGGCAAAAAAGCTGGCAAGCTGGCCGACCCGTTCTTCCGTGGCGAACTTGCGGGCGTACTCATCATCTGCAAATTTATAAGCGAATGGCTCCGAAGGACAATATTTTTTAAAGGCCGTTTCGATCTTGCCCAGCGCATAGCTGGCGCTGACCCTGGGATTTATTTTTATATTGAGGACTCCTATCCGCCAGGGGGCGAGGTAGAAGATGGCAGGCACTACGGGATCGAAAGGGGACTGGATCACCATATCTTTTATCACCCCGATGATCGTGAAATTATAGCCTACCCAATGTATGGTCTCCCCTACCGGGTTTTTGAATCCCATTAATTTTGCGGCAGATCCATTCACGACAAAACCGAGGTGATCGGCGCCGGTGGATTCGGTGGAAAAATCTCTGCCCTGAATAAACTGCCAGCCTACGGTCTTGCCGAATTTCTGGGATATACCCGCTGTCATAAATGCTTGTGTATTGGTGCTCTTGTCCCTGCCATTCCAGTCGAAATTGGATTGTTCGTTCCGTGATTCCGTAGTGGGGCTGGAAGACTCGGCCATTTCTACGATGGCGCCGGTCTTGATCAGGTCATCCCGGAAGGCCTCATAATGTTGGTGTACATCCGGGGTAACGGTCTCGATGGCCAGCAGACCATCGCGGCTATATCCCACGGGCCGGTTCTCGGCAAAGCGGATCTGACGAAAAACGATAATGGTGCCGATGATCAGCATTACGGATACCGCGAACTGGGTCACCACCAGCACTTTCCTTGGTGCTGCCGCCATGGCACCCATCCTGAACGTGCCTTTTAATACTTTAACGGGCTGGAAAGAAGAGAGGTAAAGGGCCGGGTAGCTGCCCGCGATCAGGCCGGTGATCAGGGTAAAGCCAATGCCAAGCAACCAGAAAAAGAGATTGTTCCCGGGAACGGTTATCCTTTTTCCCGCGACCTCATTGAAGAAAGGAAGCGCAAGCTGTACCAGCAGCAGGGCAAAGGCAAACGCAAAAGCCGCTACCAATACCGATTCGGCAAAGAACTGTCCGATCAGTTGTCCGCGCAGGGAGCCGATGGCCTTGCGGATGCCCACTTCTTTTGCCCGGCGCTCGCTGCGTGCCGTGCTCAGGTTCATAAAGTTGATGCAAGCCAGCAACAATACTAGCACACCGATAGTCCCGAACAACCACAGGTATTGGATCCTGCCACCCGTATTCACCCCGTTCTTAAACTCGGAATATAAATGCCATCGGCTCATGGGATGCAGGAAAATGACTGGGTTGAACCGCTGATCGCCATTATTCGCCTTGTCCATCTTGGCATTTTTGATCTTTGCCGACACCGCATTCAGATCTGCCTTATCCGTCAGCCGTACATAGATCTGCCAGCCATTATTGCCCCAGTTCTGAAGGTTGTTCTTTAAATGTTTCATCTGTTCCCAGGGAGCGATGAACTGGAGTTTATTCAACGTGCAGTTAAAGGGAAGATCCTCGTACACACCCGCGACTTTCAGGTCCAGCTCATTGTCGATCCTCACCGTTTGGTTTACCGCAACGGCATTGCCGAAAAGGGCCGTTGCGGCTGACTGGGAAAGCAGGATCGAAGAGGGGTCTTTTAACCCGGCCCCGTCGCCCTGCTTTATTTTTAAACTGAACAGCTCCGGCGCTCCGGCCTGCATATAATTCCCCGTCTGCGTGATCTTCCTGGCGGCAGCCGCAAGCACATGGCTCTCGGTCATGGAGGACATGACGATCTGCCGGAAATTTCCTCCATAGGTTGTCCGCAGCTCTTCTCCCAGCGGGATGGGCACCTGGACCTGTGTCCGGTAATCCGTGTTGATCATCTGGTGCTGCATCACCTGCGCGATGCTATCGTAGTTCTTATGGTATTTGTCGAAAGACAGCTCGTCCATGATCCAGAGGCCGATGAGGATTGCGACGGCCATGCCAACCGATAACCCGGCAACGTTGATAAAGGTATGCGCCTTGTTCTTTGTCAGGTTGCGCATGGCGGACTGGAGATAGATCTTTAGCATGGAAAAAAGGGAACCAGGCGGATGCCAGATTTGCATTTTTTTGATAATCAATTATTTAAGGTAATGAGCGGGGAGGGGATTGTACGGATTCGATACTTATGCTGTTCATTTATGATATTTGTTACTATGAATATACCTTTTGAGACGGTCGACTGGAGCGGAGTTCCCGCAACGGAGCACAGGGGTGAGGAAGGGGTTGCCTTCTGGAAGACTTTGCAGTATGGCGATCTCCGGATAAGGATGGTTGAGTATTCCCCGGGGTACCGGGCTGACCACTGGTGCCAGAAAGGCCATATCCTTTTTTGCCTTGAAGGAGAAATGGTCACCGAGCTGGATGGCGGAGAGGAGTATGTGCTGAGGCAGGGGATGTCCTATCATGTATCGGACGATCTAAGCTCGCACCGGTCGTATACGGCGACGGGAGCAAGATTGTTTATTGTGGATGGAGGGTTTCTGAAACCTTATCTTAGCGAAGCCAATGGAGCAAAATGAATGAACATTAAAACAACCTGCAAATGGTAATTGATATCAGAGATCAAATAATTCAGAAAAAAATTTCGTTAACGTTGGCAAATCACTACATTTGAGTTACTAACCTACCATTTTATAGATTTTTTGACCTGCAGTTCCGCTGCAGGTTTTTTTATTCACGCCCGTCTGCGTTAAACACTCAGCTCCTTCAGCGCGCGCACAAGGGTGTCCAGTTCCGCAAGAGTCGTGAACACGTTGGGAGTAATGCGGCAACCCCGGACATTGGCCGCGGGGTAATCGATGGCTACGGTGTAGATCTTGTATTGCCGCAGCAGCTTGTCAGCGAGATCGGCGGGCTTTATTCCTTTGATACCAACATTTGCTATGGCGCAGGCCCGTGCTGGATCCGCAGGGGTATTGAGCACAATGCCCGGCAGGTCGCGGACCTTCGAGGTCCAGTATTGCTGGAGGAACCGGAGTCGCGCCTCTTTTCTTTCCGCCCCGAGCCGCTCATAATAATCGATGGCGTCACCGATCGCCAGGTCCGTATGCACCGGCAGCGTACCCGTATGGTTGAGCCGGGCAATGCCTGTGGCCGAGAGATCGGCTTCCGCAAGCAAGGGCCAGATCTTTTCAGCATGTCCTTTCTTTACATACAGAATTCCCGCGCCAAGGGGAACGCTCAGCCATTTGTGCAGGCTGGCGCCATAGTAATCGCAGTTCAGATCGGGGATCGCATGGCGGATCTGTGCAAAGGAGTGCGCGCCGTCCACCATGACTTCCACACCTCTTGCATGAGCCATATCGCAGATCTTTCTCACCGGCATGATCTGGCCCGTGATGTTGATCATGTGGCAGACCATCAGCAACTTCGTCGCCGGTGTAATGGCATTTGCATAAAGCTCCACCAGTTCGTGGTCGGAGCTGGGATGGTTGGGCACCGATACGGTCTTGCGCACCATGCCATGGCGTCGTTCTACCTGTCTGAACATCGCGAGCATGGCCGGATAGTCCTGTTCCGCCATGATGGCCTCATCTCCTGCTTTCCATGGAAAGCCGGCGATGATCGTATCGAGTGATTCCGTTGTATTGCGGGTGATGATGAGCTCATCCGGAGAACAACCAGCTAGTGCGGCCAGTCTGGTCGCTACGGCCTTTTTATTATCGGACTGCACCGTGCGCATATAATACGCGCCTTCATAATTTACCTGCCGGATATGTCCGATAAATGCTTCGAGGATGGCTGCGGGCTGAATATTATAATAACCATTCTCAAGGTTGATGTAGTCGGTCTTTAAGCGATAGTCTCCGCGGATACCCGCCCAGAAATCTTCGTTGTCCGCCAGGCCGGAGGCGGGATGCTGGTCCCAGCGGCTGATCCATTCCGCCATTGCGCTCGTGGAAAGGGTCGCGCCAAGGCTGGTCAGTCCAATTCCTTTCAAAAAAGCTCTTTTCAGCATATACAGGACATTATAGCTGAAATTACACTAATTCCGGATATTCGCTCTTTCTGGAACCGACTAATAATACGACGCCTGCGATGACCAGGATCCCACCGGCGTAAGGAGGCCAGTTCACTGTTTTCTCTTTGTCGGCGGAGATATGGACAGGCCCCGCATCCAGCACTTTTTCCCTTCTGGTGAAGCTGAACCCCGTCCAGACGAGCATGATGATGCCTGAAACAAGCAGGATAGAACCCAGTATCTTTTTCATACGATGGGATCCTCAAAACCTGTGCCCCGGGATTTGGGAGAGGCCGGCCAACGGGTAAAAAAGAAGGAAAGCGCCGGAGAAGCAAAGCAGGAAAATACCGGGTAAAAAGACCAAAATAAAAAAAATCGGATACTGAAAGAATCGCTACCTTCATCGTCTATGTCTATCACTATTTTTATAGTTATAACCCTAACTGCCGTATTGCTTGCATTTCTTTTTCTCCTATTCTTGCACAGCAGAAAAAATTCCCATTTATCTCAACAGTACAGCGAAGCCATCCAGGCGGAAAATAACGGGTACACCGAACAAGCTATCAAATTATATCAGGATGCCCTCCACCAGAGCCAGGAAAAGAGGATCGGCGACAAACGTCTTCTTGCCAATATCGAGCGCAGGCTGAAGACGCTGAAGAACAGCACCGATTTTGAGAAGAGTTTCGGGCAGAGAAAAATAGCAGGCTAAGATTATTTCAGGACGGGCTAAGCCTCCTTCACCAATAACCTGTCACAGGCAGGCAGACTCAGCATTTCCGATTTGCGTTTGCCATAGCTGACGGTCATCGATCCATCGAATGCCTCTACCGATCGTATTTTGAGCGTAGTACCCAACTGCAGTTCGCGGCTATTGAGGAATTTCAGGAACTCATCGGAAGAATGAATGACAGCGGCGAGGGTGACGGTCTCCTTTACTTTGCAATCACTCAGCTTTTTGTACTGCAGCCATTCCAGCTTGCCATTCTGGTCCGGTATCGGGGAGCCGTGCGGATCTACTTTCGGAAAACCCAGCAGCTCATCCATTTTACCAAAGAATTCGGGGGACTGGATGTGTTCGATTTGTTCGGCAATATTGTGAACCTGTTCCCAGCCAAAGCCCATTTTATCGACCAGGTACATTTCGGTAAGCCGGTGCTTACGGATGATCAACGCCGCCTCTTTTTTTCCTTTTTCGGTGAGCCGGATGGGCTTGTAGCTTTCGTAATGAACGAGCTTCTTATCGGCCAGCTTTTTGACCATACTGTTGACCGTCGGCATTTTTATATTCAGCTGCTTGCTCAATTCGTTTACGCTCGCCTCGCCTTTATCGTTGGCGAGATTGAAGAGCGCTTTCAGATAGTTTTCTTCCGTCTGAGAATTCATGACGTAAATATAAACAATTGTCGGTTTGCGGGGAGACCGGGATGACGAGGACCGGAGACCACTTATTTCTTCGAGCTTCTGGTAACCAGCCAGATGATCAGTATCAGCACGAAGACGACGGCCAGCACACCGACCCATACTCCAGCCTTGAAGATCCCGCCGACGACAGCGCATCCTGGCAAAATGAGAACGAGGGCAATGAGCAAGGCGCCGGAGGCTGATCTTAATAATGATTTCATGTTATTGGTTTATGGATAGTATATACGCAAATGATGCCAGGAGTGACCGCAAACGCCATCGATGGGCCGGGACCGTTAAACAGGCGGTCGACGCCCGGGTATGTAGAATTAATTGCCTATTGTGTTGCTTATTGTGGGGTAACGGGGAAGGCAACGAAGAAAGAGGATCCTTTGTTTTTTCCTCTGCTGGTAGCCCAGACCTTTCCTTTATGTAATTCGACGAGGATCTTGACGATAGACAGGCCAAGACCGTTGGATCTTTCTTTACCGGTCGGTATGGAGCTTAGCCTGGCGAATTTTACAAACAGCTTTTTCATATCGTCCTGATCCAGGCCCAATCCCTGGTCCCTGAATTCCACGGTGACGTATTTTTCATCCTTCTTGACCAGAATGATCACTTCCGAGTCGGCATGCGAATACTTCAGCGAATTGCTCAGCAGGTTCTCAAAGATCTCGGTGACCCTCGCCCTGTCGACCTGCAGCTTATGAGAACACTCTCCTATCACGATGATCCGCTGTTTTTTCTGTCGAGCCCGGATATCGAAATTCTGGATCACCTGGGTGAGAATACCCGAGATATCCTGCGGTTCAATGTTCAGCTGCAGATTGCCGTTCTCGATCTGGGAAATATTGAGGAGTTCATTTAATTTCTGGTGGATGGTATGGGTGAGCCCGAATACTTTCGCAGACATTTCATGGATGCTGGCAAGATTTTTTTCTCCATTGATCAGTTCCAGATAGAGCAGGCTGGAGGTGACCGGCTGCCGCAGATCGTGGACTACCATATTGATAAGATCCGTCTGTAACCGGATGGCGGATTTTGTTTTTTGCCTTTGTTCGAGCTCGTCCATTACGACGGAGGACAGGTATTCCAGCATCTGGATCTGCTTGGCGCTGACCTGATGAGGTACGGAATCCATCGCGCAAACCGTTCCCAGATTATACCCGTCGAAGGTTTTCAGCGGAGCTCCAACATAAAATCGTATACCTTCCTCACCCGAAACAAAAGGATTTTCCAGTAGTCCAGCCATTTCGAACGTGTCGCTGATCACCGTAACCTCGTCCTTCAGAATGGCAAACGAACAAAGGCTGTGTTCGCGGAGGACATCGATGTCCTGGAATGGACCGATATTAGCCTTATAAAAAACCCGTTCCTTATCCACAAAACTGACAAAAGCGATGGAAGTGTCGAAGATCTGTGCGGCCAGTATGGCGATCTTATCGAATGTTTGTTCAGCGGGCGTGTCCAGGATCTCATGCTTGTAAAGAATCGCCAGCCTGTCCAGATCATTGGCAGGTATAATGGTATCGGGTTTGAGGAAAGCAGACATCTGTTGAAATTTGAGCATAAACGGGAATAAAACAGCCAGAATCGTACTGAGTTGACCAATCAACGTCCAAATTAACCTTAATTACCGGTTTAACAAGAGAAAGGACTATTGCGCAGCCGCGCACCGTTGCGATTTCCGGATCTTTTTTCCAGGTTTTTGTTTCCTTACCGCGACAAATGGCCGTCTGTATGCAAAACTATT
>DATHHO010000266.1:0-18076 GCA_035317125.1 Puia sp.
CCAGTTCGGCCGTTTCTTCAATACGGGCCCTATCAGGGGCAGCGGAGATCCTTTCTTTTATCTCCATACCCTCCTATGGGCATTTTTGCCCTGGTCTTTGTTATGCTATGCGGCTATCATCCAGAAATGCAGGAACTGGAAAAAAGGCCGTGCCGTTCCGGGAAATGGCATCAGCGCCGGCGCCGCGATCCTGTCCCTGCTCGTATTCTCCCTTTCCCGGTTTCAGCTGCCGCATTATCTGAATATATTATTCCCTTTTTTTTCGGTGATCACCGCAGCCTGGCTATACGGCCTTTATCAGCGAAACGGACAGAAGATCGTAGCCGGGGTGCAAAACGGCCTTGCCCTGCTGCTGCCCCTGCTGGCCATTTTTCTTTGCTGGCTTTTTCATTCCGGCAGCTGGCCCTTTACGCTGGGGGTCTTGCTGGTCTTTTCGGCAACGCCTTTTCTGCTCTTCCGGGGTGGGGAACTGCCTTCGGCCATCGCACGGAGCTATTGGGTGGCCCTCCTGACATACGGGTTTATTAATTTCTGGCTTTATCCCGGCATACTCCGGTACCAGGCGGGAACGGAGGCGGGCAGATATGTCAGCGGATTGCCGGAGGAGGCTTACCGGAATAACCGGGATTACGGGGGCGCGCAACCTTCAGGGGAACACCGGCTCATGTCCCCCCCAACCGTCTATATGCTCCAGGAGGGCCCTGTCAACTATTCTTTTGAATTCTATTGCCGGGCGCCCATACAGCGGATCCCCGGCGACAGCCTGTCTTCTGTGGTCAGGAGTGGTAAAGCACTTTTTTTCCTGCCTTCGGCTTCCCTGGCCATCCTCTCACAAAAAGGGTATAAATGGCAGGAATTGAAGGGATTTCCCAACTTCCATATCAGCCAGTTAACGGGTAGTTTTCTGGATTACCGGACCAGGCCGGCCGTCCTTGAGTGGTATTCTGTGGCGCTGGTGTTTAAATAAATTGTAACTTAATGGAGTTGAAAGTTATTTTTGCACGTTATCCTGTTAGACGCGGATAAAGTTGTTAATTTTACTCTTTAAATAAAATAGCATGAAGCTTTTTGTGGCAGGTCTTTCTTATGATTTCGATGATGTCGATTTAAAAGAAATGTTTGAATTGTATGGCGAGGTCAGTTCCGCCAAAGTAATCATGGATAGGGAGACCGGAAAAAGCAGGGGCTTCGGCTTTGTAGACATGACCAATGATAATGAAGCCAGGGAGGCGATTGAGACGCTGGATGGCGCGGGTCTTAAAGGAAAAAAGATGTCCGTGAAACAAGCCGAAGAGCAACAGAAGGGCGGCGGCGGAAGACCTGGTGGACGCGACAATCGTTTTGGCGGCGGTGGCAGTGGTGGCGGCAGGCCCGGTGGAAGGTATTAACCTGTCCCAAGATCCTCCAATTCAGCTTGATCGGTCTGCATCGCACTGGTATCCAACTATTTAAGTTTAACCCTAAAACGCGGTGATTGGTATGTTTTTTGGACTGTCAGGTCCATAATCCATGCTTATGAAACTGACGATCCGTGCATTGCCCGTGTTGCTCCCGGCTTTCTTCCTGGGGTGCTTTTTTCTTCTTTTTACAGCGTGTTCCAAAAAAGACAGTCCGCCTGTAGCTGGCGCTCACCCTCCGGTCACGGGTCCAGATCCTGTAGTCCCGCCTCCGCCCACGGGTACTGCCTGTAACGCGCAGAAGGCGGATGCCGAAAATATAGCTGTTTTCCCGGCCGATAATTCATGGAACCAGGACATATCGGCTTCTCCGGTCGATGCCAACAGCGGAACCATCCTGTCAAAATATGCGACGAGTAAAGTAAAGGCCGACTTTGGGAGTGGTCTCTACGAGGGGGCGACCATCGGTATTCCATTTATGGTGGTCTGTGGCAGCCAGCAAAAGATTGCCATCGTCTATCGTAAGAATGCCTACGATGGTAATTATGGTAATGAAAGTGATCCCGGTCCCTATCCCATACCCCTGAACGCTCCTGTCGAGCAGAGCGGGGATAGTCATGTGATCGCCGTCGATAAGGACAATGGTATTTTATATGAATTATACAACGCCAGCGTGAACGGCGATCATTGGGAGGCATCCAGCGGCGCGATCTTCGATCTGAAATCCGATAAGCTCCGGCAGGACGGCTGGACATCCGCAGATGCTGCAGGCCTTCCCATCTTTCCCGGTTTGGTACGGTATGATGAAATAGTAAAAGGAGTGATCGATCATCCCATCCGCTTCACCCTGGCAAAAGCAAATACGCAGGCGGCGCATATCCTTCCCGCCCGTCATGAAGGCAATGGCACCGGCGGCACGGGGGCCCTCCCGTTTGGCGCAAAGATCCGCCTCAAAGCCAGTTTCGATATCAGCACTTATCCGGCGCATCTTCAGATCATACTGAGCGCCATGAAAAAATATGGTCTGATCTTGGCCGATATCGGCAGCAATATGTATATCAGCGGCGCGCCCGATGAACGATGGGATAACGATGAACTTCAGCAGCTCGGCAATGTAAAGGCCTCGGACTTCGAGGTCATCAAACTCAGTCAATAAAATCGCTGCATTCATAAAATAACTAGCTTTATTCAAAATACGCGATGCCGTGATAAAGCGCGAAGACCTGACCATATTCCATCTGCCGCAGGATATCTTTCCCGGTAAACAATTGGCGGAAGAACCGATCATTCTGTATGAATATGCATCTTCCGGCGCTCCGCTCAAGGGAAGGAGCGTCCTCCATAAGCATGCGGTCAGCCTGGTCATAAAGGGGAACAAGACGATGCGGTTCGCGGAAAGGACCGTGAACACCGGAGCGGGTGAATTTCATTTTCTTTCTTCGGGGAACTGTCTGGTGTCGATGGAACTTTCCGGACAGGAAGATTTCAGGAGCATCCTTATATTTTTCGACGACAGCGTGCTGGCGGATTTTTACAGTAAATACGCAGCCATCACCGATCGGATGCGCGGGGACGGGTCTTTCTCCCGGCAAGGATATATCTCTTTCCAGAAAGACGGGTTCATTCATAATTATATTGAGTCTTTGCGCCTGCTTCTTCATTCCGGAGGATCCATTCCAGGCGAAATGAAGCTGCTGAAATTCGAAGAACTGATGCTGCACCTCCTGGAGAAGCACCCGGATTCCATCCTCTCCTTCCAGCCGGCACGGAACGCCGGTCCCGGGGACATCCAGATCCGCAGGGCCGTGGAATCCAATATCACCGGTAACATCACTGTGGAAGAGCTGGCCTTTCTCTGCAACCTGAGCCTGTCCACTTTTAAAAGACGTTTTGAGAAAATATACGGTTCGTCGCCCAGCAGATGGATCCTGCTGCGAAGAATGGAAATAGCAAAGGACCTTCTGCTGCACCACCATGAAAAGCCCGGCGAGATCTGGCATAAGATCGGCTATGAAACACATTCCAGCTTTACCCAATCCTTCAAGCAGGTATATGGGCTTACCCCAAAAGACTTCCAGCAACAAAAATTGAACGTTCCCCGACAGGAACTGGACCGGTATCGTTAATGCCTGGGTTCGTCTGCCTGTAGCTTTGCAGGATAAAATAAAAACAGACGACATGAATCATTCGGCAGACAAGAACAAACAGATCGTTACCCGCTTCAACAAAGAGGTCATGGAGGAAGGGAACAAGGCCTCCTTTATGGAATTGGTGGCAGCCGATTGCGTAAACCATGCCGCAGCGCCGGGAGCGCCGGCTGGAAAGGAAGGGATGGGCCATTTCCTTCTGCAGGTCCTGAGAACGGCCTTCCCGGACCTGAAAATAACGATCCATGAGCAGGTGGCGGAGAACGATCTCGTCACTACCCGCAAATCCATACATGCCACACATACCGGGGAATCCCTGGGCGTACTGCCAACCCATAAAAAAGTGGTGATCGAGGTGATAGACATCATCCGGTTAAAAAACGGGCTGTATGCCGAGCACTGGGGCATCAGCAATATCCCTTCCGTAATAGCGGAACTTTCTGCATAACAAACTGATCGATTTTGATTGAAATTGATTAATTTTGATCAAAATAATCGAATGAGCTTCCCGGAGAGAAAAAAAAGAATTATCGAGACGGTGTATCTGTCCGGAAGCTTATCGGTATTGGCGCTCGCCAGAAAATTGAAGATATCCCCGGCCACCATCAGGAGGGACCTGCATTCCATCGCGGAAGAAGGACTGCTGACCAGAACGCATGGTGGGGTCATGAAGCTGGATGACAGGCCGTTGACGAGTTTCTCGGGCAAGCAATCCGCCAATGGACAGGCCAAACAGGAGATCGGGCGGATAGCAGCCGGATTGGTCAGGGACGGAGATACTATTTTTATGGATTGTGGCAGCACCGTCTTTACCATGTGCCCTCATCTGAAAAAGATGAACGGGCTTACCGTCGTTACCAACTCTTTGCCCGTCGTTGCGGAATTGATGGATTCGCCCGTCCAGATAAACCTTATCGGCGGGGAGCTCGATAAGGGACTCATGGCTGCACACGGTCAGAAAGCCCTTGATCATATTGGCAGCTATCATGCGGATAAAGCATTTCTTGGAGTGGATGGGCTTACACCTGAAAATGGGCTGATGGCATCCGGGGAGAAGGAGGCTACCATCACAAAAGCCTTCGCTGCCAACGCGGACAGCGTTTATTTACTTTGCGATTCATCCAAAATTGGAAGGAACGCATACATGAAGTTTGGTCCCTTGTCCATGATCGGCCATCTGCTCACCGATAAAGGGTTGCATGCAGGCCTGAAAAAAGCGCTGATAAAAAAAGGGCTTAAGATCCATATTGCATGATCACATAAAACTTGCACGATATGAAAGGGAACGTAAGGATCCGCAGGACGGAGATCCTCTCCGACAACTGGTACACGCTCAGAAAGATCACCTATGATTATTTGAAAAAGAACGGCTTCTGGCAGACCCAGGAAAGGGAAGCCTATGACCGGGGCAATGGAGCGACGATCCTTTTGTACAATAAGGAAAAGGGCACGGTGATCCTGACCCGGCAATTCAGGCTTCCCACATTTTTAAATGGCAACCCGGACGGTATGCTCATCGAGGCCTGTGCAGGCTTGCTGGACAAGGACGATCCCGAAGAATGCATAAGACGCGAGACGGAGGAAGAGACAGGGTACAAGGTATCGGAGGTCAGGAAGGTCTTTGAGGCCTATATGTCCCCGGGATCGGTGACGGAGATCCTGTATTTTTTTATTGCTGAATATTCTACATCGATGAAGATAAATGAGGGAGGAGGCATAGAAAAGGAACAGGAAGAAATCGAGGTCCTCGAAATAACCATGGATGCCGCCATGCAGATGGTCGGTAACGGAGAGATCAGAGACGGCAAGACGATCATGCTGTTGCAATATGTTATGCTTCAGGGCCTGATCAGCGGCCCCTCTTCCAGATAACGATCAAAAATAAATTGATTATCAAGCAATTACAGGCCAAAAGTTGAAAAATCAACCAAAACTTAACATTGCATGTATTACTTAAAGATTAATTTTACGTTATCGTTTTATTAATTAAAAATTTTGGTATGAATCAACAAGAAACAACAACTCCTTCCGCTCCGACAAAAAAACAGGTCAGGAAAGAGATATTTGAAAAACTGACCGGAGCCCTGGCTGAATACAAGCAGGATCTGGGAGAAAAAAAACTCGCGACGCATGTTAAGAAAGTCAGCAGGCTGATCAGCCGTGATCTGTTAAGGATCAGCAAAAAAAATCAGGAAAAGGCAAAAAAGCAGTCGCCAAAAAAGGCAGGCAAGAAATCGGTCAAGACCAGTCAGGTCAAGACAAATCCATAGAGATCGTCTCAATGTGTGGCCGTCCCGGAACTTCCGGGACGGCCGTTTCTTTTAGAATAGCTCGCAATTATTTTTTACCTTGCTGCGCATGATCCTGAAGATGCAAAGACATTTTTTTCTCGGTATACTTCTCACAGCCGGTTTTATTGCCGGCTGGAATGCCGGCCTTTGCATCCATGCTGACGTTACCCCGATCGCATCCATCAACAGCATCCAGGGCGCAGGCCCCGGACAGGATCCCGGCACTACCCCGGTCCGGACCTTTCGCCAGACCGGTCCCCGGTCAGCGGATCCGGATTGGCTGAGACCAGTTCACGATCAGATCCATTCCTTTACGGCCTCTATCTCTCCGAACTCGCCGCATGCTCATCTGCGGCAATCTTCCGGCACCTCCAGACCTGAGGAGAAACGACATAAGAAGACGCGCATCCGGGAAGCTTTCGTTGCTCAATTTTCCGTTCCGCTTCCCCGGTTCACCTGGTCTGTCACGCAGTACCCGCTTCTCACCATCAGCCCCTGCCTACAGCAGCCAACGGGAAATTTCTCCCTTCGCGGACCCCCCGCCTGTTCCTGATCACCCATCCATCGTCTAAGAATATTACGGCGCTCATCCGGGTGCGGCCAATGAATGGCTATCACCTGTACAGCAGGATCACCCGGCAAATTTCCCGATGACCGCGCCGGCCACGCTGTACTTCATAATTTCTGTTATATGAACAAGCTTTTTCTGAATTTCCTTTTCAGTCCTTCTCTTATTTTTTTTATAAGCTCCTGCGCCTTTGCGCAAACCCGGCCCGGTGTGGGGGAGGTCCCACAATCCAGATCCGTGGCAGAGAGCGGTCCGTTGTCCCTGAATAAGGCCATTGGTCTTGCCCTCCAGCATTATCCTTCCATCCAGGCACGGGAGGCGCAGGTCAGGTCGGCACAAGCTGCTGTTACCGAGGCTAAAGATCAGCGGCTGCCTTCACTGAACCTGTTCGAGCAGGTCAATATGGGAACGACCAACAACCTGGGCGGGGATTATTTCTCCATCGGCATCGTCCCTTCCATAACAGGGGTAGGGGCCCGCTCAGAAAACCTTAGCACCGTTTCCTCCGGTAATATAGGTGTCGCTTATCTGCAATGGCAGGTTACCAATTTCGGAGGCTTCAAAGCCGGCGTAAAAGAAGCCGGTTCACGTCTGAAAGTAGACAGCATGGACCTGCAGAAGGAAAGATTTTATATCGCATCCATCGTCCTGCAATCCTATCTGGACCTCTTAAAGAATTATGAGCTCAGCCTCATCCAGTGGGAAAACCTCCGGCGAGCCGATACGATCCGGATGGCGATCGTCAATTATGTGCTGAGTGGCCTGCGCCCCGGTGTGGACAGCAGTCTGGCTGCGGCCGAATATTCAAAGGCCAGGCTGGATTATATGGATATTTCTAACCGGGTCAGCCAATCCAAACTACAGCTCTCCCTGCTGACGGCTCTCGATACCGCATCCATAGAGCCAGACCTCAGCAACGATTCTTTGTTGTTCAGGGCTCTGGGTAATGCTCCTTATGCGGACACTGTCACCGGCCATCCTTTCCTGAACTATTTTCACTCCGTGTATGAGAACGGGCAGGCCCGGGAAAACCTGATCCGCAAAGCTTATCTGCCAAAAATGTATGTACTGGGGGCCGGATGGATGAAGGGCTCCAGCATTAATGAGGACGGCAGCTTTAACAAAGACCTTTATTCCGGGCTGGGATATACCCGCTCCAATTACCTGGCCGGTATCGGCGTGACCTATGACCTCTTCAATGGACGTCGGGAAAAAGACAGGCTGAATGTGCAGAAGTTCCAGACGGAGATCGCGCTGCACAATTATGAAGAGCAACGACAGGTGCTGGCCAATGCCTCGCTGCAGGCTTCGGTGAACCTGCTCACGGCCATTGAGAAATTCAACGAGATCCCGGTGCAGCTGAACGCTGCAACGAATGCCTACCGACAGCGGCTGACACAATATAACGCCGGGCTGTCGAATATTATCGACCTGACCAATGCCCTTTATGTGCTCAACCGCGCACAGACCGATCTCATAAATACCCGGGAAGGGGTCTGGCGTGCCATCGTGCAGAAGGCTTATGCCGGCAATGGCATCTATCAACTATTATCTGATCTTAAATAATTCCTTATGTCATTAGTTTCCGCAGGGTTAAAAAAGCCTGTCGCCATCATCGTGGTCACCATGGGGGTGCTGCTGTTTTCGGTGCTGGCTATTTTCACGATACCCATTGATATCTTCCCCAGGCTTAACCTGCCCACCATCTACGTGATAGAGCCTTATGGCGGCATGTCGCCCCGGCAGATGGAGGGCTTCTTTGCCACCCGCATGCAGGATCAGTTCTTATATGTCAACGGGATAAAAAATATCGAAAGCAAAAATATCCAGGGCATCAGCATCATCAAGCTCAGCTTCTATGAAACGACGGATATGGCCGAAGCCTCGGCCCAGGTAGCCCTACAGGTGAACAGGGCCTCGGCCTTCTTTCCGCCGGGGGCCCTGCCGCCTCAGGTGGTGCGTTTCGATGCGTCCTCCCTGCCAGTAGGCGAGTTGGTCTTCAGCAGCCCTACCCGTTCCCTGAAAGACGTCTATGACCTGGCGCTTACCCGCGTGCGACCGATGTTCGCCACGGTGCCCGGGTTGTCCGCGCCACCTCCGTTTGGCTCCAACGCGCGTTCGGTTGTCATCAATATAGATCCCGACAAGATCAGAAGCTATAATCTGTCACCCGATGAGGTCGTAGGCGCGATCGCAAAGAATAATTCCATCAGCCCATCCGGAAATTTACGGATCAATAATACCATGTATATCACTACCCTCAACTCCCTCGAAGAAAAAGTGGAAGCCTTCGATGATATCCCGGTAGTCACCAGCGGTAATACCACCATCTTTGTGCATGATATCGGGAAAGTATCCGATGCGGCCGATATAACGGTGGACTATGCGCTGGTGAATGGCAGGCGATCGGTGTACATCCCGGTCGTGAAGACTTCGGATGCATCGACCTGGGATGTGGTCAAAGGGTTGAAAAGCAAATTACCCGAAATACAGACCCTGTTGCCGGAAGATACCCATGTGACCTATGAGTTCGATCAGTCGGTATTCGTTATCAATGCCGTGAAAAGCCTGATCACCGAAGGGATCCTGGGCGCCGTACTTACGGGCCTGATGGTGTTGTTGTTCCTGCAAGATCTTCGCAGCAGCCTGATCGTTATCATCACGATCCCTGTATCGGTGCTCAGCGCGGTGATGTTGCTCCGGCTTGCCGGCCAGACCATCAATATCATGACCCTGAGCGGTCTGGCGCTTGCGATCGGCGTGCTGGTCGACCAGGCGACGGTCACCATTGAGAATATCCACCAGCATCTGGAGATGGGCAAGCCCAAAAGGCAGGCCATTTATGATGCCTGCGAAGAGATCGCATTTCCTCTTTTACTGATCTTATTATGTATACTGGCCGTCTTTGCTCCCGCCATTATAATGACAGGGGTCCCAAGGGCCATGTTCCTGCCGCTGTCTTTGTCCATCGGTTTTGCCATGATCGCCTCCTACTTTCTTGCGCAGGCACTGGTGCCGGTGCTGGCCAACTGGATGCTGAAAGCGGAAAAGTTCATGTACCGGCATGGTCATAAACATGCCCACGCTGGTCTGGCCCTTGACAAGGCGGAAGTGGACGAAGTGGGCCTGCATACCCGGAACGAACAGACGGTGCCGGAAAAAAACGATCGCTTCGAACGATTCAAGATGGCCTATCACCACGTGATACAATCCATGATGAGCCGCCGCCGCATCACGGTCGCCGCTTATTTTATCATCGTACTCGGCCTCACGGGCCTGGCTTTCTATACAATAGGCAAGGATCTGATGCCAAAAGTGAACACCGGTCAGTTCCAGCTAAGGATCAAAGAGCCTGGAGGCACCCGGCTGGAGATCACCGAGAGCAGGTTGCACGAGGTGCTGCACATCATAGATACCATCACGGATGGGCATGTCGCCATCAGTTCTGCATTTGCAGGGCCGGTGCCTACAAATTTCGGGTCCAGTAACCTGTATGTATTCAACAGCGGAACGCACGAAGGCATCCTGCAGGTGAACCTCGATGAAAAATACAAAGTGGATATCGACGATCTGAAAGATGCTATCCGCAAAAAGATAAGGCAGGATCTGCCCGAGATGAACGTTTCCTTTGAGCCGATGGACCTGACCGAAAAGATCATGAGCCAGGGAGCCGCCACACCTATCGAAGTGAGGGTGGCCGGGCGTGACATGAAACAGATCGGCGACTACGCAGGGCGGCTGGTGACCGAAATGCAAAAAATAACCTGGCTCAGAGATGTACAGATCGCGCAGCCGCTGAAAGTTCCCGTGATCAATATCAATGTAGACCGGTTTAAAGCAGCTCAGATGGGCATGAGCCTGGCGGATGTGGCCAGATCCGTGACGGCCGCCACCTCTTCCAGCCGTTACACACAGAAGAACCTCTGGCTGGATGACAGGACCTCTTATACTTACCAGGTTCAGGTCCAGGTACCGGAATATATTATGCACGAGCTGAGCGATCTGAAAGAGGTGCCGCTGATCACGGGGCAGTCGAGGCCCGTGCTCGAAGACCTGGCGAGCTTTGCGATCGATACCATTCCCGGCGAGTATGACCGCGCTGGCCCGCGCAGGTATGTCACCGTAAGCGCGAATATTTATAAAAAAGATCTGGGCGCCACGACGACGGCCGTTCAGCGGGCCATCAAAGATCTGGGTGATCCGCCCCGTGGCCTCGTGACGGAGATCCAGGGGACTTCCAGTCTTCTCATAGAGACGCTTGGTGGATTGCAGAACGGACTGGGCATTGCCATCGTCGTTATTTTTTTATTGCTGGCCGCCAACTACCAGTCCTTTAAATTATCGCTTGCCGTGCTGACGACCGTCCCCGCCGTGATCCTGGGATCTCTCACGGCCTTATTAGTGACGGGCTCCACCCTCAACCTTCAATCCTATATGGGCATGATCATGTCCACCGGCGTATCGGTGGCCAATGCCATCCTCATCGTTACCAATGCGGAAAAATTGAGGCTTGAATACAAAGATGCCACCCGCGCCGCGGTTACCAGCGCCTCGATCCGCCTGCGGCCGATCCTGATGACCAGTCTCGCCATGATCGCGGGAATGATACCCATGGCCTCTGGCATGGGAGAGGCCGGGGACCAGACAGCCCCGCTCGGAAGAGCGGTGATCGGAGGGCTGCTGTTCTCCACGCTGTCCGCCCTGCTGGTCCTGCCACAGGTTTATTCCCTGATCCAGGGCCGGACGAATTTTTCATCACCCTCCCTGATGCCGGAGGACAACCATCAATAAAAAAATCAATACAGATATGCAAATGATAAAAAATTATATATCCGGCCTCCTGCTGATAGGCAGCTTCCTGCCGGTCTTCTTAGCGGCCTGCAGCCAGGGAGAAAGCAAGCCCGTAAACGCCGGTCCTGGCAAAGACGCCACTTCCGCCAGCAAAGATGCAGGTGGCAAAGCCGGGGCCACCGGCGGGGGATCCGCCCCGGCCAGTCCGTATATCATCGGCGAAGTAGGACAGGGCCAGCTAGGCTCCTCCGTTAGTCTTCCGGCCGTGCTGAAACCTTTCGAAAGAGTGGATATCTATCCAAAAGTGAATGGCTTTATAAAAGAAATACCGGTCGACCGCGGATCGCAGGTGAGGCAGGGACAGTTGCTGCTGCGGCTGGAAGCGCCTGAGATCGAACAGCAATACTATGCTGCAAAGGCCAAGTATCTCCAGGTCTACGCTTACTTTCTGGCAAGCAAGGATAACTATGACCGCCTGCTGGTGGCGAACAGGATGCCCGGCACCGTCTCTGCGCATGATCTTGAACTGGCGCGCGCCAAAATGATGGCCGACAGTGCCACGGCGCAGGGAGAAATTGCCAATTACACGGCCCTTGGAGCTACCAAAGATTATCTCCGGGTGACCGCCCCTTTCGATGGCGTGATCACCGAGCGTAATGCGCATCCAGGCGCCCTGGTCGGTCCCGCACAGAAGGCAGAGGACAGGCCCATTATGGTACTCGAACAGCAGAGCAAACTGAGGCTCGTCATCGAGGTCCCAGAAATATACAGCAACCAGCTGTCCGGCCGGTCGCTGGTACAGTTCCGGGTTAGCACGCTGCCAGGCAAATCATTCAACGGAAAGATCAGCCGGTCTTCCGGTTCCCTGAATATGAAATACCGCTCGGAAACAATAGAGGTGGATGTCAGCAATACCGACCATCTCCTGAAGCCGGGCATGTACGCCGAAGTAGAATTGCCGGTGATCCGGAACACACTGTCACTCATCGTTCCGGGTTCGGCTATCATAACGTCTACGGAAAAAAGATATGTGATCATGGTAAGGGAAAATAAGGCGCATTGGGTGGATGTCACCGAAGGCAATTCACGGAATGACTCTACCGAAATTTTCGGCGATCTGCACTGGCACGATAAAGTGATCGTCAACGCGAATGATGAGATAAAGGAAGGAACGACGGTGCAATAGACGGGCGGGGACGGTGGGATCGGCATGTCCGGAACCCGGCAAAGCAGTGGCTCACATGAACAGGCTCAGCAACCAGTAGACAAGGGCGGCCAGCATGCCACTGACGGGAATGGTGAGCAGCCAGGCCCAGATCAGGTTGATCGTCACCCCCCATCGGACGGCGGACAATCGTTTCGTAGCTCCGACCCCGATGATGGCGCCCGTGATGGTATGGGTGGTGCTGACGGGTATGCCCAGCGACTGGGTAAGGAACAGGGTAATAGCTCCCGCTGTTTCGGCACAAACCCCTTCCAGAGGGGTGACCTTGGTGATGCGCGTACCCATCGTTTTCACGATGCGCCAGCCGCCGCTCATCGTGCCCAGCGCAATAGCGCTGAAGCAGGCTACGGGCACCCAGTTCGGAATATGTCTGATGCTTTCCAGGTCGCCGTGCGCTACCATCGCAGCGGCAATGATCCCGAGTACTTTTTGCGCGTCGTTGCCTCCATGCCCAAGACTCAGCAGGGCCGAGGAGATCAGCTGCAGCCGTCTGAACCAGTTCTCGGCGTGCCAGGGATTGCTTTTGCGGAAAAGATTTACGATAAGGATCGTGATCAGCAACGCCACGATCATACCGATCATGGGGGCCAGGGCAATGAACAGGAAGCTGGGCAGCACATTGGCATAATTGATCACGTCTTTTCCATGGGCTACCCATCCTCCGGCATGGGCAAGGGCGGCGCCTACGAAACCACCCAGCAGGGTATGGGAGGAACTGGAAGGAATGCCAAACCACCAGGTCAACAGGTTCCAGGAGATGGCGGCGATAAGACCGGCAAAGATCACGGGGAGCGTGATAAAATCATGCTCCACAAAATTGGCGATCGTGTTGCCGATCCTGAATTCCCCTATAAAATATTTAAAAATAAAAAAGGACGCGAAATTGAAAATGGCAGCCCAGAGGACAGCCTGAAAGGGCGTCAATACCTTGGTCGAGACGATGGTGGCTATCGAAATAGCGGCGTCATGGAACCCATTGATATAATCGAACAGCAGGGCAAGGCATATGATGATCCACAGGAAAGTCATGAGCCTTACGAATATTTGATAATAATGGACTCGATCACGTTGGTGGCATCTTCACATTTATCCGTGACGATCTCCATCACCTGATAAATCTCCCTTTTCTTGATCACCTCCTTGGCATCCGGCTCCGTTTCGAAGAGGCGGTCGATGCTCATGTCGAAAATATCGTCGGCCTGGTTCTCGATGCTGTTTACTTTTACCAATGCATCCGTGATCTTGCGCATGTCCCGCATATTGCGCAGCTCTTTCACCGCATTACGGATCTGTCCGGACCCCTGCTCGATAAGATCTGCCATTTTTTGGATCCCGATATCATTGGGATTGACCTTATAAAAATTGATCTTTTTGCCGGCGGAGTAAATATAGTCGCAGATATCATCCAGCGCACTGGCCAGATAATGGATATCTTCCCGGTCGAAAGGCGTGATGAAGTTCCTGCCCAGCTCGGTAAAGATCCGGTGAGTGAACTCATCATTGATATGCTCCTGCGTTTCGAGCTGGGAGATCAGGGCGGCCCTTTTGTCAAAATCCGGCTCGGACACTACCTCCTTTAACAAGCTTCCCATTCTCCCTACACCCTCGGCAACTTCTTCGAACAGAGAATAAAAGACCTTGTCCTTCGGCATGAATAATTGTATGATCGAATTGAAACCACCCATAAAGACATTTCGACAAAAATAGCCGTAATGTATGCCGGTAACGCACAAAGCCATTTGGTAATAATTTCTTAACATGGGAACTAACGGTAACGATCCGTTGATCAATGGTAACTATTTGCTGACATTGTAAAAGCGGCAATATTTTAAATTAAAAAACTAGAATATTTATAACATACTGATTATAGTATATTTACATCCGACTCAGGACAGCAATTCTTCATTTTCAGGTAACTGTTAACATTAAGGTAACATTCCGGTAACATTCCGGTCATTGCATAAGTATTGTTTTGCATCCAGGCTTTACTCCTTGACCAGGCTACTGGATATAATTCACTTATAACTAACAAAACTTTTTATGAAACGTAGTATAACTCTACAATTTTTGTTTATCTCTATCCTGTTTCTTTCTGCAAGCTCTTTGAACGCCCAATATCTCTGGAATTCTGATTCTGCCTTTAAAGCAGGCTCCGCCAATTCGGGAAGGATCTGGGGCTATATGTTCGGCGATTATTATTTTAAAGGACACAGCGACTCCCTGAACCGTGGCGGCTCCAATCAATATACAGGCATTCCCAAGACCAGGTCTGCATTCATGTTCCGTCGTATTTATCTGGGCTATGACTATAATATCTCCTCCAAATTCTCCGCGGAATTATTACTGGCTGCGGAAGACAACTTTCCCGCTGGCCAGCCTGTAGGTCAGGCAACGGCTAACGGCGACCAGACTCAGAACAACAAGCTGACCTTTTATATCAAGCTGGCTAATATCCGGTGGAAGAATATCTGGAAAGGAACGGACCTCGTGGTAGGACAGGTTGCTACACCTGCCTTCCCTCTCCTGTCGGAAAAGATCTGGAACTACCGTTCCATCGAAAGGACGATCTCGGATATCCGCCGTACTCCATCCTATGACCTTGGAGCTACCCTTCAGGGCAAGTTCGACGCAAAAGGAAATTATGGATATAATGTAATGGTGGCCAACGGCAGCAGTGCAAAACCGGAAGCGGATAATTTCAAATGGTTTTACGGCGATGTATGGGCTATGTTCCTCGATAAAAAACTGGTGTTCGACCTCTATGCCGATTACGAAAGACTGGCCTGGACGCCGACCTTACACCATTCCCGCCAGATGCTGAAAGGATTTGCAGCCTATACCACGCCAAACCTCACCATTGGTGTGGAAGGATATGTGAATAACCTGAAGAACGATGTCACTGCAACGAAAATAGCCGGAGGGACCGACCTCCTGTCCGTGGCGGCAAAAGGCATTTCGATGTATGTACATGCTACGCTCGTCCCGAACAGGCTGCGTTTCTTCCTCCGCTATGACATGACCAGTCCCATCAATAAAGTGGATAACAGCGTGTATTCCAAATATGCGCAGACTACTGGAAATTACAATGATAATTCTTACACCGGCGGCACCGTTGCCACAGGGGACATGACCTACAAGCAGAGCTTTATCACGGGCGGTCTGGACTTTACCCCGGTGAAAAATGTACATTTTATGCCCAATATCTGGTACAACCGTTATGCAACGCAGTTGGCAAAGGCAAATGCGGACTATGATATGGTATACAGAATGACGTTCTATTATGTATTCGGTAAATAGTATCCTCCTGATAATAATTTTTTTTATTCTTAACCCCCTCAAGTAAAATAAATATGAAGGCAAATTTTTTCAAGATCAAAAGTTCACTGGCCGCGAGCGCATTGTTTGCAGCCCTGAGCATTGGCATGGTTTCCTGCGGCGGCGGTGGCAGCACTTCGGGCGCGGACAGTACGTCATCCGCTACAGGCGGCAGCGAAGATAATTCCATTATCGGCGCCGGCAGCTCATTCGACAATCCCTTGTTCTCGAAGATGTTTTCCGAGTACAATAAGCTGAATGGCCTGAAAGTCAATTACCAATCCGTTGGATCTGGGGCAGGCATCTCACAGCTGACCAATAAAACAGTAGATTTCGGCGCATCCGACGCTCCGATGAACGGCAAACAGGATTCGGCCGCACCGGCAGCCGTACTGCATATCCCTGTAACGACCGGCGCTGTCGTACTCAGCTATAATCTTTCCGAAGTGAAGGATACCCTGCTGTTGTCCCCTGCCGTGCTGGCGGATATCTTCCTGGGCAAGATCACCAAATGGAACGATGCAAAGATCGGCGCCATTAATAAAGGGGTGAAGCTCCCGGCTACCGCAATCGTGATCGCTCACCGTTCCGATGGCAGCGGTACTTCAAATATCTTCACGACCTATCTCTCCAAGGTGAGTGAAGAATGGAGCACAAAGGTAGGTAAAGGCTCTTCCGTCAACTGGCCCGCAGGGCTGGGTGGAAAAGGCAACGAAGGCGTCGCCGGTCTGATCAAGCAGACCCCTGGCGCCATCGGATATATCGAGCTGGCCTATGCAATCCAGAACAGCATGCCTTATGCAAAAGTGCAGAACAAATCCGGCAACTTTATCACCCCCAATATTGCCAGTGTAACAGCCGCAGCGAATATCAAGATCCCGGATGATTCCAAAGTATCCCTGACCAACACGGAAGCTGCCGATGGGTATCCGATCTCCGGCTTCTCCTGGGTACTCATTTACAAAGAGCAGAAATACGGTACACGGTCCCTTGCCAAGGCTACCAATGTGCTGAAGCTCATTTCATGGCAGATCCACGACGGCCAGCAATATGGTAGCGCCCTTTACTATGCGCCGCTGTCTCCCGCCGCGGTCAGCATCGGTGACGCCATCCTGAAATCGGCTACCTATGATGGCAAGCCTATATTACAATAATCAGCAATGATTAATTATGGATACATCTGTTGAGAATAGTATGGTTACCCGCAGCGATCTACCGCTGCGGGTTATTGATTCTGCAAAGGCATCCGATGCAGTGAGAATCAAGAACAGGATCAGACGATCTTTCCGTCAGATCCGTACAGAAAGTATTTTCAAGCGTACGCTGGTGATCATGGGCATGCTCATGGTCATACTCGTTCTTGGGATCCTGCTGACCCTGATCGTACAGTCCCTGCCTTCCATAAAATCGCTTGGGCTGAAATACCTCTGGGGCAGGGTATGGGATCCCGTACAGGATATTTATGGGGCCTGGCCTTTTCTGCTGGGTACGCTGCTCAGCTCCTTCCTCGCCCTGATCATTTCCATCCCTTTTTCGATCGCCGTGGCCATCTTCCTCGGCGAATATTATCCGAAAGGATGGCTGCCCGACCTGCTGAAGAATACGGTCGAGCTTATCGCCGCCGTGCCTTCCGTAATATATGGCTTCTGGGGCCTGGCCGTCCTGGTCCCCATCGTCCGGAACATGGAGTCTCATATCGGCGTAGAGCCAGTCGGTGTAGGTATCTTCAGCTCTTCGCTGATCCTGGCCGTGATGATCATTCCCTACGCCGCCTCTCTGGGCAGGTCGATGATCCAGATGGTGCCTTCTCCGCTGAAGGAGGCTGCATACGGCCTTGGCGCTACGCGCTGGGAAGTGATCCGCAGCGTGGTGCTGCCATATACAAAGTCAGGTTTGTTTGCCGGCGTGCTGTTATCGCTTGGCCGCGCGCTTGGCGAGACCATGGCCGTCACCATGGTGATCGGTAACACCAGCCTTATCCCAAAAAATATTTTTGCCCCCGGCAACACCATGGCAAGCGTAATAGCCAATGAATTCACCGAAGCGGACAAAGCCGTATATCTTTCGGCCCTTATCGAGCTGGGGCTCGTATTATTCCTCGTCACGGTGGTCATCAACATGATCGGCAAAAGAATTATTGACCGCTTCACAAACGAATAGTGCATGAATATAGGTAGTGTAAAATACAGGATAGGCAAAAGCTATGGGTTTCAGATCCTGACGATCATCCTGGCCTTTGCCTGCGTGATACCGCTGATCGCCATCCTCATCTTCATTATCAGGGCTGGCATCACCAAGATCAACTGGCATTTCCTCGTCAATATTCCAAAGCCCGTAGGTGA
>DATHHO010000267.1:0-2343 GCA_035317125.1 Puia sp.
TTGGGAGAGGAGTTGGCGGGGCCCACCGTGCTGTCATACTGAACGGCGATCCACCGCTTGGAGGCGATATTGGGGATCGTCACCAGTTGTTCCGCCACCTGCCGGAGATCGTCCGGTACCTCCACCGAAGCGGGATCGAAGGCTTTAACCTTCTGTAAGTAGGCTGGCTCCTGGTAAGGCCGTTCATACTGGGGGGCCCCGCCACCCAGCACCAGCTCAAAGGCCGGGATCTTTGCTTCCAGCTCCCCATTCATATAGAATTCCAGCATCTTGTCATCCGTTACCTGACCGATCTCGGCAACGGGCAGGTCCCATTTCTGGAAGATGGCGATCACTTCTTCTTCTCTTCCTTTTTTAACGACCATCAGCATACGCTCCTGGCTTTCGCTCAGCAGCAGTTCCCAGGCTTTCATGTTCTTCTGACGTGCGGGCACCTTGTCGAGGTCGATCCGCATACCCGATTCTCCCTTCGCGCTCATTTCGGCGGTGGAACAGATGATACCTGCCGCACCCATATCCTGCATGCCGATCAGCGCGCCGGTCTGTATGACTTCGAGACAGGCTTCCAATAATTTCTTTTCCTGGAATGGATCGCCCACCTGGACTGCCGGTAATTCCTCCGTGCTCTCCGCGGTGATATCCGCAGAAGCAAAGGAGGCGCCGCCGATGCCGTCCTTACCCGTAGCGCTGCCGACAAAGATGACGGGATTGCCCGCACCATGCGCAGTGGCCGACACCGTTTCTCCATTCTTTAATATGCCCACACTCATCGCATTGACCAGCGGGTTGGTATGATAACAGTTTTCAAAATAGATCTCGCCACCCACCGTCGGGACGCCAAAGCAGTTCCCATAGTGACCGATGCCGTGTACCACACCTGCGAGCAGGTGTTGGGTTTTGCCTTCTTTAAGATTGCCAAAGCGGAGTGAGTTCAACGAAGCGATGGGCCTTGCCCCCATGGTAAAAATATCGCGGTGGATACCCCCCACGCCCGTAGCGGCGCCCTGGAAAGGTTCGATAGCGGAAGGATGATTATGGGATTCAATTTTGAAGACGACGCCAAAGCCATCCCCGATGTCCATAAGCCCGGCATTTTCTTCACCGGCCTTGACAAGCATCTTTTTGCCGTCGCGGGGCAGGGTCTTCAGCCATCTGATCGAGTTCTTATAGCTGCAGTGCTCGCTCCACATGGCGCTGAAAGCACATAATTCGGTGAAATTGGGTGTCCTGCCGAGTTTTTTTTGGATGGATTCAAATTCCTGAGCGGTGAGTCGGAGTTGTTCAGCGGTCTTTACGGTTATTTCCATGGTTATTTTCAAAAATATAGACCGCAAAAGTACTGAATGCCCCCGGCACCCGCCACCCCGGTCCGGGAATTATTTATCCAGCATGCGTGGATTTCTCTGCATAACTGTCGCCCGTTGCGCCCAGTCGTCTCCATAAATCATCTCTGCGCACATCCTCCCGCTACATCCTTTATCCATCATTTTCCGCCCGTTGCGCCCATTAACTTCCTATACAGGTCTTCATATTGACGCAGCACCCGCTTCAGCGAATAACCCGCGATCACCCTTTCCCTCGCCTCCGCCCCCATCGCCGCCCTTTTTTCAGCGCCCTCCCCCACCAGCCGGCCGAGGGCCCCGGCCAGCGCCTCCGCATCCCGCGGTGGAACGACCAGACCGGCCGACCCGACAAGCAGAGCGGCGTCTCCAACGTCCGTCGTCACACAGGGCACCCCGCAGGACATGGCTTCCAGCAGGGTCAGCGGCATGGCTTCCGAAGAGGAGCTCAGACCAAAAACATCAAGGGAAGGCAGCAGTTTTTCGATATCCCTGCGCATGCCCAGCAACCGGACCCTTCCCCCGATCCCCAGCTCCCGCCGCAACCCCGCCAATTCCGGGTTGCGGTCATCCACATCCTTACCCGCCATAATAAAATACACCTGTTTATACTTCGCACAAAGCCGCGCCGCCGCCCGCAGAAAATTCGTATGATCCTTCAGCGGATGATACCGCGCAAAATGCCCGATCAGCAATGGTTCCCCCGCAATCCCCAGTTCTTTCAGCAGACCGCCCCGACCCTCCGCCGAGGGCATATAGACATCCGTATCGACCCCATTCGCAATCGTGTACCCGCGCTCATCCCGGTACCCCAGCGCCACATGCTGCCGGCGGCTGATCTCCGAGACATAGATTATCGCATCCGGCCCGCCCGATAGCTTCGCGCCCAGCCGGATCAGTATCCGGGTCATCCCCTTCTCCCGGGACAGCTCCCCAACCGAATGATGTATATTCCACGCCAGCGCAGGCTTCCTCCGTCCCGGCACCCCAGCCTTCGCCTGTC